>CAZWVD010000103.1:0-2506 GCA_964636855.1 uncultured Gammaproteobacteria bacterium | reverse complement strand
GCAGTCAATTTACGACGGTGTATCTGAATAGCAAGGCCTATGATCGCAATTTACCGACCTATCAATGGTTGGAGCTCGTCAAAAAAGTTCGACCAGATCGAGAGTTTCCACAACAAAAGACCTAAACACCGATAAAAAATCGCTTGCATCAAGGGCAAGCGATTTTTTTTATTTTGATTGCCAGGACCATGACCAACCGTCTTTGCCGGTTTTGGCTTGATAGCGATAGAGAACGAGAGTCCCAACAGTGGTTATTACTCCTAAGACGGTGAAGATGACCATGATATACCAGGGACCAATATCAAATGGATCACTTTGTGCAAACAGAAAATTTGGGCGACTCAAAAAGGCGAGATACAACAATGGATATGCGAGGGTGGCTGGAATACCAAAGGACAATGCACCAAGCAAACCTCCGATACGACTTACCACTTTTTCATCCACTCCTTTGATCATCAACATGAGAACGGTGAGGCCGATGGCGCCAAAGACAAAAGCGAGGATGCGCAAAACACTTATTGCAGCCGCAAGATCTGGATCTGCCTTGAGGATAGCTTGCTCAGGAGCTTGCGCATTCACAATCAGCTCAGGTTGATCGCCTTTTTTAAAGGCAGGACGACTTGAGCCAATCGACGAAACATATTGTTGTTGTTTTCCATTGACCGTATAGGCCACGACCGGATGAAACATGTCGCCATCGGACTGTAATTCGGTCACGACTCCGGTGACGGTTATTGGATTTTCTGGGATGCTTGGCTGCAAGATGAGCGGCAAGATGAAGGCAAGAAAAATGGCGACGACCGTAAAGATACCACCAACAAACCAATTGGCTTTTGCGCCTTTAAACTCATATTCCCAAGAGAGGTCGATCATATGTGGCAAGGATAGCGGGTTTAGACCTTGTGTTCCAGGTCTTTCATCATATATGTCCCCTGTTTGTGATATCCGATTTTTTGATAGTAGCCACGCACGCCAATACCACTTATGACGGCTAGTTTTTTATATCCTGCTTTGGTAGCCATGCGTTCAGCTTCAAGCATCAAGCGTTGACCAAAGCCTTTATGCTGACTGGCGCCTTCGCGTTGCTGCATGAGCGACAAGGCTTGGCCGTAGGTATGAAGCTCGCGCACAAAAGCGACCTGTTCAAGTTCTGGAAAAAGCTGGGCGATCTCTTGTGACATGTTTTGCGTTTTTGGATCGAGTTCAACGTGCTCGGTATTTGGAAGACGAAGACGCAAGAAGCTGTAGACCACGGTGCGGGCTGGGTCTTCAAAAGATAAAAAGTATTCCGTACCGCCAGCATTTTTGTATTCATCGGCAAAAAAGGTTGGCGTTGGATCAGCGGGTTTGGTGTTGTGACTGATTTCACGACAACGCAAACAGACACAGGGAATACCGCGAGCTTGCATGCGCTCTTCGACCGTTTGACGGAGATTAGTCACGTGATTACCACCGATAATTTCGGTTGATGGAAAGTCGCGGATCAAACGTGAAACACGGCAATACCGTGGCAAATAGGTTTGCATCTGAATCAAGGCTTCGATCAAGGCTTCGCCTTCGAGTGGTTTAAAGGTTCCATTGTTAAACCATTCGGCGAGTTCGGCACTCGGGAGAACGGCACAGGGATAAATCTTGACCATGTCTGGGCAAAAACGTGGATCTTCGAAGAGTTGGCGGAACATCGAAATATCTTTTTCGACAGAAGAGCCTGGTTGACCCGGAAGAAAATGATAATCGGTTTTGAAGCCAACTTGTTTCAAGAGATAGGTAGCACGAACAGTGGCAGCGACATCATGGCCGCGTTTGGTGAGATTTAGAATCTCATCATCTAAAGCCTGCACACCGAGTTCAACACGAGTGACACCGAGTTCACGTAAACGAAAGACCTCGCGTGGATTGATCCAGTCCGGGCGAGTCTCGATCGTGATACCGATCATGCGGTATTCCGCATTTTCATTTTTGTCTTGGGCGGTTTTCAAGTCCGGGGCCTCGGTTTTGTTTTCGGTACCGATATCATTCGCTGCATCGAAACAACGTTTGATAAACCATTCGCGATAATCCCAAGGATAGGCTGACCAGGTACCCCCTTTGACGATGAGTTCAATTTTTTTGGCTTCGTGACCATTGCGCTCAAGGGCACCGATGCGCTGCACAACTTGATCGTAGGGATCGAATTGCAACATCAAGGCACGCGCTGCTGCAGGTTCACTGGCGACATAGCTTTTTGGCATGCGAGCTTCGGTTGGGCAGTAAACGCATTTACCAGGGCAGGCATATGGCTTGGTCAGGACGGTGATTGGGGCGACACCTGAATCGGTACGGACGCCTTTTAAACGGATGGTGCGTTCAAGCGAGGCATGGGTTTTTCCGGCAGCAATACGGCGATAGGCTTCGACTAATTCTGGACGTCGAGGAAAAGGAAAACCGGTGTGATCCATGACATCACGGGTAATTTCGCGCAGCTTTTTATGATCAATTTCTGGGAAGGTCAAAGCTTCCGCAATGA
>CAZWVD010000102.1:0-2530 GCA_964636855.1 uncultured Gammaproteobacteria bacterium | reverse complement strand
TACATTTTTTAGTAGTTTTGTGTCAGGGCCTACAGTTACGCGATGGGAGATTTTAGCCAGTACGGCAGATGGTACAAAGTTTATGACAGATTCTAATGCAGGGAATACGACGCATAATATATTTTTAGCACGCAATATTACAGCATGGGCAACGCCTATTAATAGTTTTACTGGACAAATTGATGGTAATTTTAAAACCATAGGAGATCGTGCTTATTCAAATGCGGGGGTTTCTAGTTTTGGTATGTTTGGTTTTATGACGAATGCCACTGTGAAAAATCTAACTTTGAATAATATTTCAGTGAATGTCACTGCAGGTTCGCCATCATTAATAGGATTGCTTGCAGGTTATATTGATGGTTCTTCAGTAAATATTGACAACTTGACTATTACAAATGGATCTATTACCTCTTTAGGCGTAAGTTCCGGATATGGAATCTCTCAAGGGTTGATAGCGGGAGAATTAAGAGCAACCTCCGGGGTAATTAAAAATTTAAATATCCAGGGGTTATCTTCTACTGCAGCACATGGTGTAGGTGGTCTTTTTGGGAATATTGGTAATAATACGCCTATTAACTTTGTGAATTTGGTGATTTCTGACTCCATTGTGAACGTAGAAGTTAGAGGTAATACGAGTGTTGGGGGAGTAGCAGGTACGATTAATAATACCGGCCCTGTTGGTGCCGTTTTGTTGGATCATATCGATAATTTGGGGCATATTTATGGGGTTGGGTATACAGGTGGTTTGTATGGAAATACGCGTAATTATAAAATTGTTTCCTCACGTAATTTTGGGACGATACATATAGCAGGGGCTGCTGGTCAATTTGGTGGGTTGGTTGGTTATTCTGCAAACACAGGTGTGTTTGGGGCGAATTTAGGTACCGCTGGCATTATAGAATATTCTTCTAATTATGGACAAATAGTGAATGATATTTTAGGGAACACAGTGACGGTGGTGGGCGGTTTGGTTGGTGGGATGAATAATGGGACCATTATTTCCTACTCTAGTAACTATGGGGATTTGAATTTAACTTTTTCCGGGTCTGGTTCTTCGAATATAGGGGGGTTAGTAGGGGATGTTTCTTCTCATTCTATTTTATCTTCTATTAGTAATGTAAGTAATTCCGGAAATATTACAATTAACTATAGTGGTTCGGGGTATGTTGGTGCTGTCGGTGGTATTGTGGGGCATATAGCGTCTGGTCCTACCTTATCGAATGCGGTAAATAGTGGAAATGTTTTTGCACCAAAAGCTTATGCGGTAGGCGGTTTAGTGGGCGCAATGACTGGTAGTGAGATTTCTGGAGTTCCTAATAATAATATTTTAAGTAACGGTGTTAATTATGGAAATATTACAGGGACTGATTTGTTAGGTGGTATAGTGGGGCAAACTTTTGGATATAGAGGTACTGCTACTTTAAGTAAAGTGGTGAATTTTGGGGATGTGATTTTGTCCCCAGGCAGTTTTAATTCTTTGTATGGTGGATTTTTGGTTGGTGGGATAGCAGGTGTCTTTGGTGAAGGTGGTAACGGTATCAATGCTGATGCTGCTGTAGACTTTGGATCATATGGTAATATTATTTTAAGTGGTAATGCGAACTCTCCAGTATGGATGGGGGGGGTGATGGGGGCTGCTACTTCTAATATTGGTGGAGCAACCTATGGGGTTGTTGCATTGCAATTTAGTAAAACAACCGGTTCTACAGCCCCTAGTTTTAATGTGGGGATCATCAGAGGTAGTGGTTCTGGTACCAATACGGCAGTTGCTTATGATTCTGTAAAAGTTGCATCAGGTAATCAGTCGGTCACCAATACAACGGGTGCAACTGGCTATGCTTCTGGTTTGGATAATTTAACCACTTTGGGTTTAAGTGGTAGACCATTTACGAGTTTTACGAACAATGCTGCTAGTGTGTATGTGGTTCCAAATTTTATGACATTTAGTACGATTTCCGTTTTGGATGTTGCCGGTGCCGCTGATACGAGCTTGAATGCACAGGCATTGAGTTCTAGAGTTGCAGGTTTTACGACTAATAATGCAAATTTTTCACGTATTATGTATAGCGGGACTGCCGCACAAGCTTTTAGGGTAGATGGAAGCGCAGGAAAGATATTTTCTTTAAGTTTCACTTTACCTAAAGGTGTGCAAGCCAGTGGTGGAGCTGAAAATTATGGGTTATATAATGCGCCCACTAATTTATATGCGAACACTACTTCTTTTGAGGTGTCTAACTTATCTACCCCTTTAAGTTTTAGATTGGGGGATTTTTATGGAAATACATTTGGAAGTATAGTAAATAATGCATTTAATACGACTTTGGCAACTGCTGCTAATAATGTTCGTTTTTCTAATGCTGGCACTACAAAAAACATTATTTTACCTACCTTAACCTTAAGTGGTACAGGTAAATTAATCATTGATGATACCGCTTCTAGTAATGTTTGGAAAGTAAACACAGTAACCGCAGCGGATATGGATTTTGTGTTTAATCAAAGTAACTCTGCTGTTGAGATCCAACCTAGCGGT
>CAZWVD010000101.1:0-2624 GCA_964636855.1 uncultured Gammaproteobacteria bacterium | reverse complement strand
ATATTAAAATGACTAAAACAGAATTTGTGCAAAAATGGTGTGAGACTATTCAAGGAAACATTTGGAAAAATGAATGTATATTAGAATATCGTGAGACTCTCCCAGACCAGAACCAAGTAGAACTTGATGCAATTAAAGATACTATTGAAAAAGATACTAAAACAATAGAGTTTTTAAAGAGTAAATATGAAATTGATAACATCTAAACCTTGGTGGTGGTTTATTACAGGAAAACTTTGGGGAGATGTAGCAATGACTTGGGGAGATAAAGTTTATTGTGCTAAAGATAAAGTTCGAGAAGATATATTAGTCCACGAGAGAGTGCATATAAAGCAATGTAGAGGAAAATGGTATATATCTTTATGGTTTTTAATAAGATGTAGTGTAGATAGTAAGTTTTATAACAAGTTAGAAGACGAAGCATATAAGGCACAAAGAATATATTTATATGAGAATTATAGGAATAATGGTCGTAGGACCTAATGAGAAATACTTGGAAAAAAGTCTTTTAGAATTTAAACGTCTTTGCGATGATGCTATTATCGCAACTAATAATGCAGATGAAAAAACAAAACAACTTATCCAAAAATATAGATATAAACAATACGAAGATAATCGTGAATGGGGTATCTCCCAACCAAGTATTAAGTCAGATTTACTTAGAAGAGCAGGCGAGGAACTTAAAGCCGACTGGATCTGTGCTATCGACGCCGACGAAGTCTATTCTCCAAATTTTACACGAGAAGAAGCGATAAAACTTACTCAAACAGGAGAAATAGCTTATTACTTCCTCGTAGTAAATCTATATAACGACGAAGAACATTTTGCTCACTCCTCAGGAATACAACGCTTCTGGAACATAAGATTCTATAAATATATGCCAGAACATGGATTACAGTTCTTAAAGAAGAATTTACATTGTGGATTAGGTCCTCCATTTGCATATAAGTATGGATGGCATGCTCCATTTTATCTATTACATTATGGATTAATGGATAAAGAAGATCGTATACGCAAAGCAGAACGTTATAAGAAGTATGATCCGAACAAAGTATTCAAAGGTGGAACATATTATGATGAATTACTTGCAGACTTACCAATGAGAAAGTTTGATGGAGAACAATTATTAAAACAATTAAAAGAATCGCCAGAATGTCAAAAGAGAAAATTACCAAGTGCGTTATTATAGGTAAATTTGAAAAACTATATGATGAAGAATACATCGCAAGGTCTTTCGAGAGCCTTGGAGTTGAGGTATTCAGAGTACCAACCACTTGGCAACCAAGAGAAACGATACAACTTATAGAAAGAGAACAACCAGATTTTGTTTTATACACGAAACTAAGTTATGGAATGCACAATGATTACTTCTTTAGCAAATTAAAAGAAACTGGAATCAAAAGTATATGTTGGGTATTTGATTTGTATTGGGATTATTCTCGTCAGCATCAAGTAAAATCTAATCCTATATTTAAGGCAGATATAGTTATCACAACTGATGGAGGACATGATGAAAAATGGCAAGAAGTAGGTATAAATCATAAGACTATACGCCAAGGTATATTTGAAGATGAATGTGTGTTATTACCTTTTGAAAAAACTAAATATGATATTGTATTTGTAGGATCTGATAATGGATGTTTCCCCCAAAGAAGGGAATTTATGCAAAGTCTAGATCCTTTTTATAATTTTAAATGGTTTGGTAAGTGTGATAGTGATGAAATACGTGGAATGGAACTCAATAAACTCTATTCTAAATCAAAAATAGTAGTTGGAGACTCGTATTATTCCCCAAATTATTGGTCAAATCGTGTAGTTGAAACTCTAGGTAGAGGTGGATTTCTAATACATCAAGAAGTCCCTGGACTTAAAGAAGAATATCCTTATCTAGTTACCTATGCAAAAGATAATTTCAGAGATCTAAGGATTAAAATTGATTATTATTTAGAACATGAAGATGAAAGACGTGAGATTATTAAGAAAAACTTCGAATGGGTAAAAAGTCGTTATCTTATGAAGCATAAATGTGAACAAGTATTATGTCTAATAAAGGAGTAGATAAAATAGAATTTTGGAAAGATAGAATAGATACTGCTGTTGCAGAACACTATTCTGTGTATGTTATACACGAACAAGGTTGGGAAAAAATAAATAGAATACATCGTGAATTATTACAAGATAACATCCCAGAAGATGCAAAAGTATTAGATGCTGGATGCGCCTATGGTAGATGGTCTCCATTATTTAAAAATTATACTGGAATAGATTTTAGTCCTGACTTTATAGAAATGGCTCGTAAAAAATATCCTAAAAAGACTTTTATAATAGGGGACTTAAAAAATATACCTTATGACGACCAAAGTTTTGATTGGGCTTTTTGTGTATCTATTAAGAAAATGATACAAGATAATCTAGGAGATGAAGAGTGGTTGAAAATGTTATCAGAATTAAAACGTGTGGCTAAGAAAGTCTTAGTGCTTGAGTATGAAGACCCAAAGCCTTTTGAGATATTATGATAGGAAGTATTGTACTCGCAACAGAACAAGGTCTCGGATATTTAGCAAAAGCATTTTATGATAATGGAATAATTGATACTGTATGCGTTCATAAACATACAACGAGAG
>CAZWVD010000100.1:0-2628 GCA_964636855.1 uncultured Gammaproteobacteria bacterium | reverse complement strand
AGCCAAAGATTTCAACTATTTCTGTTGTTAAAGAAGCCCCACCAATGTCACAACGCATGGACGTTATGGAGTTGCCTGAACCACCTGAAAAGAAAACCGCTGATTATCTTGAGGCTATGAGAGGATGGGTTTATATTGCTGTCAAGGCTATTGCTCAAGAGGTTGCTAAAATTGAATTAGTTTTATACCGAAAGCGTGGAGGTAAAGTTGAGATTGTTGAGACTCATGAAATGTTGGACATACTTGATAGCATTAATCCTTTTACTACTAGAAATGATTTCTTTGAGGCTACTCAGTCTTATATGGAATTGTGTGGTGAAGCTTTTTGGTGGAAGTATAAAGTTGGCAGAGTTAAACAATTATGGTTATTAAGACCTGATTTCATTGACATTTTACCCCCTAAGACTGATGGTGAGTATATTGGTGGCTATGAGTATAAAGTAACTGGTATGAAGTCCAGTAATATCTACCCTGTTGCTGATGTTGTGCATTTTAAGACGTTTAATCCTACTAATCCTTACCGAGGTAAAAGTCCTTTGAAAGCGGCTGATTATGCTTATGATACTGATTTGTTTGCTAGTAAATGGAACAGAAACTTTTTTTATAACAATGCTATGCCTACTACTATTCTTACCACTGAACAGAATATAAAGGCTAAAGATATTGACCGAATAAAGACCGAATGGGAAAACTCTTTTGGTGGAGTTAATAAGGCTCATAAGATGGCCATCATGACTGGAGGACTTAAAGTTGATGATGTTTTAAAGCAAAGTATAAAGGACATGGATTTTCTTAATTTGAGGAAGTTCAGTCGGGATGAGATTTTCACTATATTTCAAGTTCCACCTACAATAATTGGTATCACTGAGGATGTTAACCGTTCCAACGCTGCTGAGGGCAAGGCTGTGTGGCTTGACAACGTTATTAAGCCTAAGATGTCAAAGTTTGTGGCCTTTTTAAATGAGTTCTTTGCACCTGAATGGGGTGAAGAGTATTACTTTGGATTCAAAGATCCATCCCCTACTAATTTAAAGATGAATTTGGATATCTTTACTAAAGCGGGAAGTGTCCTATCTATAAACGAGAAACGAGCATTAATTGAGTATGATCCAGTTGACGGTGGTGATGAGGTTTACATTGTTGATCCAAATGACAGGATTAATAGCATGAATAATAATAAAAATGATGATAAAGATGACAATGATAGTAAAAAAGATGATAAAAAAGCTAAAAAATCACTGATTGCTAAACGTCCAGTTAAAAAAGAGACTATTATTGTGCATCACAAGACTACCACCGCTGATATCTTACGTAGAAAGATACTCAGAATGATTAAAGCTAAAGGTGTTGATAAAACTTTAAAAGAAATGCTTTATATTACTATGAATAACGGCAAGGATGACCGAGTAAAGAGTAAAAAAAAAGGTGATAATGATGAGTATGGAGTGATTGGCACTGATAAACGAGAGGGTTTTTGGAAGTCCATGGTGGCTAGGTCAGAAGTCCAAGAAGTAGAGTTTGCTAATAAAATGAAAGATTATTGGAGCGGCCAAGAAAAAAGAGTTATATTCCGATTAAAAGTGGGTATGCCAAAGAGTGTAGATTCTTATATCTACGAGACTGAGGCTGAAAATAAAGTTTTTGTTGAGTTTATTGATACTTTAATGCAGAAGATAATTGCTCAGGCAGGTGGTGAGGCTATGGCTTTGTTAGGTTTAACCGAAGATTTTAAGTTTATTGAGGAAGTCTTAGAGGAAATCAAAAGATATAACTTAGTTTTGGCTGATGAGATTAACACTACTACGGCCAATGACTTAAGAAAGGCATTAATGGACGGTATATCAAATCATGAGAGCGTTGCAGACCTAACCAAACGAGTGAGTGCTGTTTATACATCCTATGATTTGGCAAGAGCCAAGAGTATTGCTAGAACTGAGACTATCCGAGCTAATAACTACGGTGCTGTTGAGGCTTATAAGCAATCAGGGGTTGTTGAAATGAAAGAATGGATGGCTGCTTTGGATGAAAGAACCTGTGAGTTTTGTTTGGCCATGGAAAAAGAATACCGAATGGTAGGAGTTGATGCTAACTTTTTGAATAAAGGTGATGAATTGATTGGTTTAAATGGCGGAGTGTTAAAAGTAAGTTATGACAATCTAAAAGCACCACCTATCCATCCAATGTGCAGGTGTACAGTTCTACCAGTGGTTAAACTATCAGGAAAGGCTATCATTGATGAAAAGAATAAGATTCATGCTTTAGAGTGCCAAAAAGAGAAAGAACTTGCAGAAGTTAAACATCTCAAAGAGCTTAGGAAAACTAAAAAAGAAAAGATTAAGCAGGAAGTTAATGAATATAAATCTAAAAAAATTGATGAAGCCAATAAAAAAGCTGATGAGATAGTCAAGACTGTAGAGTTAGAAGCTAAAACTAAAAAGTCAAAGATTATTAAAGAGGCTAAAAAAATCCGAAAGGAAGCCAGAGAGAGGCTTTATGAACAGAACTGAAGAACTAATTAAAGATGTTATTTTTGGTGTTAAGAAACTTGTTGGACTAGATAAAGAAAACAAGCAGAATCATAGTGAAGTTATTTCCAAGATTGATGACGTTTCTAAAGGTATAAAGACT
>CAZWVD010000099.1:0-2641 GCA_964636855.1 uncultured Gammaproteobacteria bacterium | reverse complement strand
CTAAAGTTAATTCAATAGGAAAACCATAAGTAGTAGCTAAAATAAATGGGTCAACCCCTTTTTCGAATTGTTTTAAACCTTCATTTAAAGTTTGATTAAATTTACTTAATTCTTCTTTGATTATTTCAATATTCTTTTCTTTACCCAAACTAGGATAATGATTTTTATAAATATTTATAAATTTATTTAAAATAAAAATTATATTATCAGTATTCAAGCCAAATTGATTAGCCCTAGTTCCAACCCTACGAAGAAGTCTTCGCAATACATAACCTCGATCTTTGTTAGAAGGCAAAACTCCATCAGAAACCATAAACAAAGAAGTTCTTAGATGGTCACTAATTACTCTAGCATTATTAATATTAAAATCTCTAGAATTGTTTTTAATATATTCTAAAATTCCTTCAAAAATATCAGTATCATAAGCTGTTTGTTTGCCTTGCATTACGGCAGTCATTCTCTCAAGCCCTGCTCCTGTATCTACATTTTTTTGCGATAGCTTGCCGAGAACCTTGCCGTCTTTTTTCTCATATTCCATAAAGACATCATTCCAGATTTCGATAACTCGCTCTTCTTTTATAGCTTTCAAAAATTCTTCATGAGACAAATCACCAACATTCCCCTCCATATCATAGAACATCTCAGAGCAAGGACCACAAGGACCATTATCCCCTGGAGACCAGAAATTATCTTCAGCTGGCAGAGCGTAAATACGATTTTCAGGAATCCCTAAACTCATCCAAATCTTTTTTGATTCTTCATCAAAAGGTGCATTTTCATCACCTTCAAAAACTGTAAAATAAAGCCTATTTACATCAAGCCCTAAACCTTCTTCTTTGGAAGTCAAAAATTCATAAGACCAAGTTATAGCTTCTTGTTTAAAATAATCCCCTAAAGACCAATTCCCCAACATTTCAAAAAAAGAAAAATGTCTATTGTCTCCTATATCTTCCAAATCTCCAGTTCGAACGCATTTCTGAACATTAGCAATTCTTTTTCCCATAGGGTGAGCTTGCCCCAACAAATAGGGTACCAGAGGTTGCATACCTGCAGTATTAAATAAAACCGAAGGGTCATTTTCAGGAACCAAAGAAGCCGAAGGAACTATAGCGTGACCTCTTTTTTCAAAAAATTTTAAAAACCTATTTCTTATTTCTTCTGATTTCATAATTAATTTTCTTTTCTTTCTTCATCAATAATTTTTCTAATTGGTCTTTCAAAAATACTCATTAAAATAAAAATAAGTAAAACTAAAATTGTAGCTGAAATTCCTAAAGTAAAAAAACCAAAACCAACAGCCATACCAATCCCAGCCGTAACCCAAAGCCCAGAAGCCGTAGTCAAACCTGAAATATAAGAACCCTTAAGCATAATAGAACCAGCTCCTAAAAATCCAATACCAACTATAATTTGAGAAGCCATACGAGTAGCATCAAAACCAGTTAAATTTCCATATTTTAAAATCATAGCTTCTGAAATCAAGATAAACAAAGCCGAACCGAGAGAAACCAAAGCATGAGTCTTCATACCTGCTTCTTTGTGAACTATTAACCTCTCAAGCCCAATTAAAGCTCCTAAAAATACTGCTAATAAAAGTTTTATAAAAATATCACTATTTTGTGCAAAAATTTGTTCCATACTTCTATTTTATATTATTTTAATAAAAATAAAAACTACACCACCACCCCGCCACCTAAAACTAAGTCTTTGTCATAAAATACAATAGATTGACCAGAGTCAACTAAAACTGGATTTTCAAAAATAATTTTTACTTTTTCTTTA
Source organism: uncultured Gammaproteobacteria bacterium (assembly GCA_964636855.1). Lineage (GTDB taxonomy): Bacteria > Patescibacteriota > Patescibacteriia > UBA1558 > S5-K13 > S5-K13. The sequence goes on along the minus strand of CAZWVD010000099.1, from coordinate 859 downwards.
TTATCAAAAAATATTTTACAATTATAAAAATCTCCATGATAGCGGACTTGGGCTTGATAGTTTTTATTCTCTTCTAACTTAGAAATTAAATTTACTTTTTCTAAAACATATTCTGTTTTTTCTTTAATATTTTTTTTGAAATAATTTTTATCTTGACTTACATATAAAATATTTTTCTTTATATCTTTTGCAAAAATATAATATGGTTTATCATTTGGACTTTTCTTTGTAATTTTAAAACCTCTTCGCTCTCCCAAAGTATAAAATACTACGCCTTCATGCTCACCAATTATTTCTCCTTTTTCATTTAGAACTTTTCCTTTTTTCTCTTTAATATAATGTTTCAAAAAATCTTTTAAATCCACCATTCCTAAAAAACAAATTCCTTGACTATCTTTCTTTTCGGCTACTGGAATTTTATATTTTTTAGCTAAATCTCTAACTTGTTTTTTGGTTTTATCTCCTAATGGAAACAAAACATGTTTTAATTGCTCTCTTGTTAGAGTCCAAAGGAAATAAGACTGGTCTTTGGATGGATCGATGCTTTTATATAAATTAAAAACAGGAGAATTATTCTTTTTGGAATGGTCTGGTTGAGACGCAGGCGACCCGAGGACCTGAGAAAAAGGATAATTCTCCTGTTTTAGCTTTGCATAATGCCCAGTAGCCACAAAATCCGCTCCCATCTCTAAAGCCTTTTTCAAAAAAGCCCCAAATTTAACTTCTCGATTACACATAACATCAGGATTAGGTGTTCTACCTTTTTTATATTCTTCAATCATATAATCCGCAACTTCTTTTTTATAAACATCTTCAAAATCAAAAGTTAAAAAAGGAATATCTAAAAAACTAGCTACCT
>CAZWVD010000098.1:0-2653 GCA_964636855.1 uncultured Gammaproteobacteria bacterium | reverse complement strand
AGAAGATAAGAACATTGGTAAGACAGTAGACTTATGAACGGCAAAGAATCCAAAGATTATGCAATGGAATCCTGAGACACAGAGATATGATATACCCGTTAGCTATATGGGTGGCACATCTGCTTGAGGTAGAACTTGAGGTGTTTCAAAACCATCTGCAATAACAGAATTAGATAAATTAATCCTTGCTTCTGCGAAATGAAGCAAACTAAACAATAGTACGGCGGTTGCATTATGAGAAGCATTAGCAACACCAAGAACATTAGAGTCTCTTGTATCCGCAATAGATAATTATCAGTCTAAATTTTGACCAATAAAATGACGTTTAAATTGATTAAATGAATTTGATGTTGACGCACAAACAATACAAGCACAAATAAATCTAATAAAACAGAGGGTTTGAAAAATGCTAGAATGATGAGTGTTAAGAAAAGAAGATGAAGAAAAATATAAAAAAATTCTTCCAACACTACAAGATACTCCCGCCGTAGCATTAAATAAAATGAACCAATTAAATTCTGTACTTATAAATTGATATAATTCTACTCTTGAATGATTGGCAAGGTGAAATATAGACGTATCCAGATTTAATATACTTCCAAATAAGGTGTTTTCATATAAAACAACAGAAAAAATAGTTAAAAAGACACCAGCACAAATTGCTATTGAAAAACGTCTTGCTGATAATAAAAAGAAATTATGATTAACCACAAACACACAAACAATAGTCAGTAACGTTCCACAGTTCTGAATATGACAAATATGATTTTGAATATGACAATTCTAATTTAACTCTTAAATATACATATGGTTCAATTATGATTTTCCACCGCCATACCATGAATAACGAAACCAACACAAGTTGTGACGGAGTCTAAAAAACCAATACCAATTACACCCAAACCAAAATTTCCTGTAAATAAACCGTTGTTGGCATCAAACAATGTCTCCTGATTGGTTAAACCAAAGAGACAAGATGAAAAACTTGTTATGCAGGCTGTTGCTGAGCTTACAGATTCTACATTATCTTGAACGTGAGCAAATGTTATATTAGATAAGTATAGTTCAAAACTATCTAGTGAGTCATTTAATGATGTTATGACAATATCAAGCGATTTGATGAATGGTAGCTGAAAAAAAGAAATGCAAGAAGCGTACAAAACAAAGATGTTTGATCCAGAAATGATATGATTAGTTCATGATATATTTACAGACACAAAATCACTATCACAACCAGAAACAATACAGGAAGAACCAATAAAATCTAATATTATAAAAGATATTTGAGAATGAATAGTTGATTACGCATGATGAATACCAAAAATCATTGCTGGTTTTTGATTGCTTGACAAACCTGCAGACTGGTTGGTTGAAAATATAGCAAATCCAATAAGAATTAGACAATGAAAAGATCCATTACAACCATGAGAATATAAATCATTTAGTGAATATGTAAATGGTTCGCAGGTTTGATGAAATGTTGAATCAGCAGCAAAGAAAACAACATCAACAATATTGAACTGATTAGAACTATTAGCTTGAGTACCAATGCTTATCAAGTGAGCAACTAAAATTGCTGCAAAAAAATGATTAATTAAACTATGAGAAGAGGCAAAAACAATAAAATCTTGAGAAGATGTAATAAAAAATAAATCACTTAGAAAATTATGGAACTATATACAGCCAAAACAAACATCTAAAGAAATTTCTGATGCTGGAAGTAGTGTTATTAAATGAGAATGATGACAGGCTATAGCATGAAGAACAGAAGCAACATTTTTTAAAAAACCACAAAACATACCAACAAAACAGAGTATACATAAAATACAAACGGCTGCAGAATACTGAATAGATGCGTGAAAATCTTTTGAATCACAAGCAAATACGGCAGCTCAATGAATACAGAAAATATCTAAAGAGATTGATAACTCTGTACGTGGTGCAAATAGAATATTTAATAAAAAAGAATTAGCTTCTGAGTTTAATAAAATAGCAAATGCACCCTCAGACATAACTCCTAAAAATAAAAAAATAATACAGGATATATTTATGGAATATGCTAATAAAGAAAAATGAAATATAGAATGATTACATAAAGCAAGAATGGCGTTCTATAAAGACAATAGAATAGCAAAAATTCTATGATGACCACAAAACGATATGCAAGAATACGTTAAGGAAATATCTGGTGCGGTAAAAAATATAATATGAAAAACATCTCCAAAATATAAAGAGTTAGTTAGAAAAGAGGCGGAATTATATGATATAATGAAAAACATATCAACAAAGATGAAGGATCAATCCATGATAGCAAAATTCTATAAAGATAATGAATCGCTAATTAAATGATTGTGATATTCGGCAGCAATTTGATATGGTGGAATTGAAACACTTAAGGCAATATCATGAAATTAATTTTAACACATAACAGCCTTAAAATGTCACTTAAAAAAGGAAAGAAAAACATTTCATCTAACATTAGAGAACTATACAGAGATAACGAAAAGAAATGAAAAGCAAGATGAGCAAATTGAAAGAAAAGAAGTAGAAAACAGATAATTGCTATAGCGATGTCTGCGTCAAAGAAATAGTTTTATTCATTAACATAGAGTATGTCCACAACATACACCACCAGAACAAGACCTACGCCATC
>CAZWVD010000097.1:0-2805 GCA_964636855.1 uncultured Gammaproteobacteria bacterium | reverse complement strand
CATATTTGTCGACAGATAATTATGCTTTAGTAAATTATGGTTTAGTAAAATCATTAATTGATTCCGCAACCAGCAGCTCGGCTCTTTGGGGCGGAACAGTCACCGGAAGTATTTGGAGTTTAAATGGAACTAATAATGTCGGGATTGGAACAACTAATCCGACCTCTAAATTACATATTGTAAATACAAATGATTCTAGCGCTACAAATAGGACAACTGTAACCACTGGTTTAAGTGGATATGCAAATCCAACTAATATAAACACAGATTCTAATGGTGATAAGTTTGTTTTTTGGAACAGCTCTGTTTATAAGGGTGCTTGGGGTATGGCTAATGATGGTCTGCAATGGTTTCAATCAACTTCAGGAGGGGGTATAACTGGTGACTTTGCTTTTTTCGGAGGTACAGCCGGTGTTCCATCTGAGGTTTTAAGAATAAAAAGTTCTGGCAACGTAGGGATTGGGACGACGAATCCAACAGCCTTGCTAACGCTTGGAAATGGCGGCATTTTAGTTCCAAACGGGAACATAGATTTAAGTTCAGGAGGAATTAGTGTGGTAAGAAATTCAGCTAATACGGGCTTGTCTGTTACTCAAAACGGAACTGGGCTAATTGCTAATTTTCTCGATGGCGCCAATTCTGTTATGGCAATAACCGATGGTGGTAACGTCGGTATTGGGACGACTAATCCGGGAGCAAAACTATATATTTCTGGAGGGAATGTAGCTATTGATAGTAATAATTATTTTAAATCAGGCGGCAGTAATGCTGTAGGTGGAGGAGTTTTGTCTTGGGGCACCAAAAATAGTACGTACGGGTATGATGGGTTTTTTGGTAGAGGTATTTATTATGACGGCACTGATTATAGATATTCATCCACCAATGCTGCAAACTATTGGGGTACAAATGCTGGGTTATGGATAAAAGGTTCAGGAAATAATGCTTTACAATTTATTGCCAGGCCAGCCACTGAAAGTGGCACGGGCATCGTAGCCTCAGATTTAGAAACGTATAGCAGAATGGTTATCTCTTATGCTGGCAACGTTGGCATCGGCACAACCGCTCCAAATGATATTTTCTCAATCGGCAATTCCGGTTCGGCCCCAGCCGGCTCAGATAAAACGGGTCATAATTTTACTAGTACTTATTTGAGCTCGGATGATTACGCGCTAACTAATTATGGTGTCGTTAAATCTTTAATTGGTTCAGCTACCGGAACAATTTTATCTCTCTGGAGTGGAACTAAGAATGGAAATATTTGGAATGGCGATGCGGGAGCAGGGAATGTCGGGATTGGAATAACAAACCCTGCCGCTAAGTTAGATATTTTTTCTGCAACCACAGCGGGGAATAACTTAAAGATTCAGACAGTGGTGACCGGAGCAGAGCCATCCGCAACTGTTGATTTTTGGCTGCAAAATCTTAGCTCTGGCGGCTCAAGTGCCAAGATAGAGGCGAAGCAAACTGATTACCAAAGTAATGCTCTTATATTTTCTACTGAAACAGGAAATACAGTGGCCGAAAGAATGAGAATCCACACAAACGGTAATATTGGGATTGGGACGACTAATCCTCAAGTGAAACTTGATGTAAGTGGCGTGTTAGCTTCTGGTATGGGAGTTGGTAATGGAGAAATTAGAAGTTATCAATCACCTTTAATTTTACCTTCTGATTATGGAAATTATATTTCTTTAAAAACGTCAGCTGGTAAAAGTGGTATTTTTAGAAGCAACACAGATTTCTTCCTGTATTATGATACAAATACGGGCTCAACTAATGTTGTTTCGACTGTGAATAATCAGCCAATAATTTTTAAATATCTATCAGCGGAATTAGCAAGAATTACTAGCTCTGGCAATTTGGGTATAGGCACTACTATCCCTAATGATATCTTCTCAATCGGTAACTCTGGATCAGCTCCAGCCGGTTCATCGAACACTGGCCATAATTTTACTGCCACCTATTTGGATTCAGATAACTATGCTTTAGCTAATGTGGGCTACGTTAAGAGTTTAATTTCAGCGGCAACCAGTACGATGTCAACCACAACAATGGTTACTTCTATATTTTTAACAGCCACAACAACGGCCGGAAACCTAACGTACACTGGCGGATACACAGGATATGATGCCGGTAATAAAATTTGTAATGCTGCTCAAGCCGGGAGCCATTTCTGTCGCACCGATGAGATCGTATATTTAATTCAAATTAATGGCGCGGCTGGTTTTAGTTCAATTAATGGTCAGGATGCTTGGATTGCAGATGGCCCTCCAGGATTCACGGGCGCGGTTTCGGCGGATGATTGCGGCGGTTGGACAGATGCTACTAATAATAAATTAGGACATTTTTGGATGTACGCTTCCACCGGTGGTGGTCGCGGATCTTTGAGTAGTTGTGATACAATTAAGAAGATAACTTGCTGTAAGTAATTTATGCGAACTATAAAGTTCTACATCAAAATATCAGTCATCGTTCTTGGCTTATTTATCGCCGGGTCGTCTTTCGCGGCCAGTCCTTATCTCGTAAGCAACCCAGCGAATTGTCCGACCGACGCTTTCAGTCAAAGCTGTGTTGGCGGTCTTAAGGTTTGCGGTGTTAATGGTTCTAATGTCGTTAGTTGTTACAACACTGATTCTTTTACGCCTCCGGCTTCGCAAGGCTCGACTTCTGGCAACACGGCAACCACAACCGGCGGTTATTATATTGATTGCTATGGTTATGATTCGGCCGCTCCATATTGTAACAATAACGGCTCCTTTTATTGCATGCAGAATACGACTTGTAGCGGATTGCAGAAAGTAACTC
>CAZWVD010000096.1:0-2855 GCA_964636855.1 uncultured Gammaproteobacteria bacterium | reverse complement strand
TAGTTGTTATAGTGTAAGATTCACTATCTACTGTCTTTAATTCAAATTCAAGTACGGTAACATTCCATTCATCGTAAGGTCTGATAAATGTAGTGTTCCAATTTGTAAGCCATGTAATGTTATCGTAAAGCTGATACTCTTTCGCTGTTTGTGCAATATTAAATATCTGTTCCTCTGTCAACCTCCCCCCAAATTCAACGCTATATTTTTTACGGAGTTCACTAATTTTCATGGTTCTCATAACCCCTCTCCACGTTGTATCTCTAAAATCAGGGAAATCAGAATAAGAATAAAAGCAGTTTTCAGGTTTCAGCCAATCTACATGAATAACCCCATCATCATCCATATATGTATAAGTACCTACAAATCCTGTAACTGCACTATCATGCAGCATTTTTTCTTTCAAAACATCAAACCACCCACAAGATGCAAGCACATCATTGCAACCCATTTCATATTCTATTTCTTCGGGAAGTCTTTGAAATTGATTTTTCCAAAGTAGCAATTCTTCTTTATCTGCGGGTATTTGTTGGTCAGGCATCATTTGAACCCCTGTTTTTTCTTGCAGTTGTTCAAGTTGCCTTTTATAATCAATGATAAATTCTAATTGCTGATATTGTTCTTCTTTATCTTTTATTGAAAGGGAATCGGTTGCTGTTACTTGGATTTTTTCATTTTTATTCATCCACCTGCCTACCAAACCTGAAATTATACGATTAACTATATTGATTGATTGCCAGTTAAGATTAGCATAATTTATCTTGCCATTAAATTCAAGCAAGTCCATAAATTTCTGCATGTTAACCCTGCCATTAGCATAGTTCCTATTCGTTCTCCAACGCTGATTACGAATCCAAAAATAAGATGAAGTGCCACCATTAACTGTACTTTCAATGTATTGCGCCAAAGACTTACCGTATGCCCAATCAGATTTCTGTCGGATACTTAAACTATCAAGCTGGAAGTCTTTTAAAGTCTGTCCTGTACCTCCACTTGTGTTAACTTGGTTAACATTAGGCATTTAAAATAGGTGTTTTCCAATCAAATATAGATATTTTTTATTTACCAAAGCTATTTTAAGAAATATTTTTAATTATAATTTTCCAATACCCCTTGTTGATGGTAAATATTTATTAATGGAGTTTTAGGAGGTGGAGGGGTTATATCTTTTTCGCTTAAAACCGCATTTGTTATTAAAAAAGATACCGTTATATCCGATTTGGTTCTATCATTAGGGTCAAATGTTTTGGCGTCATCTAAAAGTTCCTGAAAATCTATTTGGTCGCAATCGTTTTCAAAGTAAGATACACCCATATCTGCCTGTATTGTTAAACTATACGGAGTTGTAGGAACTCCCTTATGTCTTTCAGTACTTTCTACTTTTGTAGGATCAATTAATATAATAGGATACAGCCCTAAATAAAGTATCCTCCCTCTTTCTTTAAAGTATGAGTAGTAGTCGTCACTATTATGCTCATAATAGGCTTGTACACCTAACCATTCTGCACATAACAATACCTGTTCATGCAATAATGATTTTTCATTCGGTCTTCCATATAAATGTCCAAAAACCTTTTTCCTTTTACCATCTTTAGCCCTTTTACCTGCCCATGCAGATGCCCTTGACCCCCATTTCTGACCACCTTGACTATTGGAATAGCCATCAATACCTATTGCCCCAAAAGATGTATTAGATGGCTTTCTTAATGACCCTTGTATCTCAAAATTATTTGATGTTTGTTCTGAAAGAGGGAAGTCAGGAGATACTTTCCAATGAAAAGATTTTTCTTTACTAATAATATCTCTCCATTTTACCTTTTGAGTATTTTCATCTCTAAAAAACCAAATACTTCTTTTAGGTACGGGGCTATCTTCTAATTCTTTTTCTCTCTTTGCCATATTGAAAGAATTAAAAATACAGCTATCTGCATCTATACTAAACGCTTCTTCAATAGTTAACGGCTCTTTTCTAATACGTGCAAATAAAGACCTTTGATTATCCTTTACCCCTTCTCTATCAGATAGTATTTCTCTTTCAGTTCTTACTTCATCAGCATATCCATACTTGTCAAAATACCTTGTTCTTTTAGCAGACATAAAAAACCTATACAAGCCACTACCTGTCATGCCATTCTCTTTCTTATTATTCTGATTACTTTCGTTCCATAAAGCCTTAAACGCATCTTGAACACCATCCTTGTCGCTTTCTATTTTTTCTACTGTTGTAGTATATAATGCTTTACCAATTATTTGACCTTCGTCATCCATTAAGCAATACCTAATAACCTCATGCCGTTCATACACATCTGCTTCCACAGTTTTTCCGCACTCGTCTGCTACATATCTATGTAATTTTTGTCCATCATAAGAAATTTTATCTGATGGCTGATGATCTATACCTCCACCAAGTTCATCTTTACTTATTGCGCTTTCAGCTTTTTTACCTCTTACGTTTGTTTTTTGGAAACGCATTTCCGATTTAGGATTAACACCTAAACTCATGTCATATTCGGGTCTAAAAAACTTAGGTAATCTTCTAAATGGATTTACTACTGTTTTGCCAAAAAATTTAGAAGCATCCTTACCTGTCTTAGACTGGATACCTCCAAATGTCATTTTAGTTCGTGTAACATATTCTGTCAAAAATAATCCTGCCCAAAATGATTTACCAAACCTACGCTTAGTAACTTCAACCATACCCATACATAATGGGTCTTCTATGCAGTATTGCATAAAATATGCTTTCTCTAAGTCAGGGATACGGAATTTAGGAAGCCCTATATCAATAGACCACCACCTAATATACAAATAATGCGTACCTGTTAAGTACACATCATCTCCATTGTTTTTATACC
>CAZWVD010000095.1:0-2888 GCA_964636855.1 uncultured Gammaproteobacteria bacterium | reverse complement strand
GAGGAAAAATTATTTTACTCAACAACAAACGTTCTCCTCGCAAAAAAATGAATCTCACAGAAGCCCTTATTGAAGACGACTCCTCCCAAATACAGGTAATCTGGTTTAACCAGCCATTTATTAAAAACAATTTATCCGTTGGTGAAGAAATATTTCTCTCAGGAACTATAAAAAAGTCTCTAATGGGATTATCTATGACAAATCCAAGTTATGAGAAAACCCTTAGAGACACGACTCACACAGCGCGTATCGTTCCAATATATCCTACAACAGAAAATCTCACCCAAAAACAACTTAGATATATAATCAAAAAATGTCTTCCAGTAAGCTATATTATAGAAGATAAGTTGCCAAAAAACATTCCCGACGAAGAAGACTTAATGTCTCTTGATGAGGCGATAAGACAAGTCCACTATCCAGAAAATGATGAAGCTCTACAAAAATCCCGAGAACGTCTTTCTTTTGATGAGGTTTTTTATTTACTATGCCTTTCAAAAGCTATAAAAAATGAAAACCAAAAAAATACAGCACCTATAATAAAATTTCAAGAAGAAGAAATCAAAAAATTTGTTGACTCGCTTCCATTTGAACTTACAAAATCACAAAAAATATCTGCTTGGGATATTTTCAAAGATTTAGAAAAAAATACTCCAATGAACAGACTACTTGAAGGTGATGTTGGAAGTGGAAAAACAATTATAGCCATAATGGCCTCGTACAATACTATTTTAAATGGACATCAAGTCATATTCATGGCACCAACTCAGATACTGGCCAAACAGCATTTTGAAAAAATTATTCAAATTTTTGAGTCCCAAGATATTTCTATATGTCTTTTTACAAACAAAGAACGACTTGTATACAACGGCAAAGACAAAACTGCAAAAACATTAAGTAAAGCAAAGTTAATAGAGGAAATAAAAAATGGCGACATAGATATAATAATAGGAACTCACTCTGTTATAGGAAAAGATGTAGAATTTTCTAGCCTTGGCCTTGTAATAGTAGATGAACAACACAGATTTGGCGTACGTCAACGTCATGAACTTATAGAGAGAACTAAAGATATATCTCCTCACTTTTTGAGTATGACAGCAACACCCATTCCAAGATCTCTTACCCTAACAATATATGGTGACTTAGATATTTCAAAAATTACTGAAAAACCTGTGGGGCGTAAAAAAATTATTACACGCCTTGTATCTGACAAAAATAGATCCCGTGCTTATGAGTTTATTTATAGTCAAATTAAAAATGGTCGCCAAGCTTTTGTAATATGTCCTCTTATAAATGAATCTGACAAGCTTGGCATAAAATCCGTATTGTCCGAATATGAAAAATTAAACAATGACATTTTTCCAAATTTAGAAATAAAATTTTTACACGGAAAGATGAAAGAATCAGAAAAAAATGAGATATTAAAAGATTTCGCAGATAATAAAACAAAAATACTGGTTTCTACATCTGTCATTGAAGTGGGCATTGATTATCCAAATGCAAGCATAATGATAATAGAAGGTGCTGATAGATTTGGTCTTGCATCCCTACATCAGTTTAGAGGTCGTGTAGGACGAGGCGAACACCAGTCATATTGCTTTTTATTTACTGACAACTATTCAAAAAAAACAACCGAGAGACTACAAATGCTTGAGTCAACTGATGATGGATTCAAGCTTTCTGAGTTTGATTTAAAAACTCGAGGAAGTGGTGATTTGTATGGAAATATTCAATCAGGATTCTTAAGTCAAATCAAAATCGCAGACTTATCTGATTTTGAATTAATAAAAAAAGCCCAAAAATGGACTAATGAAATTTTCTTAAGTGATCCAGAACTTACAAACCACAAGGAGTTAAAAGATAAAATGGGTGAGTTAATAAAAAATGTACACCTAGAATAGTGCTAAATACGAAATCCTAAATTTGAAATACGAAACAAATTCTAATATACAAATCCCAAAATTCGAACACTGATTTTTTTCTATATAATATAATAAAGTACCTGACATTTTATTTATTTGCGAGCTTATAAAAATTTTATTAAATTTGAATGTAGTCAAGCGTTAAAAAACTTCAAGTTACCGATAGGTAACATTTGAAGTTTTAGCTTGACGAAATGATAAATTTTAAAATTTTTATATTGCTCGCGACTTTTAGGTTTCACCCTTTTCTAGAAAAGGGTGAAAAAAGAAAAAAATCCACACATACAAAATCTATCAACAAAAAATTCTATTTCGTGTTATATGTCTAAATTCTAATTAAACCAAAAACTTCTTCAACTCTTCTATATTTTTTACATATTCCAAATTTATTCCTTTTATACCAATACTCTTTTCAAAGCTTGGAATAATAGCATTTTCAAATCCCAAAGAGATTATTTCTCTTATTCTTTCTTTTGTTTTTGTGACTGATCTAATTTCTCCAGTAAGACCTACTTCACCAAAGACAATTGTATTTTCCTGAACTTGTTTGTCGTAATATGCAGAAATTATTGCCATGCAAACTGCGAGATCCAGTGACCTATCATTGACACTAAATCCCCCTGTAAGATTTATATAAACATCGTATGAACCAAGTTTAAGGTTTGTTTTAGATGACAATACTGCAAGTAATAGTTCTAATCTTTTTTGATCATATCCACTTGTAGTTCTCTTTGGATAGCCAAAACTAGTCTTTGAAACAAGTGCTTGAAGCTCAAGCATCAAAACCTGATTTCCTTCTATAATAGAAGTAATTACGGTTCCGCGTCCTCCGCTCATTGAGGATAAATAAATTTTTGACGGGTTTAATACTTCTTTGAAACCTGTTTTTGTCATCTCAAGAATTGATGATTCATCTGTCGAACCAAATCTATTTTTTACAACCTTCAAAATTCTAAATCTATTTAATCT
>CAZWVD010000094.1:0-2927 GCA_964636855.1 uncultured Gammaproteobacteria bacterium | reverse complement strand
TTGATAGTATTCTTGGCTCGTCATTGTGATTTATATATTCTGTTTCCATAAATCTATTCCTATTTTAATTGCTAAATATACGACCCCTACTAACATTAAGATTAAGATTGTTTCTTGCATATTATTTTTGCCAGCATTTCTTTGAGCTATACCAATCTTCTGTTCCTCTGTTGGTATAAATCCAGTTTGCCATTGCTTCGTTATCTTCTTCTACGACCAAGTTGTAACCTAACTCTGTTGCTTTTTTACCCCAAGAGAAATTATTTATTTGATACTTTCCTATATCTACTGAACGATTTGTATTACTTCTCATTACTACTTGACCATTCTCCCAGTGTCCTGATGGACTTTCACACTTTGCTATTCTTGCTAATACTGATGCTTGAATAGGAACTTCTTTTATTACTTCTTGAGTTGTATATACTTTAGCTGGATAAAGATAACGACCAGCTGTAAATATTCCAAAGATAATTCCTGACCATATTACTAATCTCAAACAATATAATAAGAACATTTGAACCTTATACTTAAACACTTGCCATTTTGTTGCATGGGGATAGATGTCTTTCAATCTCTTGCCCATATAATAATACTTGATTGCTTTTGGTTTTGTCATATAATTTTTTTAAATAATAATCAGATCTGTTGGAGAGTTCTTTGCGAGATGACCAGTTTCCACCAAACATTCGCCTTCCCTCTCCTCACTCTTATCTATACTTTATCATAGATATATCTTATATGCAATACTTACAAGTTATTTTTTAGTCAATTTTGAGCCTTATGTTATATAGGTTTTTAAAAGTTATGCACAGTTATTTTTTTTTAATTCATTTCATCACTTAAAAACTTAACGAAACCTAGAATACAGATTATTATGATTAGATTTGTTATTAGACCCATGTTATTTTTTTATTATTAAATTACCCATTAAATACCCAGAGAAGTTTTGATTTCTGTGTTGCATATCTTTTGCGACCGAAACAATATAATCAAGACTTGAAGTTGGTATAGGAGCTAGGAAGTAGCAAATAGTTTTTAGTGAATGTTCTTTTATAAATATTTTTGTTTTTTTAAATTTTAGTTGGTTTTCTTTATTATCAGATAAATGATTTTCTCTAGCCCAGTTGCAATATCTTTTCCAGTTTTCTTTCTTTCTAAATAATCTTTGAGTTTCTGAACTGTAAATATCAAATATCTCTGAAACAAATTCAGCTCGTTTACTTGTTTTTTTCTTAGCTCTTTTAAAATAAAAATCTTCTGTTCTTTGTTGGAATAGATTTCCTATTGTTTGATATTTTGTTTCTGTTTCTTGATATTTATTTTCCATATTTTAATATTTTGGTTGCTCTCTCCTTTACCCCTTGGGTATTCACTCCAATGTTTTAATGAGATAATCTATGTTTCAAGCAATCCGCAGTTAGTTCCATAGCCCCTTAGTCTCTAAAAAGAGATTGATTCCTACGATGTCCTGCTTTATTCAAATGATAATCTCTCCCAAGTCCCAGTTGCTAGTTAGCGAGCAGAGCTGGAATTTTCCGAGATACTACCATTTGTTATCAGAATTGTTTTTTTGATTGAGGGTTATCCTGAAACCTCAACTTGCTTAAATTTTAAAAACAAAAAACTCCTTTGAGCGAGGCGTCAACCTTTCGGCTGGCGACACTCTCAAAAGAGTTTTACTTTTTGAGTGTTCTCGCTCGTATATCTCTATACTCTTCAATAATAAATCTAATAAAAAAATAATGCAAGAGAAATACCTATTGACTTTATACTATAATTTGTGCTATATTATAAATGCAGGTTAATCCTGACTACCGTTTTGTGAGTTACCGAAGATAAAATTTACCTTAAGAATATATATACGAAAAAGCCACCTATTTGGGTGGTTTTTTTGATAGATAGCCGATACTTCGTTTTTCGTATTTAAATCGCTCCTAGAGCCAAATAGAGCCTAAATTCGCCCTCCTAGAGCCACTCCTGACACTGATACCAATACTCTGGTTGCTCTGGTAAGTCTTTCATTTCTTTTAGTATTTCTTTTATCAAAAGACAGCATTTAAAGTCATCCATTTTTTCACTAGGATATTTTTGTAGCATATCAATATAATCCATTCGTTCTTGTCCGTATCTCTGTAATATTCCTTCTTTGAATTTTGCACCAGTTTCGTTTCCATTAAATCCTGTGTTACAAATTCCACATTCCCCAAAGATATTCTTCTGGTCAAATTTTGAATAGCCACGACAGACAGCAAATGATTTGTAATGCCCAGCTTGTAAGTATTCCCAGTTCGGTGCAGATCTTCCACATGCAATACATTTTTTATATTTATGCCAATCTCTTATTCTGACAGTATCAGAAGTAACTCTCCATAGTCGTTTCTGGTATTTACCATGACCATGAGAACCATCTTTTATTTTATTTATGAAAGGAAATTGTTTATCTAGGTTTTGTATCATATTTTTTTTCTTTTAAAAATACATCTTCGCATTTATGACAGACCCACTTTTTTCTTTCCTTATCTAATTCTAGTTGATTACAATTTTTCTTACAATTTTCGCAAACATAAGATTGTTTCATAAATTTATTATATCATAAAAAACAAAACCGCCAAACTTGATAGAGAAAATTTGGCGACTCTACAGTTTATGCGGTAATGTTTTTGTATCTTTCACTGAGTGAGCGTTGGTTCTTCGCTATTGCAATTATGGAATGTCTGCACTTCGCATCCGCCCTTTCGGAACACCAAGTAAATGATAGCAGATAAATTTGAAGATATAGTTCCAGTATGTCGTCTGTTATATCTGCAATCTAATTATATTACGATTAAAATAAAATGCAATAAAAAAACCAGTGGTCAACTGGAATTTTTAGGCAAGGAGATCGTGTTCTTATTATATGAAAAAATTTTATTTAATTATTGTCGGAG
>CAZWVD010000093.1:0-3019 GCA_964636855.1 uncultured Gammaproteobacteria bacterium | reverse complement strand
ACAGAAAAACCAGACTATGGAAGAACAGTTGATATTGTTACAAAATCTGCTATTAGAGAAATGATCGTTCCATCTCTCATTCCAGTACTTGCTCCAATACTTGTTGGCTTTATACTTGGCGTACCTGCTCTTGGAGGACTTTTAATGGGAACAATTATTACTGGAATATTTGTAGCAATTTCTATGACATCTGGCGGAGGTGCATGGGATAATGCTAAAAAATATATCGAACTTGGAAATCATGGTGGAAAAGGTTCTGACGCTCATAAGGCCGCTGTAACAGGAGATACCGTTGGAGATCCCTACAAAGACACAGCAGGCCCTGCTATTAATCCTATGATTAAAATCGTAAATATTGTAGCACTTCTTATAATAGGACTTCTTATATAATTCTCAAATAAAAAAGCACCCTTCGACTTTGCTCGGGGTGCTTTTTTTAATTATCTTTTATTAAAAAACAAGAATTGACAGAAAATAAAAAAAAGATTATCATTCTTTAAATAGCTATAAATTAGGGGGATATATGATAGAAAAAAAGCTTATAAAGTGTGATCAAAATTGTTCCATATGTGATATTGTTGATTGTGAAATAAGAGAAAAACCTCTACAAACCAATCTTAATGATTTATTTAAAGATGTTTCGAACAAGCTTCATCTCCTTACGTCTAATAATGTTGTGTCGAGTCTTATTTCAAACATACATCTTCTAAGAGATGAGGAGGCGGATCAAATGATTTTTATTGCGGAGTGCATAGAACCTCACGTAAAGTTTTTGTTGCAAAAGGCAAAAATAGATGAGGTCAAAAAGAATTTGATAATCTCTAATTTAAATGGATTTTTATATTACGTAGCAAATGAAATAATATTTACAAATAAAAAAATAAAAAACTCAAAAAGACAAGATGAATACTCAAATAATGAAGTTTACAACACAACACTGTGAATCAAAAAATGATTTTTAACAACAGAATTAGGAGGAACAAATGCGAATTGAATCAGCTGATCAAAACTTCCAAGAGCTTGGTGCAAAAAGTTGTATCATCATCAACCATCTCACAAATGTAACCGTGTCTAACATCAAAGAAAAAGCAGGGCAAGAAACCGCATTCTTTGATAAAGATGGCAGAAGGTATTTTGTGTTAATCTTCGGTCATCCCGGCAATAAACAGGTTGCCGTTACCGAAGAAGAAATACCGCATCTCTTTGGAGATCCGAAACACGCACAATGCCAAGAGGGCTGTAAAAGAAAAAATCTGTGTCATAAAGGCGCGCAGTGCCAAATGTAAATATTATAACCGCTGGGTCAAACGACTTGGCGGTTTTTTTGTTTGATGGGCGCATTTTTATTGAATTGTTCAATCCATTTTTTGTAAACAAAAAATATAGAGATGATTCATGAATCATCTCTACAAAAATGCGCCCCTTATTAAATATTTTACTATTCTTCTGTTATCTTTGGTTTATCAATAAGCCCTGGTTCTATTTTTGTTTCCTTACCAGTAATTTTTACAACATCTTTATCAATTTTTCCAAATTCTTTATAAGCAGAATTATACATATTTACTGTTGTACCAAGATTATTTCCTAATTTCTTCAAATATTCTTCATAACTTATTATATGATTTTGCAAATTTGAAACATGTTTTAGAATATCCTTTACAGACTCCTCTATCTTAAGAGCTCTTAAACCTTGCATAACTGTTTGTAAATATGCCAAAAATGTTGTAGGAGATACTATAATTACCTTTCTTTCACGAAATGCATATTCTATAAGATCTCTTGTATTTACTTTTACTGCACCAACTTTGTTTACAAGTAAATCATAATAAATTGCCTCAGATGGAATAAACATAAAAGCAAATTCCATTGTCTTCTCTTTTGGTCTAATATATTTACTTGTCTCATCAATACGATTTTTCAAATCCTGCTTGAATAGCTTTTCTAAATTTTCTTTCTCTCCATCATCGCGAGCGTCTAATATTTTGTTATAATTTTCTAAAGAAAACTTTGAATCAATTGGAATAATTCCTTCTTTTGCAAATACTACGGCATCAACTATTTCACCATTGTTAAATTTGTATTGCATTTGATATGAGTTTGGAGGAAGTACATTTTTTAGTACCGTCTCCAAATAATATTCACCAAGAATTCCACGTTGTTTTGGATTTTTCAAAATATTTTCTAGTGATTGAAGTTGCCCGGCAAATCCCATTACTTGCTTATTTGTCTCATCTAGTTTTGTAAGACTTTGGGTAACATTTTTTACAATATCAAGACTCTCTGTCATCTTTGAATGAATCATTTGATTTGAATCATTGAGCTTTGTATCAAGCGTTTTGCTCATTTCGTTTAACTGACTTTGAAGCATCAAAAACGATTGATCATCTTTTGCAACGTCTTTTTTCTTTAATAACACAAAAATCATTCCTATAAGAACAGTGAGTAAAACTAATATAATATAGTTTAGCATATGTTTTATATAATTAATTAAATAATAAATTTTTTAAAATTATTAACATTTTATTTCAAAACTTACTTTTTATCAAAAATCTTTCTTCCTTGTTTATCTATATAAAACCACTCACCATCTTTTTGAACACTTGCTAGACCTTCTAAGAAAAAGAAAGCACTATCAAATCTATCACTTGTTATTTCATTTCCAGATTTATCTATATAAAATGATTCAACACCTTTTATAACAGATGCTAAACCTTCTGAGAAAGGAAAAGCATTATCAAATCTATCTTTTGTTATTTCATTTCCAGATTTATCTATATAAAACCACTTATTATCTTTTTTAACCCTTGCTAGACCTTCTTTAAAATTGCTCACGAAATCTAATTTTAGTTTTTCTGCTAATTTTTTTCTTAAATCCAAATAAAATGAGCTTTCTTCTTCTTTTGTTTCTATCTCTCTTTTTATATCTATATCATACTCCTCTATTAATTCTTCTAAACCTTGTTCTTCAATTTTATTATCTTCTAATAGTTGTATCTTACTCTTGATATCCTTATATTTT
>CAZWVD010000092.1:0-3064 GCA_964636855.1 uncultured Gammaproteobacteria bacterium | reverse complement strand
GACAATTTTTTATTATTGGAAATAACCCCACCACCAACCACCCTATATTAAGATATAAAATGAAGGTGGGATTTTTTTTTGATTATCAGTGAGTTTAGAGAGTAGTATTATCATAGAAAATGATGTATCTAAATATAGAATTATTTTTGTAAAAAAAATATTTGGAAACAACAAGATATATATGACAGAATACAAACAACTTAAAAAAGTGTTTAGAGAATCTAAATAATATAAAAAAGATCCAACATTGGAAATGATAAAAGAAATAATATAAGGAAATCACGAATTATGTAAATACTATGACTGTAATCCAGTTATGTTCGCTTTTGATGTTGGATATTTTAGCGAAGAAAAAAATAAATAAGAAGGTGTAAAGAGATTTGTTGTTTTAACTTAATAGTAAGCATACAACATAATTAATTATAGGATAAATGATAATTTATATGAATGTATATATAAATGTGAGAAAAATAAAAATAATTTTTTTCTATTTATAGACTATGAACATAATCATAAAAAAGAGAAAGAAAAAGAAATATTCGAAAAAAACAATTGTAATTATGATTGGCATTATAATAATGTAAAAGAAATTATTGATAATATTTATCAATATGTTAATAATAAATTTAATTTATAATTAGATAGTAAAGAAGTAATATTACTTATATCTAATAATTAAGTTTTATTGTAAAAACCAAGTTTTCACATTATTTTCCCAAATATAATACTATAATAGATTAATGACTGTAAAATTTTGATAAATCAATTTCAACAAGATGTAAAAAATATAAATACAGATTATATTGATAGTTCAGTATATAAGAAATTTTAAGAGATGAGAATGTACAAATGTTAAAAATTGGATGAATATAATAATCCAAAAAACAATCATCTTGTATTAGATATTGATTATTGTTAATATTACAAAGATTATGATGATTATGAAATATTTAAAAAAACATTTATAAAAACTTATTAAGATGCCAACATTATATTTGATAATTCACAATAATAAATAGAAGAATAAAAATTCACAACAAAATAATATGGAGAAAATTACAAAAAAGACAAGATAAATAGATAGTTATGTATATCAAGTGTTATTTCTAATGTAGTTAATCCATATTCTAGAAAGGAAGTAATTTTGACTGACAAATTAAAATCAGAAATACTATAGAAATTATACAAATTAGATGAAATTTATTATATGAATCAACATAAATGGAAGAATGATATTATATTTTCAATGTAAGATTTATATACTAGAATTGATCAATGTAAAGAAGAAGATAGAGATTGGGTATACAATATAACAAAAAAATATAGCATGTAATACCATGAGAAAAATAATTATGCAGGATATCATGAAAATAGTTTTGATTCATATTTTGACCAACACTTTAAATAGTTTTATTTTTAATAAGACGAGAAAGTATACTCATACAAACACATATTTAAATTATATAGATAATAAGTTTATGATAACTATAAAAAATAAAAAGAAGAACTATATTCATATTAAAATCAACATTTAACATTCAAAGAAGAAGTTAAATAAGAATATGATATATTTTCAGTAGAGTATGATAAAATATATGATAAATTAGAAATACTTGATGATGTTGACAATTAATTTATATTTCTTCGATCTGGATTAGGGACGGCTAAAACAGGTCTATATATAAATTTGATTTCTTAGAAAAAAGATAAATTCCACTTAATTGTAACAAATAGAATATCTTTGGCTAACAATATATTAAAGAGATGTAAAGAACAATAAATAGATGTAATGTATTATTTGTCAGATGAATTTAAATAAATATACACTAATATACTCGATAAAGAAAAAGAAAATAAAATAAACATTAATGAATAAGGAAAATGTGCATACATAAGTACTGGAATGACATTAAAATAGAAAATATAAATAAAAAAAGAAATAGAAAAGAACTAAAAATAGTTAATTATAATAAACTTTGAATCATTAAGAAAAGTAAATATGTTTTAATTTGATTATGTTTATATTGATGAATTTGTATCATTGTACGAATAATTTGGAAGTTTGTTTCATATACATACTAAGAAGAAAAATGTTATGACATTGTTTGACAAGATCAATAACAGTACTTAAACCTTATTTTTTGATGGAAACTGTAGTAAGTAAACAATTGACAATTACTGTGATTTATTCGATTTAAGTAGTGTAGAATGTTAAATAATCGTTAACTTAACGAATACGCTTAAAGATATTAAAACGCATATATATAAAAATGAATTAGTATTTTAACAATAGTTAATTAATACTATAAATACATCAAATAATGTGTGTATGCCATTTAGTTCAAAATCAAAAGCACTGGAATATAAATAATTTATATTAAAATATACATGTATAAAAGAGAATGAAATATTCTGTTGTGTCGCAAATGAAAATATATCAAATAGAAAATAAAAGAAAATAGTTAATGAAATAGCAATTGATTATAACAATGGATAAGCAATTGTACAAGATAAAGAAATAGAAGAAAAATAAGTTGATATAGAACATAATTAATCATATGAATATTAGAAATAACTGTTTTATTAAAACCCAGACGAATTTTTAAATAATAAAAAAATTCTTCTTTACTCACCTACTGTGACTGTAGGCCTAGATGTCCAGCATTAAGAATTTTAAAATGTGTTTTGTGTTTTTGATGATAATAGTATATCACCAGAAATGATGTTTTAATAAATATTTAGATGTAGAAAAGTATAAAATATACATGTTTATTATTAAAAAACAAGATAAGATACATATAAATAAGTGTTATTTAATTATTTGAGATAAACAAATATATGTAGAATAGATAATACAAAAATAGAAAATATTAAATCGTAATACAATAATAACATAGAATAATAAAGTGAATAGGATATTAAAAAGTAATTAATAGAACGTTTGTATTAATAATTCGTTGATATCAAAAATATGTCATATGATCATAGATAATACAATATTGAACTAAAAGATTATGAAAATACATTTAAAGATATTATTAATGCTCATTGGGAATTAATTATT
>CAZWVD010000091.1:0-3085 GCA_964636855.1 uncultured Gammaproteobacteria bacterium | reverse complement strand
AGATGGGCAAATGACCGACCTTGAAATCACGAAACTTTGCGCGGAAGCGATGGGGTTAGATGTGACTGACGACGAGTCGGGCATTGGAGGGATTTACTTCAAACGAAGTACCGAAAACCCCGCTAGCCGTATCTATCGCCCGCTCAACAACGACGCGCAGGCAATGGCGTTGGTGAAGCGTTTTGCGCTTTCAATCGGCGGCGGCCCGGATGGGTGGGAATGCTGGTTTGAGGAAGGGCAAAACGATTTCGGCGGATTTTGGAATAAGTCCGACTCTCTCAACCGCGCTATCTGTATTTGTGTCGCCAACATGCAGGCGGAGCAATGAACAGCCAAAAGCCTGATCTTTCCGGCTTCACTCGGGCAGAACTGTTTAGCGCGGCATCAAACCATCCAGACCCTTATGTGCGCGGCATTTGCAAAGCCGAATGGTTTGAAAGGTGCCTGCGCGCGCCTGCGGAGCCAAAAAAGAACAAAGGGTTCTTTGCTTGGCTTGAAGATTGGATGAACAAATGAACCAGCTCGCAATTCAATTCCAGGAGAGAAAGCCGTGCGTAGTGCCTCCGGCTGAATCGCAATGCGGCCAGATCCTGCGGGCTTTGGAGCGTGGTGAACGGCTGACGGTAGCAAAGGCCATGACTGATTACGGGGTGTACGCCCTCAGTCAGAGATGCGGCGAACTAAAGCGCATGGGCTGGCCTGTCCAGAGCCAGATGATCGAAGTCCCGAGCGGTAAGAGAGTCGCGGAGTATTGGCTGTGAGCGACGAAGTGCTAAGGCGTCGTTTAAAACGTTTGGCCGACGCCGACCACGATGTTCTAAAAGCATTTTACGAATGGGAAAAAACTCGTCAATCAAATGACGAGATAGAGATTCTCCGGTGGTGCGCGGATTACCGCCGCGTTGAACTGGCGCAAAAGGGGGCGGCATGGGCTTGACAAATCGAAAGCCGGATTTGTTGGAAAGGCTCCATCTTTTTGAAGATTCGCGTGAAGTCGCTGAGGCCGTTAAAGCATTCCGTGGTGTTTATTGGCCGGGTGAGGCTTCAACGCACATTCTCGGCTTATGGGATCTGGCCAATGATCTAGCGGACGAGGTTCGCCGCTTGAGGGGTAAAGCATGACTCCAACCGTCAAGCATTCCTTGACAGTTTGCCCCGTCTGCGAAGAACGGAGAGCCGCATCCGCGAACGCAGCGATGTGGCCGATCCTGCAAGCCTGGTCTGAGCAAAAGCAATGGCCGGTCAATGGAGCCATGACCTATCTCACGGCAGAGGAATGGAAAGACATCCTGAGTGCGGCATTTGAGAACGACACCGCGCCCCGTATTGCGCCCGGTCTAAACGGTGGAATGGTCATGCTAGGCCGCAGGACTTCGAGGTACAGCAAAAAGCGGTTCAGCGAATGGCTGGACTGGCTGAACGCTGAATCTCACCACGCAGGAATACGGGTGCCTGCGCCTAAGCAATTGGAGGCGGCTTGAAAGTTCTTATAGCTTGCGAGTTCAGCGGGACGGTGCGCGATGCATTCATCCGGCGGGGGCATGACGCGATCAGTTGCGACCTGTTGCCGACTGAAAAGCCGGGGCCACATTACCAGGGCGACGTTCTGGACATTATCGGGGAGGGGTGGGACTTGCTGATAGCCCATCCGCCCTGCACGCATTTGGCCGTTTCTGGTGCGCGCTGGTTTAAGGAAAAGGCCGAAGAACAGTCCGACGCTTTGGTGTTTGTCAGGCGGCTTCTGGATGCGCCTATACCGCGCATAGCTCTTGAAAACCCGATCAGCATCATTTCCAGCCGCATCAGAAAACCCGGCCAGATTATTCAGCCGTGGATGTTTGGGCATGGGGAGACTAAAGCCACCTGTCTTTGGTTGAAGGGATTGCCAAAGCTGGTGCCCACCAACGTAGTCGAAGGCAGGGAAGCGCGGATTCATAAAATGCCCCCTGGCCCTGACCGCTGGAAAGAACGTTCAAAGACGTTTCAAGGTATTGCCGAGGCGATGGCAAGCCAATGGGGTGCGATAGAAAAGGCAGAGGCCGCATAGATGGCGAAAGCCTCCCTCAGCACCCTAAAGAAAAAGTTGGACAAGCTTTGGTCTGAGTACGTGAGAAGGAAAGACGCAATAGACGGAATAGCAACCTGCGTGACTTGTGGGACTCAGAAGCATTGGAAGGAAATGCAGTGTGGGCACTTCGTATCGAGAACCCATTTAGCTACACGCTGGCTTGTAAATAACACCGCTGTTCAATGCGCCCGGTGCAACGTACTGCTACGAGGAAACATGGTCGAGTACGCGGTATGGATGGAGGCGAATTGGGGCTGGCAAGCGATTCGAGACTTGAGGGAGTTGAAGCACCGGACGGTGAAGTACAGCAGGACGGATTACGAAGAAATGATTGCAGACGTTCAACAGAAGCTTGGAGAACTTGGATGAAATCGTTTTTGCATTCTCTGTTCGGCTGTTTTTGGAAAAGAGAGGGATCAAAGCGAGTTTGTACCTTTTGCAAGGCAAGTGAATACCAGCACTACGACTACGAAACCGGCGAAACGTATTGGAACCCAAACTAGGAGAGAAACATGGCCCGAGGCCCGTTTGTGAAAGAGGAAGAAACGCAGAAATGGAAAGAACAGCTTGCGGCTGGCGTAGCTATCACCGAGATCGCCAAAGAAGCCGGGCGGACTTACAACACGGTGAAAAGGTATTTGAACAAGCCTGCTGCCAATGACGAGCCGCAAACCCCGGATGCGGCTTGACTACGCAACCTACGTAGGGGGAATTAACCGAGCAGCCTCAAAGCTGGCCGAACTCTGCGCGCAGAAAAAGCACGACGAGGTTAAGGACTTGGCGGCGCTTATTCAAAAGCATGCGGTGGATTTGGAAATTTGGGCGATGGAGCAAAAAGGGGACAAATGACCTATCTATCCCGCTCAGTTAACAGTAGCGACCTCTCCCACAAAGAGGAACGCTGCGATACAGACACCCTACAAGCCTCTGGGATGGCCGCTGCTGCGTCCAAGACGGATGCACTAGGGGTCATGCTCAAACAAGCCTTTGAGGGCTGTGCGGGGGAATCCAGCCATT
>CAZWVD010000090.1:0-3118 GCA_964636855.1 uncultured Gammaproteobacteria bacterium | reverse complement strand
AAATAAAAAACCGCATGGCTTACGGGCTATGCGGTCCAACTCAATCATTATGAAAAACTAAAGCTATGACTTTTCTCCTCTACGTATATTCCTTTCGCAGGGTTACATTTATTTTTAAATTATTTTCACCCTATTCTTGCATTTCGCTTCGCTGTTTCTTCAAGCCTTCTTGCTTCGTCAAGGTCGCGCAACACTACCTTGGCTTTAACGTCAAAAGGTTTTTCCCACGTTTGTTTTGCCTGATCTATCGCTGTTTTCATTTCAGCCATGGTTGTTTGTAATTGTTTCAGTGTGGCCGCTATGTCTTTGCTTTCTCCAGTAATGTTCAGCATATCTTCTTTCTGCTGCTGTGTTGGACGCTGCTCTGGCAACACCGGCAAAGCTGTTGCATAACCCAATCTGCTTACCTGTATGCTGTCAACAATGCTCTGCGTGTCTATCTGCGGCACACGGGCACTACGCTCCACAAAACGTGGCACATTAACTTGCTCCACCGGATGGAAAATATTAGAAAGCACACGACTCGCAAAATCATCATCGTCTATTTGAACTCCGGAAGTACTGATATCAGGTCTGCTATACGCTGTATTATGTTGTGTTGAAACCGGCTCTGTAATGGTGGAGAAACTATCAGGCACTTCACGGGTAGTTATTCTTTTCGCCTCAGGAATATACTTTTCTACAATTTTATAAATCTCTTCGTTGTCAATTTTAACACCGCCTTGCTTGCTGCTCTTCATTAGCAGTTGTGCTATTTCCGGATTCGCTTCCACTGCCTTTTCTCCAACTATCATTTCTTTTCCTTCCATTGAGCCTAACTTCTCTCCTGTTTGTGAGTCAATCAGGTCAATGCCACCATCCTCATGGCTTGGGCCATAAACAATGCCGCCTATTTGTTTTTTTATAGGCTCTCCGGCTTCTTTACCATACTTAAATTCCGGTGGTGTCTGACTTTCAAGTTCCGATACTTTCATATAGGCAGTAGCTCCAATAAGGGCTGCAACAATAAGCGAGTAGGGCCATTTATGGTCAACAAATGCCCGCGCTATGGCAAGTATGGCATTGGTCTCTGCCTGCAATATGTCTGCATCATGCTGCCGCTCCCATTGGTCACGCTTTATTCTTCTTTGTTTTTCATCAAGCACCTTATCAATGGCTTCTACCTTGCTGTTATAATCATCCTGCGAAATCAATTTCGCGTCAAGCATCCGTTTATACTCTTCCTTCTTCTTATTCCCTAATGCTTTTTCCTTGTTGAATTGTGCATTCTCCCTGTTATTCTCTTCATTAATGCTGGATTGCTGCATATCGCTGTACGCATTGAACATTTGTTGCGCAACGCCAATCCATTTACCAACTTCTTCTTGTATCAGTTTTACACGCAGCTCACTATAATGCTGATGTATGGCATTGATAGCCTCTTGATTCCCTTTTACAGATTCTATCTCCTGTTGCTCTGCTGCATCAAGTGCCGCCAAACGCCCTTCAAAAGAAGAAGATTCGTAATCTTTAACTTTATCAAGTGTTGTTTTTCTGGCATTGGCTTCGCGTAGTGCCTCTGCTATTTTAGCGTCAACAATAGCTTTTTCCTCCGTTGTTAAATCACGTCCGTAGTCTTTAGCATATTGGAGTCTTAACTCTAAAATACGTTTATCAATATCAGCCTTCTGTTGTTCGTACTGCTCATGTGTGATGGTTCCTTTTGCATAGTCGAGCGCAAGGAGCAGGTTTTTTTCTTGTTGCCATTGTTCAAGATTACTAATGTCTGCCTGATACTCTGCTTTGCGTAAATCATCCTGAGTACGTTTTACAAATTCCGCTGTGTCGCGCTCATATTTTTCATCAAGCTGCTTTTGCAGTTGCAGACCGGTTTCATGTATCTGCGCTGCGTTATCATTATAGGTTTGTTCAATTTGTAATTTCTTGGCTACCGCTTCACTCTTACGGATCACTCCGGCTGCTTCTGCTTTGCTTACATCTGCAATGTTTTCCGCTCTGATTCTTATTTGTTCTGCAAGTAGCTCTTCTTCTTTCTGTAATGCCGCCCGTTTGCTCTGCTCATAAGCCTGCTGCATCTGCACCGCTTCACGCTCTATATCATCAGCAATAGCACTTGTTTTTAGTTTGCTTAATTCTTCTTGCAGCGTTTGCATTTTGCGCTTAAACTCCTGCATTTGCTTTTCAGCTTCTTCTGTTGTTAGTTTAAGCGTATATTTTACTTCGCCACCGGTACTAACTGCATCGGTTGTGCCAAAGGCTTTTTTAGTATTTTCAATCTCAGCTAAAATCTTCTTGTATTCGGCACTGCCTTTCACGCTGGCATTTAGTGCTTTGTTGAGCAGGTTCAGTTTATCATTATACTGGTCAATGGTCCGGACATTTATTTTCATGGCGTTGGCAAAAGCATTATTAACACTCACGAGTTCACCAGTTGATTCAGTTACACTTTTGATTTTGTTATTCAAATCAATTATTTGGGGTGCATATTTTGCCATTTCTTTTTTCGCGTTTTCCTTACCGTCTTCTCTGTCTGCCTCAGCAGCAGCTTTCCAGTTAAGCGGGTGCGAAAGAAAATTCATTGCCGATTGCCATATTGTTGCCTTATTGGCCAACTCACCTATTCTTTTCTGCTCTGCCGTAAGTTGCTCAAGTGTGGCTTTTGCATCTTCTATTTTCAGCTTTATGTTTCGTTCCAGTTCTTTGCGCTGTTCGGGCAGCAGCGTATTTATGTTTTGCACCTGCGCGCCAAATTCTTCCTGCGTTTTGTTAAATTTTTCCTGTGCTGCCGCTAAACGTTTTGTTATATCGGCTTTAAAAATTTCCAACTGCATTGCCTGTTTCGCGCTCGTGGTAAACTTATCAATGGCAATTACAGCCGCAGCTAATCCTGCAATAAATAAACCAACCGGATTAATTGCCATGACTGCATTCCATATTCGCTGTGCTGCTGCTGCCAGCGTTATCCTTCCTGTTAAAACACCTACTGTCAATGAATAGGCAGCAATGGCAACATCCAATGCAATCATTATTGCATTCGCTGCTATTGCTGCACCACGCCAGGCCACTGTGGCAACCATGTTGGCTGCTGTGGCAATAGTTGCTCTGATAATATTTGCAT
>CAZWVD010000089.1:0-3273 GCA_964636855.1 uncultured Gammaproteobacteria bacterium | reverse complement strand
ATACATTAGTCTTGGAAGAATATACTAGCGCCGATCACGCCACGCGCCAAGCGACGGGCCGAGTTCTCGAGAAACAGGTTACTTATCTCAGAAAGTTCAAATTACAAGACCTGTGGTTTAGCGAAGAAGATATTAAACAGAAGGGGTTTCAGATAATATCATTTGAATAGTCATTATATATAATTTAAAAAATATGGAAAATATTTTATTTCATGCAGCGCAAACAGGAGCGCTGGCAATTGTTATGTGGGTTTGCGTTTCTCTATTTTTCTTTTTATTGGTTAGAGAATTAATGCTTTGGTATTGGAAAATCAATCAGAACAGCGAATCGTTAAGCAGGATTGCTGATTCGCTAGAAGTAATTGCTAATGCGGTCGATTTTATGGCGACAGATATTGATGCGGAAAACGGGGAGAAGAGTAAGTCATCTAAGTCTACTGTCCCCAAAAAAAATACCGGCACCTTAAATAGTAACGACAAGGCAGTTGGCGATGAATAAAAAAATTTAGTGACAAAAAACGAGCCAAATGGCTCGTTTTATCGATAAAGTAATTTAGTTTAAAAGGCACATTCGATAAACTTTTGGTAATTCGCAAACTCAGGTAATCTTAAATACCAGGTTCCAAAATTTTTCTTTAGATTTCGATGATGCCTGTCGTGCTCATCCTGGCTATTGAATAATTGTAAGTTCATAATTCGATTATCTGATTTATCGCCATTAATATGATGAATTACTTGGCCATTTTTCATCTCTCCTTTAAGTATGTATTTTTCCATAATCCAGCGATGGACCGAGTATCGTGTTCCGACAAAATATTCATATCCACCATTTGTATAGGTTTCCATTTTAGAAAGTATCTCAATAATTTCCTTTTCTTTTTGAATTAATAAATATATTTCGGAATAATTGATCGTAAAATCATTTCGAAAACGCGCGTCGTTTGAGCCAACTTTAAAGTTTATTGAATCATTTTCTTTATCGGGCAGAGAATACCCGTAAATGATTAACGAAAGCGGGAAGATTAATAATAGTATCATCATATAATTATTTAATCGCCCATTGTAACATAATATACTAATATTGTCAATAATACCCAATCTATAGATATTTCCATTAATTAAACGTTATCTGTAACGTTTTTCCGGTTTCTCCGTATACTATAAGTCAACAATAAATATGTTAATCATAAAAACACAAAAAATTAATCACTATTGGTTTTCAAATAAGCCCCAGGCTGGAGGGTTAATGTTTGTATTATATAAGCGATTTTAATCGTAATTAGATATAATATAGTCATTAATCCTCTGGGCAGCCAGAGGATTTTTTGTATAAAAATAAACAGTTCATTCATAACTTAACCCCCTAACCCCCAACAGCCATGGAACAGACAACCTTAGCCACCCAGACCCAATTAATTAACCAATGGATTGCCGCTGATTGTGATCCGAATCTGATCCCCGCCTTTTTGCTGGCCGACGGCTTAGCAATTGGCGAACACACAGTCCGCAGCCTTTCGAGCGAGGTCAATCGCCAGGCAGGTTTGGTGGCTAATGAGTTCATCGCGACGAGTACCATACTCCAGGAATTCCTGGATAACTTGCGTAAAGGTAAACCGGTCTTTGTCGGCTTGACTAGCCGGAATTGGTACCAATACACCAATCTGGCGCATTTGGAATTTACTCCAGAATTGCAGGCAAAGATATTGTCTCAATTCAGCATCATTAAAGAAGACTCACGTCTTCTGTCGGCCGCCGTCAGTTTAGTCGAGAAGAGCTTTCAATCTCTTTGGGACTATAATCCTGGCGGACGCTATGAAACGATACCAGATAAAAATTGCAGCATACACAGCAATTACTTTGGTTGTTCCGATGAACGTTACGCCAAGTTTTACTTGCGTCTTAACCCGAATATCGAACGTTTGGAACGTTTGGGCGACCGCTCATTCCTGACTACGATTAGCTCGCCATTCTATAACCCGGAAAACCCGGAGGAAAGGCGATATACGCATTGCTATGAATTATCTGAGCTGAATAAGAAACTAAAGGAGGATGAACTCTTCAAAAGTTTCGATCGCCCCCGCGATTTCAGCTTCGATGAAATCATCTTCCTCGCCTACGGTCTAGATCGTACCGAGAAGTTGACTCGCAATTTCTGGCAGTCCATAGCACTCATTGAGACGTCCAGCCAGGACGGATACAATGATCGTGTTCTGAATAAATTCTGTCATGGTCGTTTGACCGAAGCGCAGAATATCCCTAGCCTGAAGAGTTTCATTAATCGTACTTTAACCAAGAAGAACGTTTCTTCTTTCTTAAATTATGATGCGGATGTAGCGCACGGCTTGATTGTGTATCTGGATGGTCGCTCTGAGTATGGTGGTTCTGGTGGAGTTGGACAGATTCGGCAAGTGATCTTGCTGTGTGGACGAGAACAAGTTGTACAGGAGTTTACCTACCGTGATCGCTACTCTTCGGAAAGCGATAACTACGCGCTTGAATTCAGTGACGTTAAGTTCATCGACATTAGAGCGGAGGGAGAATATCTCTTCGTTCAGGTTAAAGCGACACCAGCTGATTCGAAGCGCTACCCTAGCCGAATACTCTCTTTTCGGATTAAGACAGATGCCAGTTTATTACCGCCCGAGCTGAGCGATGATAATAAGGTAACCTTTCTTGCCGAATGGCAGAAACGTAAACAGGAGAAGATGGCGGAGTTCCTTGAGAACGCCAGTCATCGTACAGGGCAAGCTATGAGTAAGGACTACTCCGGCTACGCACCTTATCCTCAGCCAAGCTTTTCGACACCGGAAGCTGTTGATGAATCCTTAGGCCTGGGCGCTTTTGTCATTAAGGAGTGTATCGATTGTGTGGTTACAACTCTGCAATGGCGTTATCGCTTATACCTGGCGCGCTTTGGACAGCCACTCAAGGAGATCCACGAGGATCATGCCTATGAGAACGAAGGCGACGCCGCTATCTGCGGGCTAAGTTTTCTGGGAGGGAAGTTATCATACACTACCCGCGCCGGAAGACGTGAGCACGATTGCTTAGCTGACAAGCCGAGTCATAATTAACCAATATCCTTGGTTAATTCCAACCCTGAAACGAAAAGTTTCGGGGTTTTTTATTTAATAAAATAAGTTTGACAATACTCCCTTAATAATGCTATTTTTTGGTATTAAGCTAGTCATTTAACAATATAAAAAAACGATAAACAATGGAAAAAGAAACAATTAATATCAGGTCAGATTCCGCGGATTGGCGAGGCGCCAT
>CAZWVD010000088.1:0-3276 GCA_964636855.1 uncultured Gammaproteobacteria bacterium | reverse complement strand
AACAGCAATTGGGCGAAGCTTTGCGCCAGCGCGTGGAAAAATATTTAAAAATTGACGACAAAAAACTAAAAGAACAACTGGATGCCCGTACTAAAACGTTAGGCAAATATCATAATTTGGTTAAGGTGCTTTCAGAAAGTTCCTTGCCGTATTTTGCTTTCCACTACCCAAAAAATTATAAAAAAGATGGGGAAACTGTTAGTCCATTAGGCGAAGGCCAAAAAAGGGAGCAACATCTTTATACCGAACGCGAGGCCAACCTAATTGCCAAAGACGAAGAGTATAAGGCTATGCTTTTGGAAAGATTTGTTGGTGAAAATAAGTTGCCTCAAGATTTTGATAAAATGGATGCGCTACGGCAGAATTACGAATTAGCCATGCTTGCTTTGGAAAGCAGGCGGGTTTTGGTATTACCACAAGAACAGCAGGTGCCGGATGAAATATTGGAGACTAATATTGCTACTCCAGCCACACCTACGGAAACAATACCTAAGCCAGAGACTACAACAGCGACTAAGCCGGAACCCAAACCAATTCCAAAGCCTAATCCCGTAGTAGTTGATACAACTCAGCCGGAAATAATAATTGACACAGCCCCCGATGAGAATGGAGTGCATGCCCCTGTTGATTTAGACCCAGGAATTAAGCCAAGGGGTCTAATCGATCAGGCTCCAATCAAAACAGAAAAGCTTTTCTTAATTGACATCTCAGAAATTGCCAAGCGTATGGCTTGGACAAAAGCAGAAGAAAAACTTAGAAATCAATTTGACCACAAGGGCGGATTTTTTGGCAAGGTTGTTAAGAATGCCTGGAAAGGCCTAAGCGAAAACCATTATTTATTAAAGTACTATCAGGAAGCAAAAAAAGAAATAGAAAACGACAATAATTTAATGAAGGCTATTTCCGAGCGCTTGTCCGGTACAGAAGTACCGGGCGGGGGAACTCGTGTATCCAGCGAATATTTAGAAATGCTGGACAAGGTTGTCTTGGAATATAAAAAAGATGTGGCAGACACTCAAAGAGAATTGGGTGACAGTATGAATGATAATCCGGAAGTAAAAAATAAATTTGCCGAATTATTGTATCGTTACCGTTCCAACAAGTGGGAAGATGAATACAAGGGTTTGGATAAGCGGGCGGCAGTGGAGCTGTTTGTAAAAAAGGAAATTGCTACGGCAATTAAAGACAATGGATCCGCAAAATGGACTACAGATAAAGATAGAGCAAGGGAAGCTAAGGGTTTATTGTATGCCAGTAATTTTTATGAAATTTTAGAATCGGTAGATAAAAATTATAAAGAGCAGATTGACGCGGCCGTGAAGGGAGTAATGGACAAAAATCCGGAAGCAAATGTGGAAGCAGTGCGGGATGCAATAGCAAAACAAGTGGAGGGTGTGCAAGGCTTGAATTTGCAATTGGGTCTAAAAGAACGGGATATTATAAATAACCGCCCGAAGGATATTTTAAACGCATTTGAAAGAATAACCGATTCGGTTGAAAATCATAAAGTTTTAGGAAAAATTATTTTAAATCCGTTAGTTATGGGAGCGGCGGCTACGGTAACCTCTATGGGCGCACAGCGGATTATTAAATGGGCAGCCGTTGGGGCAGCGACAGTGGCAACTGGCGGTAGTTTTTGGATTCCTTTGGGGGTTGGTTCGGCTGTTGGGGGTGTGTATCGGGCGATTAAACGGGGTAAAGATACGGAATATGATACTGCTCAGGAATTACGCCAAAAAACTTTGGGCGGAAAAGGAAGTGATGTTTTGGGTGAAAAAGGCGAGCGCAGTTATGACGCCGTGGTTATGTCATTTAAGGAAGCAATGGCGGTAGTCGCTTCCATGAAAGACAAAAAAACTTTCACGGAGGCCGAAAAACAACAATTAGCAAAAATTTATGCCCGGTTACAACTTGAAAGGGATATACTGGCGGATAATAAAAATAAATTTACCAAAGTTGATTTGTTTAGTATGGATGAAGACCAAGGCAAACGGTACGGCTCTAATGTTTCTGCTAAGGCTGACCTGAAGATTGCCTTAAAAGAATTAGGTATAAAGGAACAAGATTTGCAGAGCATGGCTGAAGTTGAAAAAACTGCCATAATGGACGTGATTAAACAAGTCAATGAAAAACAGGGCGACTTTAAACGCAAAGAAATGCTGGTGTCCGGAATAAAAGGTGCAGTAATGGGTTTTGCCGGTGGAATTTTAGCTCAGGAAGCTATTCATTTGGGTGGTGAACAAGTAGAAAAATTATGGGGCGGAAGTTATTTTAAAAGTCATCATACTTCTTTTGATAAAATTGTAGATGGCGTAAAAGGTACAAAGTTCTATCAAAGCAATTTTGATGGACATCCGGTAATGGCCGGGGCAACAGCGGTGGAGCATGTGGTAACCGGAAGCCGAGACCAGACCTCTATGGAATGGATGAAAGGCTTAAAAGGTCATGTTGCCGGTGGAAATATTGAAAAAATTCATACGCAAAATTGGTATGACAACCAGACTGAACAAGTTCCTCATGTTCACAATGACAACGAGTTAAGATTTTATATTAGCAAAGATTCAGCTGGCAGTATTCATTTTAAAGTACCAATACAGGAAAATGGATCTTGGAACCAGGATGGTTGGGCCGAGTTGGACAAGGCTGACGCAGAAGGGCGTATTAAAATGTTATTTGTGCCGGACGGAAAAAATGCCCATGACGCAATAGTTTTAGATGTGGATTCCAAAACCCACGAAGTAATAATTCCAAAAGACAGTAATATTGCCAAATTGTTTGACCCGGCCACGGGTAGACCAAAAGGCACCGGGTTCTTTGGCTTGGCGGAAGAAATAGGAAAAAGACCGGATGGCAGTAAAAATTATGTATGGATTAGCAGTGAAAATAATAACCAATCAAATATAGATTTTGGTAAAGTAAATACTGTACAAGAGTTTATACCGGATAAGCCGGCAGTTGGCCCGGTTGAATATGACCAAGCTTTGCCGACTGTTCTTCCACAAAGAAAAGTCTTCTCTCGCCCCGGGGAAAATGAAAAAGAAGAAAAGAAGCAAAAGAAAAAAGCAGAAAAAGAAGCCAAAAAGAAAGCCGGTGACCAAAAAGCAGATGCTAAAGGTGATAGTGGCGGAAATGAGTCTGGTGGTGGGGGAGGCGGAAGCCAGGAAGACGGCACCAAAAAAGCCACCGGTGAGACCACCGAAGCCAAAGCCCCTGAGTTTAAGGGTGATGTTCTAAAGCGCTACCTAAACCCACAATATGCCGCGGCGTTACTTGAAT
>CAZWVD010000087.1:0-3313 GCA_964636855.1 uncultured Gammaproteobacteria bacterium | reverse complement strand
TCTCAGCACGTAACTGGAAATCTAACTTCGATACCATTACAGCCCACCAACTACAGAAGGACGTATCACCGTTCGTTAGGAGAGAAGCTGCCGTTAACCTACTCAAGATGATAGCTGCCACATCAGCTGTTATGACCGCTGCAAGTGCTTGGAAGCCAGGTAGCGTTGAATGGGATCCCCGTAGTTCAAACTTTGGTAAAATTAAGATAGGTAACACCCGTTTTGAGATGACTGGTGGTATGGCTTCAATCGCAACAATTGCCTCACGTATAGCCACACAAGAGACTAAGAGCTCGACTTCTGATCGTATAACAAAGTTAAACAGTGACGAGTTCGGGGCTAGATCGACCTGGGACGTACTTATGGACTACACAGAGGGTAAGATGTCACCAGGTGCACAGGTTATTAAACAGCTAATGACAGGTAAAGACTTCGTAGGCAACGCAGTCACCCCTGCTTCGATAGCTAAAGATGCTCTCATGCCTCTACCCGTTAGTAATTATCAGGAACTTAAGAACGACCCCAAATCTGCTAATACAGTGTTATCTATGATCGCCGATGGCCTTGGTATCGGTACAAACACCTACTCAGCTAACAAGGACTGGAATCAGGTCAATACTAAGCGTATACAGGGCTTCAAGAAGACCGTAGATGCTGAAACCTTTGCTACAGCTAACAACGACTTTAACGAAGAGTACAACCGCTGGTTTGAAGATGTCAGGCGTGACGAAAGGTATAAGAGAATATCTGAGGATATGAGAAAGACCCTAATTAACCAAAAGAAGCAGGATCTGACTGATACCATACTCGAACGCTATGGCTACAAGTACAAGCAGGAGAAAAAGCAAAGCGGTGATAAGAAGACACTCAACGAGTTGAAAGACTTATGATAAAATGACAATAGAACAAAAAAGGAGGATAGCAAAATTTCTATCGTAAATAAACCCAATACATTCAGTGGAAACACTACAATATCAAGTTCGCAGATGAACTCAAACTTTGATACTCTATACAATGAATTTAACGGTAGCATTAGTGCTGCTAACCTAGCTGATGATGCAGTAACAAGTGCAAAGCTCGCAGATAACGCTGTTGTAACAGCGAATATAACAGATGCAAACGTAACACCTGCAAAGCTAGTAGCTGGTACTGGTACTTCTTGGGCGTGGCAGAGTTGGACACCAACGTGGACTAACGTGACAATTAGCAGTAGTACGGTAGTGGCTAAATATTTACAGACGGGTAAGACCGTAAACTGTTTATTAGCAATAACTGGTGCTGGCTCTTTTGCGGTTAGCGGCTCAATGATACTTACGGCTCCAGTCAATATTAGTAGCAACTACACAGCCAGAGAAGTAATAGGACAATGTTCAATAAATGATGTTTCGACTGGAGCGTTCTACCTTGGACAGGTTTGGAGAGCAAGTGCTACAACTGTTGAAATATTGGTTGGGGTTACAGATGCTACATACTTAAAGGCTAATGCTATTACCAACACCGTACCAATGACTTGGACTAACGGAGATATTATAAGCGCCACCTTTACTTACGAAGCAGCCTAGTCTTGACCACACCCCACATATGGCGTTATTATATGAACGAACCCTTAGACAAAAAGATCCTCTCTCGCAAGGGATCTTTTTTGTTTTTTATAGTACAATGTCATTACCGACTAAACACAGACTAAATGGTCTGTATGTTAAATAGTTAACAAAAAAAGCCCCCGAAGGGGCTCTTTTACACAGCTGTCACTTGTTTCCCCGTGACAGTTCATATATTATCACTACTTTACGTCTAGTACCAGTTGTGACTTCTGTGCCATGCTCTAGCGTTTGCCCATGTTGTGTATCTATTAGCAACGTAGCTTTTCATCCAAACAAGCTCTCGGACTGGTTCAGGTGTTGGTAGATACCACTTGCTGTTACGTTCAACTTTGTTTGCCATGATCCACTCTTTAGTCGCATATGGGTATAGCTTTGTACACGGTAGCGACTGAGGTATACCGCAAGCTAGGCTTGATTTGTTTAGTCTACCAGGCTCACAGCCAGACTCCTTACCAATTAACCAGACTGCATCAGGATCGCTAATACCAGCTTGAGCTAACCAGTCCCCACATGTGCCTGTGACACTCGTAGGAGCCACTGGTGCAGGTTTTGGTGGTGCAACTGGTACTTTTGCCACTTCTTGCTTCTGAGCATATACAGGGGCTTGTAGAGGCTGTATTATTGATTGTTTCTTAACGTTCTGTGGGTGTTCGTTTACTTTTATCTGCTTTGCTGGTGGGGTAGTGTACATCACTAACAGTACAGCGAGTAAACTTAGTATTATGTTACGCATCATCTAGCTCTCAGTCGGGGTGGTCGGGCGAGCCTATATCTCCTTGTTAAATGAAGTGATTTTATTACACCTTATTTCTTAAATGCTCTACTGCCTATGGCTATGGTCGAGACAAAAGCGGCCACTCCGTTTATTTCTGGTACACCGATGTAATACTTGGCTAGTTCGTATGAAGCAAATGCTATTGCTACATATGAGATGCCGATAGCTAACCAGTTGATTGGTCGGCTGTCCCATACCTGTGTCTTAAACCAAGTTGCTACTTGGGTCTTTTTACTTACTTGTTTTTTCTTAGGTGAGATAGCTTTTACTAACTCGTCTGTTCGTTTACTCATAATCAGTTGTCCTTTCTTGATTTATGATACTAACATATTAGCACAAGCTTGATGATATGTCAATACCTAAAATACACTATGAGACGGAGGGAGGAATCGAACAACTGATTATCTGCGGTGGGGACACCGTAAGAAAACCTCCGCCTCACACTATATTCTGGCTCCCACCACCATTCTATCATCTAGTCGTCTAGGTATATAACACACCTCGGATCTTCCTTGTCATATCCCCCAAAGCTCGCAGAGATGTTATCAACAAAGTTTATGTTGTCATCCTCTATTACACCTGCGTTTACTAAAGCATCGAGAACCGCAGACACGGAATTATCCAAGTCCTTGGCTCGCTTAGTCGGGTAGTAAAACTCCATGGCTATACCTATAGGATAGCCCGATACTTTCAACCCTTTGAACTGGTCTCTAAGCTGATCTACGGCAGTAGCTTGCCACGCCTTTGATCTTACTGAGCTAGTTATAAATGGCTTGCCTGTGCGTTTATTTACGAAAATCTGCTTTTGATTCTTCAAAGCTGGCA
The DNA here is from genome assembly GCA_964636855.1 of uncultured Gammaproteobacteria bacterium. Taxonomy (GTDB): domain Bacteria; phylum Patescibacteriota; class Patescibacteriia; order UBA1558; family S5-K13; genus S5-K13. The sequence continues at coordinate 109 of CAZWVD010000087.1, read as the reverse complement.
CATCTCCACTAATCACTAGAGTCATACTTTGTACCCTTTCTTTTTGTTACCCTGCCACAACCCTTACATACTGGGCATTGTACTACCACCTTGCACTGTGGACAAGTTG
>CAZWVD010000086.1:0-3356 GCA_964636855.1 uncultured Gammaproteobacteria bacterium | reverse complement strand
GAGATATTTACAGAAAAAAATGACATGAGTCATGATGGAATATGGAAATATAAATCAGAATTACTTGGTACATACGAAGGATTTTCAGAAAATCTTGCTAGGAACTGGTCACCTGAACTTATGCTCGATTGGTGGCTCCACTCTGCCTCACATGAAGCAAACTTGCGTAGAGATAGACCCTTGACATGTATAAAGTGTAAGGGGTACTATTGTGTACAGTTGTTTGCGACACCTAAATGAAAGATTATCAAACAAACAATGAAATAAAGAATAAATTTATAATCTCAATCCTTGTCGGTGTAATTTTTGCTCTTATTGGATATACACAAAGTCCGTATTCTTATGTTTGTGACGATAATCCTCACAAACGAGACTATTTAGCGTGTGTATCTAATGCAAAAGAAGGAGTTGCAACTTTCAAGGAGGATGAACTTTTGAAAATGTGCCAGTGTGATAATATAATTAAAAGGAAAGATGGCGTTCTGTCTAGAATGTTTCTTGGAGCCCTTCTGGGGCCCACAATATACGCGGTCTTTCTTACACTAAAAGACGGGTGAATCGGTGACAACTACTATTAAACCTTCAAACTTGATGGGAGTGAGGACGGACCAAGTGATGATGCGGTCATACGGATACCAAGGAACTCAAACTGTGAGTTGGCTCCATCTGCTGAAAACTCCACTTGAACTACTCGCATTTGTTTATATATCTGTGCAAATCGTGCTAGCTCGTCTCCCGTCACCGTGATCGTTGCTGACGTTTGACCAAACTGTTGTGATCCCCACTGGTCAGATCCCCATCCACCATTGCCAAGATCAGAGGTGATTGTGGCTGTTTTGGTTGTGATTGTGTTACCAGACCTTTCTTCAATACGGAGGTTGACTGTCACACTACCACGCACGTTGCGGAGTAAGAAATAGAAGTATTTAAGTATCTTCATCATATTCCACGATCCAAGATCTTCTTTTTTTGTGCGTCCAAGTTTTGCTATAGCAGTACCATCGTCTGTAATGTACGCACTTGAAAACTCTGTTACATACGCATCATCACGACCAGCCAGATACTTTTCTGAGCCCGTACTGTCGAAATATCGCAACCACTTAGTTATGCCAAATGGAGTCTTCCAAGGCCCCATAAATGCGCCCCTTTGAACATCAAATATGAGTGTTTCTTTGACGACAGGAAAGGAAATGATGTACTTGTAGTCGATATATGCTGCTGATGCTCCATTCTTGTCTGCTTCTGACAGGCTTTGCACATACGTGCGGACGCGCGCTGATATTTCGTTTGAGCGGACTTGATTGAGGAATTGCGCCATTTGTCCTGTTGAATAGAGCCCTTTATTGCCGAATGCATACGTATCATTTTCAACTGCTACCACTGTATTTCCTGATGATGCTCCCACGCTTGATGACTGTATATATACGTGTGGATCAAGAATTGTGAAACTACCTAGTGTGATGGTATCAAGGCTTACAACGTGCGTGGAGTTGCGTTTATACACCACAATGAGCGGGCTGGTCGTTTGTATGTTTGACATACCAAGCCCGGTGATGTCATCACCATCGTCAGGCGAAATGAGACAGTATCCGCCACCATCTATAGCGGTGAATTTGTCGTGATCAGGATACCGAGCTGAAATAAGTATTTTAGTCGGATCTGTAGGAATGCCCGCTATGACCAACCTATCATTAAATCTCAAGATATATTTTCCCATTGGCCCTGATGTTTGATTTGTGAGCGGAGGAAATGCGATGTCAGAAGTAGCTCCACCAGTATCAATATATGTGTTTTGGGTTGGTCCAACGCCCGAAAGTAGTGTCTCATTTCCTGGTAGTCCTCTGTATATGGTAAATCCCGTAATGGTAGAAGGAGCTGATGATGCAGGAGCCCAAGCTACAAATACAGACGTTTTAGTGAGATCGAGTGGGAGCGAGGCTAATGTCTTTGCGGTTGATCCTATGGTCTCTCCAGTTAGTCCATTGGTTGTCACGATCCATGACCATGTGGTATACCCTGATGCAAATGACAACATCGATGCAGTGACACTACCTGGAGCATTGATAGCTGTATATGGAATCAGACTGGTCCCGTCAAATTTGACCAGATTAGTGGTGGGGGAGACAAAATATGTTTTATTACCCAACTGTGTCATCTGTACCGTCTGACCAGAAGCAAACGAGGCTCCGGTTATGGCAGTATATGACGCTCCATTTTTCTTCACTAAAAGACCTGAGTCAGTAAGTGCCAATAGGAAGTTTTGTGAAGCATACGAGTTGTAATACGCTCCAAGCCCTCTTACTTGCCCTGTACCAGCAAGAAAATACTTAGTAGATCCCCATCGTCCTGTAGGTGTGCCTTTACCGATCAACATGAGGTTGTCTGCTTGTGCAAGCTCATTAGGTTGCAGCTCTGTTGGCTTGAATAGGTTATTCCATCCACCTGAGAATGTATCCCAGTTGAGCTCCATGTCCTTTTGAGGGACGAATCGTGGTGGTCGTTTGTTGAAGCCAGTCATATTATGCTCCTATACGAAAAGAACTACGCTTGTAATAGTTTTTTACTTCTCCTGTCTCTGCTCCGCTTGGTGAGGCTTCTTCTTCGACTAATCCATCCAAATAACCGTCTGATTCGGCCTTTTTGATCGGATACCGAGGATCAGATCGAGCCTCGAGTATCTTTGAGATAGTCCGAGCAGCTATAAACGGACGTGACGGACAATTCATGTAGTTGGTAAGCGTAGCTGCGGCTGATGGGGCAAATTGATAGTCAAACATGAGAGATGCGCCAGATCCAGCAGCAGGATTGATAAGCATATATTTACCTGTTGGATCATTACCAAATATGCAGAAGTATTTACTTGCGGTGTCTTGCGTAAAGCGCTCCTCTGGTCGTATTTCCATATAGACTTGATTACTAGCTACGTCATACATAGGTGACATTGCCTTTTTGAAGTTATTAGGAAGACCTACAGAAGCCATTGACGCTGCTATCGGCAACACGTATGGTTGTCTGAGCTGAGACCACTGGTAGTAGTCAGCCCACTCTGATTCTGATTGCCTTATCAAGTTGGCTTGTGAGGTCAAATCAGTACCAGTAACTTGACTTGGATCTTGATTGATGAATGATGCAACATCTTCGAGTGCATCTGCGAGTGTATATCTCATATACAATCAACCTATGAGATCAGAAGGAGGGTATTCAATCTATACTAAATAAGCGAGTCGAGGATTGGCTGTATACTCGATACTTTTTTCTGCGTAATGGTGTTGCCAGTTGTTTTCGTCCCATTTTGGCGGTCTACCGTGTTCAGTCGAGTATGATCTGATGGACTGATCGATCTTAAAATCATACAG
>CAZWVD010000085.1:0-3420 GCA_964636855.1 uncultured Gammaproteobacteria bacterium | reverse complement strand
GCATACACCATATGAGGTATTCAATGGTCAATGCACTTCAGGGTAGAATTTATAAGAAATCATTGTAAGCTTTTTAAAAATATGTTAACATTCTTATTAGAAGTGATTGATTAGCCTACCAAGCTAATGTCTATTATAGATAGGGGTTGTATAACCCCTCTAAACTTTAAGACAATTTAGAAAGTGCTTTGTAAGATTAATTTAATCTAACAGAGAATTTGGGTGGAACCACCCCATGCTCGTTTATTATAGGGCATATCCGGGTCCCAAAACTAATAAGTTTTTTGGGATTTTTTGTTTATATAAATATATCTCAACATAATTTAAAATATAATAATTAAAACTTCAGTCCAAGGCTGATCCGCCTCTGGCGGAAAATGCTAAAAACTAATAACTAAATACTAACCAAATGAAAAGAACCGCAGAAAAAATTACACCTCGTCACCCTGATAAAATTTGTGACAGAATAAGTGACGCCATACTAGATGAATGTCTTAAACAAGATCCAAATAGTCGTGTAGCACTTGAGACAATGGGTGGACACAATATAGTAACAGTCACTGGCGAGCTTACTACAAACGCATTTGTAAATATAAAATCAATTGCTGAGAGAATTGTAGGATATCCAATAGGTGTTCAAGAAAACATTGTTCAACAAAGCCCTGAGATAGCTCGTGGAGTTGATATTGGTGGTGCTGGCGATCAAGGTATTATGGTAGGCTACGCATGTAGGGATAATGAAAAAATGCTTCCTGAAGAATATTATCTTGCAAATGACTTATGTCAATTTATCTATGAAAAATTTCCAGAAGATGGAAAGGTTCAAATTACACTAGATGAAGAAACAAAAGTTATTGACTGTATTTTGGCAAGTTTTTGCAAAGCTACCTCATCTGAGATTAAGTCACTTATAGAAGAATGGGCAAAGAACAAAGCCAGTCAATATGAAATAAAACAAATATTATGTAATCCTGCCGGAGACTGGAATATTGGCGGACTTTTTGCTGACACAGGCGTAACAGGAAGAAAAATAGTTTGTGATGCATACGGTCCTAGAGTTCCAGTAGGAGGTGGTGCATATTCAGGAAAAGACGGAACAAAAGTTGATAGAAGCGCCGCATATATGGCAAGGCGTATTGCAATGGACATACTAAAGCACAATGAAAATTATTATGACGTGCTAGTTCGAATTGCTTATGCAATAGGAGTAGTTGATCCAATAATGGCAACTTATGAAGCACATACTCTTACAGGTGAAGTAATAAAAGAAAATCTAGATTCATCAAATAACGTCTTATCTCCCGCAAAGATTATTGAATTATTAAAACTAAAAGAACCTGTTTACGAAAAAACTGCTGACTGGGGAGCATATGGAAACGGTTTTATGTGGGATAAAGAATAATTTCAATTTGCTATTTTTAATTTTAAATTGATTTACTATTTATGCATTTTCAATTAACAAATAGTAAATAAAAAAATCATTTGAAATTTGCAAAATAATAAATAATAAATAAACTATATGGAAAATAAAATTGAACTATACAGACACTCCCTTGCTCATATTATGGCAGGTGCTGTCTTAAAACTTTATCCAAAAGCAAAGTTTGGAGTAGGACCTATAATAGAACATGGTTTTTACTATGACATTGAGCTAGACTCCTCTATTTCTGAAAGTGATTTATCAAAAATAGAAGATGAGATGAAGCGTATTATTTCATCTAACATTGAGTTTGTAAAAAGTGAGATGAATATTAAAAATGTAATAAAACTTTTTACAAAATCAAAACAAGACTACAAGGTGGAACTACTTAAAGACTTAGAAAAAAAAGGCACTACGAAAATAGATGATACTGAAATATTTGATAGCGTTGAAAATGCAACGGTTTATACAACGGGAGAATTTGTAGATTTGTGTCGTGGTCCTCATATTGAAAATACGTCTGAAATTAAAGATGTTGCATTCAAACTTACAAAGCTTGCTGGTGCTTATTGGCGTGGAAATGAAAAAAACAAAATGCTTACGCGTATTTATGGAATTGCATTTGAAACACAAACAGAGCTTGATGAGTACTTGAAACTTCTTGAAGAAGCTGAAAAAAGAGATCACAGAAAAATTGGACAAGAATTGGACTTATATAGTTTTCATGAAGAAGCACCTGGTATGCCATTTTTCCACTCAAAAGGAACTATTATTTGGAATAAACTAGTTGAGTTTTTGACAGAAAAAATGTATGAGAGAAATTATGAAATAAATAAAACTCCAATAATTTTGAACAAATCTTTGTGGCTACAATCAGGACATTGGGATCACTATAAAAACAATATGTATTTTACAAAAATTGATGAGGCTGATTTTGCAGTAAAACCAATGAATTGTCCAGGAAATATTTTAATTTATAAAGCACATCAGTATTCTTATAGGGACTTACCACTTCGTGCTGGAGAATTTGGAATATGTCATAGACATGAATTATCTGGAGTTTTATCAGGATTGTTTAGGGTAAGATGTTTCACTCAAGACGATGCTCATGTGTTTTGTACAAAAGAACAAATGAAAGATGAAATTACTGATTTAATCAATTTAGCTGATGAAGTATATTCTCAATTTGGATTTTCATATCACATGGAATTGTCAACTAGACCAGAAAAGGCAATGGGAAATTCAGAGCTTTGGAAATTAGCTGAAGATACCTTGAAAAATGTATTAGATGCAACAGGAAAAGAATATAAACTAAACGAAGGTGATGGTGCTTTTTATGGTCCTAAAATTGATTTTCATCTAAATGATGCAATAGGAAGAACATGGCAATGTGGAACAATACAACTCGATTTCCAAATGCCAGAAAAATTTAATCTAACTTATGAAGGACCAAATAATCAAAAACTACAACCAGTAATGATTCACCGTGCAATCCTAGGAAGTGTTGAAAGATTTTTGGGAATTTTGGTAGAAAATTTTGCTGGAGCATTTCCCCTATGGCTCTCCCCTGTTCAAGTAAAAATTATTTCTGTTGGTGAGTCACATATTGATCATTGCAAAGCTTTAGCAAAAGAATTTGAAACCAGTGGAATAAGAACAGAAATAGATGACACAAATGAAACGGTTGGAAATAAAATTAGAAAGTCATCTCATGAAAAAGTTCCTTATGTATTAGTCATTGGTGATAAAGAAATTTCCTCTCCAAAACTATCGGTAAGAGTAAGGAGTGAAAAAGACTTGGTAGAAATTGAAAAAGATAAGTTTATAAAAAATATACAAAAGAAAATTAAGGATAAAGATTTGGGATTATAACCCGCCCCGCACTAGGGATGTTGATTGATTTATGTAGAGACGTAGCGCAGCTTACGTCTCTACATTGTTTATGGCATAAATCATTGATTATCAAATAAACATTAGCTGAGCGGCGCTCTAAATTTTCT
>CAZWVD010000084.1:0-3433 GCA_964636855.1 uncultured Gammaproteobacteria bacterium | reverse complement strand
AGTTTATTAACAATTATTTAGCCGTCAAATTAATTTTGTACTCGAGCTGCTAATGCTGGGTCTAATTCTATAGCTTTTTTAATATATTCGTCAGCCCTAGAATCTTTAAGCTGCTTATAAATATTTCCTAAAAACAAATAAGACTCACCATATTTATCATTGTATTTTATAGCTTTTTCAAGACTTTCAGTTGCTAAGTTTGTATTACCAAGCGCCATCTCAATATTTGCCATAAAATAATAGTTATGAAGTCTTTCTGGAGATAGATCTATTGATTTTTGAATTACTGATTTTGCCATTTGCAAGGCGTCGACACTATCCTTGCTGCCTGGGGCAAAAAAATTAGACTTTACAATATAAAGACGAGATAAATTCATTTGCATGTAAGCCTCTTTGTCATTAATACCCAAATAATAATCGTATTGATCGATGAGATAATTAAGAATATTAAAGACAGCTTGAATTTGTTCTTGTCCTTGGGCTCTTGTGTATGCCGTGGTAATGGTGTCTGTAAGCATTGTAGTTGAGTCCTTGTTTAGATAGCTATTTATCTCATAAAGCTTTTTTATTTCTATAAGTGATTTATTAAAATCATTGTCTTGATAAATAGATCTCTGGACTGCATAATTTTGTTTTGCAACACTCATTTCTACAAAATTTATAGCAAAAACAAAATATAATAAAACAATTCCCGATAAAATTCCTATCGTCCACTTAAAAATATTTGATAAGTCATTTTTCCAAATATAGCCCCGTTTTGTTTCTTCTGTATATCTAAAATTTATATAAGCTAGGATAAAGAAAAATACAGATGTAACAGCTAGTGAATCAAATACAAAAAAGTTCTGTATAAAATATGCTATTACAATGCACGAAAAAAACAAATAGTATAAAAAGTTTTTTTCTTTATTTATTTTATATGTTTTATATAAACATAATAGTGTTATTAAAAAAATCAACAAATACGAGATAAGCCCAAATATTCCGTGAGCAACAAGAGTTTCTACAACCATATTGTGTGCTCTATCAAACCAAGTTTCTCCAGCTGAAACACTGTAATAAGATCCTGGGAAAAATTTATCAAAAGCATAATAATAATTCTCCATTCCATATCCCATGATTGGATTTTGAGAAAACGCATGTAAACCGCTATTCCAGGAAATAAGTCTTGTTCTTACCGTACCAGTACCCGCTGAAATGCTTGCCATTTTACCAAAAATTGGACTTGTTTTTACCCAATCTTTATCTTTATTTACAAAAGCGGCACCAAAAATAGAAATAAAAAACAATACAAAAACTAACAATCCTATTTTTACTTTTTTTGCACGAGACTTAAAAATAAAAATTAAAGACAATATAAGAATAGATAAATATAGCGCAACGTGAGCTCCTCTAATTTGAGTCTTTATTAATATTGGGAGCTGAATAATAATATGGAGAGAATAAAGAAGTTTCCACCACCATTCTTTTTTTTCTATAAAGTAGTATAGGGATATAAGCACGCCTAGAAGGAGTAATCCAGCAACATAGGCAATATTGCCTAATAAGCTTTCAAGTCCTTGATTTACAGATATGATAGAAAACACTTTCCATATTTGTAAATATGCAATAGAAGCTACTATAGTTCCAAAAATTAATATAAAATTAAAAAATACAAACCATTCTTTTTTTGTTTTCAAGAAATTCGTAACTACAAAAAAGAAAAGAATTAAATGAAGCCAATTGTTAATTCCCCACATTCGCTCTAAATCCCCTACAAAAGACAAGTATGGATTAATACCAAATATAGAAGTGATTATTGCGATAAGAGTAAATATACCAACACTATAAGTGATCCAAGACTTTTTTGGTCTGTATTCTTCACAATTTAGCATCAAAATTACATAAGCAAATCCCAATAATTCAACACAAATTCTAAAAGGAATTGCTTTTGATGTAATAAATGGAAAAATCCAAGTCTTAAAAATCACAAGACTTGATGCAAAAGCAAATACAATAAGAAAATATATTGATATTTGCAAATACTTTTTAATATTTTTATCTAACATTTTTTTATTTTGTCTCGTCTGACGAGATTATTTTATTTATTTAAAAGTTCTTTTACCTTATCATAAAAATTATTCAACTCCTCTTTTACACTATACATTATATCTTCTTTTAATTTATACAAGTCATCTTTTGAGATGACTTTCTCTTGGAAATCTTCAAGTCTTTGCTCTATTTTTCTATCAATAGATTCGGTTATATTATATACATCATTTGAATCTAACATAAAAGTTCAATTAATTTATAATACGTATATTTTACAACATAATTAATATTTTTGCTAATCAAAAGGGGTTATTTAATATCAATCAAATTCCAAATCCATTTCTTTTATTCTATCAATATTATTTTGTATAATCTCCTTATAATCATATTTATTAATAAAATCATTGTTATCAACCAACACACCACTTATCTTTGACATAATATCGTGATGAGATGTATATGGCCAATTATTTATATTCTCAACTATTTTATGCTTTAATGGATTTAAATTTATATAAGCGATAATTGAATATAGATATTTATCATCTGTAATTAATTTTGACTTGTACGCACCCTGAAATATTCTACCCGAATGATCATTTTTTAGATTGAAATACTTTGTATATGAATTCATTAATATACTCATAAATTTTGATATATTCGAACCTAAATACTGATTTACATTTGTTTTATATCCAACGTCCGACGTTAGAAACGTCGGACGTTGGTTTGTTGATTCTTCTAATAAAAAATGGAAGTGGTTTGGCAATAACACATAAGATAGTATTTTTACACCAAACCTTGCCTTATAATAAAACATTCTATCCAAAAACTTAGCATAGTCTCTTTCATTATAGAATATAGTTCTTTTTTCTGTCGCCCTATTATAAACGTGGTATAAACCATTGGGCATAATTTCTCTTAACATATTCGCTTTTCTTAAATTAATTAAATAAAAAAAGATCGCAAAAAGCGACCTAGACGTCGGACGTTAAAAACGTCGGACGTTATCCGTTATCGCTTTTCTTTTCTATTAATATTTTAATACTCTCAAATACGGTGTCAAGCGAAAAATTGCAACGTCGGACGTTTTTAACGTCCGACGTTGAATATATTTTAAAAACAAAACCCCCACTCTATTTCTAGGGTGGGGGTTTGCTTTCTATTTAACTAAATCAAGGTGATTTAAATTAAATTAAGAAACTATACAAACTAACTTTAATTAGTATGTAAATTGAACAGCTGAAGATGGAATATCGTTCTTAATTAAATAAGAATTTGTCCAATCTGCAGAAGATGTTGATGCATAAGCAGCGCCCGTGTTATCAGTTAATCCATATAAATGGTAAACAACTGAGTTGTCTGACCAAATAAAGTTAGCTGCACTAGATACTCCAGCTGA
>CAZWVD010000083.1:0-3532 GCA_964636855.1 uncultured Gammaproteobacteria bacterium | reverse complement strand
GGCAATGGTTGACGGTGAATGCGATTTGTCCAGTTGGATAGATTATGTAGAGGGACATAATATTGGAGATGAATCAACGATGCCGTTAACCCATAAACCTATTGTGATTAACGATAGCATCGTTAGCCGATTCTGGAACCATGTAGAGAAAAGCGGCGATTGTTGGGAATGGTTGTCTAGCGTATCAAATGCTGGGTATGGCAGGTTTACTATTGGCAGGAAAACAATGAGCGCCCACCGTGTAAGTTATGCCATAGCGGTTGGCGACCCAGGTGACAGCCTTGTTTGCCATAAATGTGACAACCCATCTTGTGTTAATCCATACCATCTGTTCCTAGGTAGTCACAAGGATAACACGACTGACATGATCGCAAAAGGAAGGCATGTTATAGCTCGCGGTGCTGATGTGTATAACGCGATACTAGATGAAGAAGCTGTTTCTCGTGCAAGGCGTGATTACAAGACTGGCATGTATACCTTTACCGAATTGGCTGCTAATTACAATGTGAGCCGCCGGTCTATGAGCGACGCGATCAAGGGTGAAAACTGGAAGCATGTAGGAAGTGAGGCTGCTGTAACTGGCAAGGTGAAAAGACAAAAGCCTTATGGGAATGCTGGTGAGTCTCACTATAGATCCAAACTTAAGCAGGCTGACGTAGATAAGATAAGAGATGAATACAACAGCGGTGTTTCGCAAAGAGAGATTGCAAGAAAGTGGAACATAGACTTTAGACAAGTGCATAAAATTGTAAAAAATAAGGTGTACAGGTCGAAGTGACTAGAACAGAAATGGATGCTATGTTGAAGGCGGACTTCCTTACCTTTGATGGTTTGGAAGACATGACATATAATGATGTCAATTCGTCTACAAGCACAAGTTACACGGTAAATAACACTAGGAAAACCTTTCAGATTACGAAGGCATACGGTGAATCGAATATTCGTGGGTATTTGATTGAATCTGTAGCGGTTACATTCCCAGTAGACGAGTTGGCAGTTGAAGCAAAGATAGGTGATACGTTTGTAATTGACAGTAGCACATACGAGGTGGTATCCACTGAGCTTAAAACAAGCAATACAAGATGGCGAGTTACTGGCGAGCGGGCGTACATAGATAGTGACTGGGATCTCACTTGCGACATCCAGCGGGCAACGCTGACGGTCAACAGCGCAGGCGCACAGGTGGAATCGTGGGCCGATGTGACAACGGGTGTGGCGGTTATCGTTGTGAATAATGACGATGTTGCAGACCAGATAAATCGGCTGGGTGTGCGCGGTGATAAGCAGAGTCTCAATATGTATATGGCTCAATCGGTATCAGTATTACCAATGGATCGCATTGAATACAGCGGAAGATATTACCGCATTGGCAGCATTCAGGATGAAGGTAGAATAGCACGGCTGAAAAGAATAGTTGTGGAATTGTTGGCATAGGCAAAGGGTAAAATGGCTTCGAGAATTAATGACGATTTATATGTTGGTGGTGCGCTGACGTGCGCCTCACTTGATATCCCAGCAGGCACAGTAGTTAATGCTGACGTATCGGCATCGGCTGCAATCGCTGCAACGAAGACAGTGAACCGTGTGCGGGCGTTTCTGAACCAGGCACATGGTACAGCAGGCACAACGGAACGCAGGACGGTATACGCTGCAAGAGCATCTGGCACGATTGTTAATGCGTGGGCAGTGCTGAGCGTGGCGGCATCAGGTGCGGCAACGCACACGATAGCGATTAAGAAGAACGGGTCAGATATTCTTACGTCAAGCATCGTACTAGACAACGCCAACGCTAACTACGACGATGAAGCTGCTGCGGGATTTAGCTCCTCGGCTATCGCTGCTGGCGATTGCTTGGAGATTGCCGTTACTGCTGCTGCTGGTGGTGGAACGCTGGGGCAAGGCTTGCTGGTGTGTGTTGAGATCGACGAGAACCCTAGCTAATGGCACTGTCCCCAGAACATCAGATTGCTGTCATGATTAAGACGAAGTGGGATGCAACTTCTGCATTAGCCACAAGCGTTCCTGGCGGCGTTCGATGGGATCTGATGAAGCAACCGGCAGATGGTTCGGCAATTTCTGAACCGTATTGCGTTTTCGAGATTACCGAAGGCAGATCACCGGGGCATTGCACTGGTGAGGGCACGATCACTTACCGTAACGTCAAGTTTATGGTGTTTGGGCCTGAAGAGTTGGCTTGCACTGGGGCGGGCGATATTCGGGCAGCGTTCCACCGTGCTGCATTATCGGCCCCATCTGGGGGGACGTTCATGCATTGTTTGGAGACACAGGGTAGAGCGCAAATCCCGATGTGGGCGAGAGAATCAAGAATGGTTTGGCAGGCTGAATGGTCTTGCGAAATTGCAGTGTGTTTAAGCTAGAAAAAAGGAAGTAAGTAGATGGCAGCGATTGTACCAAGTGCAGGTTATAACTTAGGTGTTTCTTATACGCCATCCGGTGGTGGTGCTACCACGCTGAAAGTAGAAGGTTGGGATTTCGGTGAAGAGAACAACACGATCATAGTTACCCACACGGGAACCGCAGGTCTGCAAGCTCGGATTGCTGGCATCACTGACCTGAAGGGTAACATCACGGCAAGCGTTGATACCTCTCTCTATCCGTGGGCGACAACTACCCCACTGATCCGAGCAGGCAACAAGGGCACGATTACTTTCACGGTGAACGCCACGGGGCCGGATACGATTGCCTTTACGGTCATCATTGCGAGGGTGAACTACTCTAGCCGTGTGGATGGCAACCTCAAGTACAATTTTGACGTGGAGCTTGACAACCTGGCAGAAGCGTCAACGCTCACGACTTACCCAACCTAGTAGGAGTCTGAATGCCCGCAGAACATGTAGGACGAGAGCAAACTATCACTGTCAACGGGAAAGCCTACCGACTGGGTAGGCTTCGTCGTAAAGAGTGGCGTGAGTTCCACGAATGGGCAAAGGAACTACTTCCAAACGTGTTGGAAGTGCTTGCAACCCAGATCGAGAAATACCCTGCCAACTTGCAGCCATTGATGGCCAGTGAAGCGGTGCAGATGGTCAATGAGCCTATCGAACGTCGTACTAGTTCGCTAATTGATACGCCAAGCGGGTGGGCAAAGCTGGTCTACTTGATGCTACAGGAACATCATCCAGGCGTGACAGATGAGGAAGCTTGGGATGTATCGATAGCGATCAAGCAAGAAATGTGGGATGTGATTTCCAAGGCTGAGGGGAAGGTAGAGGGAAAAGCGGAAGGCAAGGAAACGCAGTAAGTTGGAAGCAGATAGATAGATTCCTTGCCGAAGAATACAAAGTGCTTCCCCATCAGATTGACCTAATGACACTGCCGGAAATAGCAGTGCTGATTGAGAATAACAAGAAGCGGTCAATAGACCCTACAGAGATGAGCGATGAAGAGTATGCAAAATACTGGTCATCGCTGACACCTAAGCAGCGACTGTTGAAAGTGGCGGAAGGCAAGAAGTAGTGGCAACGGCAGCAGACTTACGGGCGGCACGGGCAGAGCTGCAAAAGATGCAGGC
>CAZWVD010000082.1:0-3713 GCA_964636855.1 uncultured Gammaproteobacteria bacterium | reverse complement strand
ATGACAAAAGAGTTGTATATTGATCCAAAAACAAAATTTCAAGAAAAAGCTCAAGAAATATACAACATAACTCCAAAATATAAATTACTAGAAGAAAAAGGTCCTGATCACAAAAAAATATTTACTATAGGACTATATATAAATAATGACCTAATATCAAAAGGGAAGGGCGAATCAAAACAAGAAGCTGAAATAGATGCAGCAAAAGCTGGTATCAAAAAACAATCTTGGTAATAACAATCAAATATATTATTGTGTTATTAATAAGCATCACTCATATTTAAACAAATATCAAATAAAAATAAAAACTACTATACTGACACTAATTCTTTGTATTCGTATTATTAGTATGCATTAGTATATTAGCATCGCATTTATGTTTCTAAAGAAAATAGAAATTCAGGGTTTTAAATCCTTTGCAAATAAAACAGAATTATTGTTTGATCAAAATCTTACAGCTATCGTTGGTCCAAATGGTTCTGGAAAATCCAATGTTGCAGATGCTATAAGATGGGCAACTGGCGAACAAAGTCAAAAACTTCTTCGTACAAAAAAGGCTGAGGAAGTAATTTTTGCTGGATCAGATACAAAAAATAGACTAGGCCTTGCTGAGGTAAGTCTTTTTTTAGATAACCACGACAAAAGAGCTCCCATTGACTATGATGAAATAGTTATAACTCGTCGTGTTTATAGGACTGGAGAAAGCGAATATATAATTAACAAAAACAAAGTTAGACTTATTGATATTCAACTACTTCTTGCTCAGGCAAGCTTTGGTCAAAGTAATTATTCTATTATAGGTCAAGGAATGATTGATTCAATTTTAAGCCAATCAAGCGCATCTAGAAAAAACTTATTTGATGAAGCAACTGGTGTAAGAGAATTCCAAATCAAAAAAGAAAAATCTCAACTCAAATATGACAATACCCAAGAAAACCTTGAAAAAAGCCGCCTTATACTAAATGAGCTCAGTCCTCGCCTTAAATATCTTACAAAACAAGTAAATAAGTTCTCACGCCTTCAAGAAACAAAAAGTGATTTAGAAAAATCTCAAAACGATTATTATGGATTTTTGTTAAATGAAATCAAAGAAAAAATAAATAACACCAAAAAAGAATTAACGGATAAAAACCAAACAAAAGAAATTATTGAAAAGCAACTGATAGATATTGAAAATAGACTATCACAAGAGGAAAACAAAAATAGCTACTCAAAAGAGTTCAATTTATTACAAGACAAACATGAGGAATTACTTACTTCAAAAAATCGCCTAATACATGATAAGATAGTTTATCAAGGAAAGCTTGATATAGAATTTTCAAATACTGGAAAAAATGATATCTCTTGGCTACAAGAAACAAAAAGTGAACTTGAAAAAGAGAACCAAAAAAATCAAAAAGAAATTATTGAAATAGAAGAAAAACTTAGCAAAATCTCAAAAGAACTGTCAGAAAAAAGTACTCGTCAAGAAGAATTTATTGCAAAAATCAATCAAATCCAACAAAAACTTCAAGAAAATGCACAAATAGACAATGGTAGTGATTCAATAAACTCTGACGAAATTAAACTTAAAATCAAAAAATTAAATACATCCTTCCAAAAACTTATCTCGGAAATTGATACTATGGAAATTGCTTCTATAAAGCAAGAAATCTTTTTTATAAGCAAAGAAATAGAATATCTACACAAAAATATTAATAAAGAAAACAGAGAAGACAATGCGGAAATCAAGAAAAATTACTTTCGCCTTCAGGAAGAGTTTAATAAATATCTACTTAGTAAAGATTCGTTAGTGAATGAAATATTTGATCTCAAAAATCAAAAAAATTCTCTTGATAACAAACTTTCGTTTCTAAAACAAAGACAATCAGAAATTTATTCTAAAATAAAAAAGATTGTAGTTGATATAGAAATAGCAAACTCAAAAGACAGATCGCAAGTCCAAGAACAAATTGAATCTGCCGTGCTTGAACTAGACAAAAAAATATCTGATCTTGATAAGGAAATTTTGGAAGTTAAATCAAAAATAGAAAGTCTTGATGCTGAAAATGAAAAAAATAGAAAAAACATATTTGAACTACAAAAAAATACTAGAAATATTCAATTAGAACTTGATAAAATAAATCTGGAGATAAACGAAATAAATATTTCTCTTGCAAGATTACAAACGAAAGAAGAAGATATCAAAAATGAACTATTCCAGGATGGGGTCTTTGCGGAAAATCTAAACTTCAACAGCCATATAAACAAGGATGAAATATATGAAAAAATAAACAGATTAAAAAGACAATTATCTCAAATAGGAGAAATAGAAGAAAATGTTGAAAACGAATACAATGAAGTAGAAACAAAATACAATTTCTTAAATCAACAAATAATAGACCTTGAAAATGCTTCTAAAAACATCAAAGAAATCATAGAAGATCTAAATAAAAAAATTGAAGAAAAATTTGACAATAACTTCAAAAAAATTAATGAGACTTTTGGTAAATACTTCAAAATATTGTTTAATGGTGGAAATGCAGAACTTCAAATAACAAAATTTGATGACATAGAAAAAGACGAAGAATCCCCTGAAGAAATAGAAGGCACAGAAGAAACAGAAGAACCAAAAACAAAGGGCAAAAAAACTCCAAACTCAGGAATCGCCGATATTACTATATTTGTAAAAATTCCTGGTAAAAAACTTACAAGTGTAAACTTTTTATCTGGCGGAGAAAAAGCACTTACTTCTATTGCACTTGTCTGTGCTATTATTTACAATAATCCATCCCCATTTGTGGTTCTTGATGAAGTAGATGCAGCACTTGATGAAGCAAACTCAGAAAGATTTGCAGAAATAGTAGATATGTTAAAAGACAAAACACAATTTATTTGTATTACTCACAATCGTGCCACAATGCACAAGGCAGAGACACTATACGGCGTTACAATGAGTGAAGATGGTATATCAAAGATACTTTCAATAAGCTTTAATGAGGCAAAAAAATATAGCGAACAGTAAATAAATACAACAATACAAGTGCTTAATTTTAGGCACTTTTATTATTGACATTTGGCTCATAATGCGATATTATATTCCCAAGCGTCACTGCTCAAAATATTAATAATTTTAACCCCCGCTTAGCGGGATAAACTAAAAATACCATATGTTAAGTATTAGATTCACAAGAATTGGAAGAAAAAAGACTCCTCTATATAGGATAGTCATCATGGACAAAAGAAAAGATCCATGGGGAAAATATCTAGAGAAATTAGGCTTTTATAACCCAAGAACAAAAGAAACTCAATTAAATAAAGAGCGAATTGAACATTGGCTAAAAATGGGTGCAAAAGCAAGCGAAACAGTTTTTAATCTTTTCGTTAAAAATGGTGTTGTAACTGGTGATAAAAAGAAATCTGTAAAAATCACAAAAAAAAGAACTGAAAAAATTGAAAGAGTGAAAACAGAAAAAATTAAAGCTGATACAGACAAAAAAGCTAAAGCAGAGGCTGAAAAAGTAGCTCAAGAAGAGGCAAAAGCAGCAGAAATAGAAGCTCAAAAAGAGGCTGAATCAACTCCAGTTGTAGAAGAAGCGCCTGTTGTAGAAACTCCGGTTGAAGAAGTAAAAGAAGAGACTCCCGTTGTAGAAATTCCTACCGAAGAAGCACCAGCAATAGAAGAAACTCCAAAAACTGAATAATTCTACATTCATTTTAAATTAGACATTTGA
>CAZWVD010000081.1:0-3836 GCA_964636855.1 uncultured Gammaproteobacteria bacterium | reverse complement strand
TGTAGCCAATTTTATTTTTTTATAAACTATATATCAAAAATATGTCTAAATTCATTATTAGTAGCAACACAAAATTAAAAGGAGAAATATCTGTAATGGGGGCCAAAAATAATGCTCTCAAAGCAATTCCCGCAACACTTTTAACAAACGAAAAGGTTGCTTTACACAACCTACCAAATATTGTAG
The DNA here is from genome assembly GCA_964636855.1 of uncultured Gammaproteobacteria bacterium. GTDB lineage: Bacteria > Patescibacteriota > Patescibacteriia > UBA1558 > S5-K13 > S5-K13. The sequence continues at coordinate 3,650 of CAZWVD010000081.1, read as the reverse complement.
ACGTTGATCTTTCTCTAGAAATACTAAAAGAACTTGGCGCAGAAGTTACAAAAATCAAACCAAATTCTGTAGAAATCTGTTGTAAAAAAATAAACCCAAAAAAATTAAATAGCGATCTCGCAAAAAAAATAAGAACTTCTATCATGTTTGTAGCACCCCTACTTCATAGATTTTCTACGGTTGAGATGCCTCATCCTGGAGGATGTATAATAGGTAAAAGACCAATCGACTTATTCTTAGATTTCTTTACAGAGCTGGGTGTAAAAATAAATTTCAATAACAAATTTTATACATTTATAAATAAAGGAATAAATGGGAAAAAATACATCTTCAATTCGATAAGTCACACTGGCACAGAAAGCTTGATGCTACTTGCTGTCCTAGCGCAAGGAAAAACAGAAATTGTAAATGCAGCATGCGAACCAGAGGTTACAGCGCTCGCTGATATGTTGAATCAAATGGGTGCAAAAATAAAAGGAGCTGGAACCCCACACATTGAAATAATTGGCGTAAAAAAACTTCATGGCACAGAATTCAATATTATACCAGATAGAATCGAGGCTGGAAGTTTTCTATGCGTAGGAGTTGCTACAAAAAGCAATTTAAAAATAAAAAATTGCGAACCAAAACATCTAGAAATACCTATCAAAATACTAAAAAAAATGGGGGTAAAACTAGATATTGGAAAAGATTATATCAAAATACTAAGTGCAGAAAAACTTAATGCCATAAACATAACAACACACGAATATCCTGGATTTCCAACAGACCTACAAAGCTGTTATACAATTCTCCTAACCCAAGCCAAGGGTACAAGTATAGTACATGAAACAATATTTGAAGGAAGACTTTATTTTACAGATCTACTTTCAAGAATGGGTGCCAATATAGTGCTTTGCGATCCACATAGAGTAGTTATAACAGGCCCTTCAAAGCTATATGGAAAAAAAGTTGAAAGTCCTGACATAAGAGCAGGATTAGCAATGCTTATAGCGGGTCTCATTGCCCAAAAAACAACAGAGATAGACAACATAGAACAAATAGATAGGGGATATGAAAGAATTGATGAAAGACTAAATAAACTCGGAGCAAAAATAAAAAGAATAAGCTAAATACTAAATACTAAAAACTAAATACTAAACACTAATATAATGTACGACGAAAAAATGTTAAAAAGAGAAAAAAACAAAAGCATTACAATAATCTTAGTTTCAATTCTTATAATTGCGAGTTTCTTTATAGGATTATTTGTTGGTGTTTCAAATGTAGATAAAATTTCCACAAATGATGGTGGCGGTGAAATAAAAAATAAAAATGCGGTTTCAGACTCTCTATCTAAAGATGTTAATTTTGACTTATTTTGGAATGTTTGGGAAACAATCAAAAATAGATACGTAGGAGCTGATGATCTAAAAGACATTGATATGTTCTATGGTGCACAAATGGGTCTTGTAGCATCCCTTGGAGATCCATATACAATATTTCTAAAACCAGAAGTTGCAAAAGAATTTCAAAATGAATTAGAAGGAAAATTTCAAGGCATAGGTGCTGAAATTGGTATAAAAAATGATAAACTAACCGTGATATCTCCACTACCAAACTCTCCCGCTGAAAAATCTGGTATCAAACCAGGTGATATCATAATCGCAATTGATGGATTAGATACAACTAGCATGTCTCTCAATATGGCTGTTTCCAAAATCAGAGGAGACAAAGACACAAAAGTAAAGCTCCGAGTTATACATAAAGATGAAAAAACAGATCAAGAAATAGAAATAACAAGAGATGATATAAAATATGAAAGCGTTGTATGGTCTGTAAAAGAAAATCATATAGGATATATAAAAATAAGTCACTTTAATACTGACACAGACGCATTATTTGATAAAGCTGTAAATGATTTAGTGGCTAAAAAAGTTGACTCTATTATTCTAGATCTTCGAAATGATCCAGGTGGATATCTTACAACAGCTATAAAGGTAGCAAGTGATTGGGTAGAAAACAATGTGATAGTAAAAGAAGAATTCCGTGATAAATCAAAAACACAAAATTATTCTACAAGCACCGCTACTCCAAGACTCAAGGACAAAAAAACAGTAATTCTAGTAAATGGAGGCAGCGCTTCTGCTTCTGAAATAGTTTCTGGTGCATTACAAGATTACAAACTAGCAACTATTGTTGGAGAAAAAACATTTGGCAAAGGAAGCGTTCAAGACCTTATTAAACTAAAAGATGGTTCATCACTAAAACTAACAATAGCAAAGTGGCTCACTCCACTAGGGCGCTCTATCAATGGAGAAGGAATAACCCCAGACATTGAAGTAAAACTCACGACAGAAGACTATAATAAAGACATAGACCCTCAACTAGACAAAGCCCTAGAAATACTTAAATAACTCAACCTGCTAAAAGCTAAAACTTAACAGCTGACAGCTAATTATATGAAAGTATTATTTTTACAAAATGTAACAAACGTTGCAAAAAAAGACGAAATAAAAGAAGTATCGGGTGGATATGCTATGAATTTTTTATTTCCTCAAAAACTTGCTATCCCAGCTACAAAAGATGTTGTTATAAAAACTACACAAAAAATAAAATCCGTTGAAAAGAACATCAAGCAAAAAAATTATATAGACAATAAAATATCTAACAAGCTCAAGGGTCTAAAAATAAATATAAAAGCAAGAGCAAATGAAGAGGGAATTATGTTTGGCGGTATTTCAAGTGAAGACATATCAAAACTATTAAAAAAGCAATTAAATGTAAAACTAGAAAAAGAAAAAATAGATTTACCACATCACATAAAAACTATTGGCATTCATAAAATAATCATCAAGCTCCCAAATGGAAAACAAGACACAATAATGCTAACAATAGAAAAAGAATAAATACAAATTAATTATGCAAAAAAATAAAAAGAGTAACGTAAAATATATATTTGTATCAGGGGGCGTATTATCAGGCCTTGGAAAAGGAGTCACTGCAGCATCAGTGGCTCTTCTTTTAAAAAGCAGGGGATATAATGTTGGAACAATAAAATGTGAAAATTATCTTAATGTTGATTCGGGAACCATCAATCCAATAGAACACGGCGATCCATTTTTGTGCGAAGACGGACTTGAAGCAGATATGGATCTTGGGACATATGAAAGATTTCTCGGACTTGAAATGGGAAGAGCAAACTTTACAACAATGGGAGAAATTTATTTTAATGTTATAAAAAAGGAAAGGTCTTTTGGTTATGGAGGGGAAGACGTTGAAGCAATTCCTCACGTATCAGATGAAATAATAAAACGAATCAAAAAAGCAGGGGAAGGAAAAGACATAATCGTAATAGAACTAGGTGGAACAGCTGGAGAATACCAAAACATGCTCTACTATGAGGCATGTCGTATCATAAAAACACAATTCCCTCGTGATGTTATAAATATTCATCTTACATATGTTCCCATTCCTGGTCACTTGGGTGAGCCAAAAACAATGCCTACTCAAATGTCAGTTCGCACAATGATGTCTATGGGAATAATACCTGATTTTCTAGTCCTTCGTGGAAATATGGAAATAGACAAAAGAAGAAGATATTTACTAGGACTAAAATGCTCTATTGAGGGTGAAAACGTTATTATGGCACCGGACTTAAAAAATATTTA
>CAZWVD010000080.1:0-3943 GCA_964636855.1 uncultured Gammaproteobacteria bacterium | reverse complement strand
GGTGATTACGGAGCTATCTCTAGTAATCCAAACTTATTATTAAAATTCACAAATGGAATTAATAGAGGATTAGATAAAACACTTGCCTTAATTTATCAAGCAGATGGGAGACATAATTTTGATGACCCAAATTATTCTGATTTACCAGATTCAACAACTACAATAACATCAGGAGTTAGTAAATATGAATTAGACCCAGACCAATTAATAATCGATGGTTTTTCTTATCTTATTAATGGAAAATATGAAAAATTAACACAGAGAGATGAAACTACATCTGATTATTATGAAACTCAAACAGGAACTCCTAAAGAATACGACCTAGTTGGTAATGTAGTTATTCTATATCCAACACCAGATGCAAATTTATCTGCTGGTTTAGGTATAATTTATAAACGTGAGTCAGATTATTTTGTATCTACCGATACTACAAAAGAAATGGGTATTCCTAGAACATTCCATGATGTTCCTTGTTTATTTGCTTGTTCAGAATATGCTTCAATGAATAGTATGGAACAAAAAATGATAGATATAGAAAATGAATTATTAAGACGTAAACCACAATTAACAAAACACTTCTCTCTTAGAAATAAAGATGAGAAACGTAGATTATCAATTAAACAAGAATCAAATAGGTAATATGAAAGATTCAATAAAATTAAAAGGTACATACCATTTTGTACATAAAGATATAAATGGAAATATAAAAGATGAATGGTCAGTAGATAATTTAATTACTAATGCTGGATTTGCTCAATTAGCGTTACTTACAGGAGATGCAACTGCTATTCCATTCACATATTTAGCATTAGGTACATCAAATACAGCGGCTGCTGCTTCTCAGACAGCATTACAAGGTGAAATATCTGCAACTGGATTAGCAAGAGTATCTGCAACTGTATCAAGAGTTACTACAACTGTAACTAATGATACTTTACAACTTTATAAAGTATTTACAAATTCAAGTGCTGGAACTGTAATTGTAGAGGAAGTTGGAATATTTAATGATGCTACTACAGGTACAATGTTATCAAGAGCATTAACATCAACAAAGACAGTATTAGTTGGAGAAACTATAACAATAACATATAAAGTAAAATTCTCATAAAATGTCAATCACAGTATCAACATACAATACAAATAGTGCTAATGCTGGTTCAGTAGTTATAACAAAACCAACTGGTGTAGTTGAAGGTGATTTTATGATTGCTACTATAAATGCTCAAAGTGATTCAAATCCACCTGTAGTTACTCCACCTGCTGGATGGAGTACAGTAGTTATATCTAATGGAACTGCAGATTCTTTAACAACATTTTCAAAAATAGCAGGTTCTTCAGAAGAAGCTAATTATACTTTTTCTATGACATTTGATACTAACAAGTATATGATTGGTTCGATAACTAGAATAACTGGTTCTAAATATGTAGATATATCAAGTGGAAAAAGTAATTCTGCATCAACAACAGCTACAGGAACAGCATTATCTCCTGTCAATACAGATGGGGTTATGTTATTTTTTGTTGGGTCAGGTGCAGTAACAACAACAAGTTCTTATGCTATAGCTACAAATAATCCAAATTGGACTGAACAATTTAATGTAATCATTTCTCCTCATTTATCTTTAGCTATGGCTTATTCTAGTAGACCAGAAATAACATCGACTGGGGCTGTTACTGCTACAATAGATTCAAGTGCTATAAATGAAGTAAACTTAATTGTTTTAAAAACTTTTCCAGAAAATACCATTAATGAGACATTATCTGTTACAGAAACAAAATTAGTTAATACTGAATATAAACAGTTAGAAACTATTACTACATTAGATTCATTATTGGGAATATTAAATAGATTATGGAATAAGATTTCTAAACCATCTACAACTTGGACTAAAAAAAATAAAAATTAAATATGGAAGAACTACAAAAACAAATTGAAGAATTAACTAATAAAGTAAATGAAATGGAGAAGGCACAAAATCTTAACCAGAATGTTTTACTATTTAATGAATTAGATAAGATATTTCCAACAAAAGGTTATATGAAAACTTCATCAGTTACTTCTTATGGAGCAGATTTATCAAGAAGTATAACTATTTCATCAACGCCACAATCTTTTTCTGTTCCAGAAAATCCATTAAAGTCAGCAATTATTACAGCGTCTGATGGTATTAAATATCGCATATTATTATATTCATTAACATAAAATGACAACAATACCTAAAAATATAATTTTACAAAGTAAAGGTTTAGGAGATACTATCGGAGATATTCTTGATAGTTTTAATCTCGATTTATCTTCTAATTATGGAGCAATTAAATGTAATAGAACAAAAAGTATTTCATCTACTGGTGGTTCTTTATCACTTCCTATTTCTATATTAAATTTTGATGCAGATTATTATTTACTTTGTAATGATTATTTATATAAAGGTGGTTTAATGCCAGGTATAGCATTTGAAAACTCATTTACAGATACATCAATATCAGAAGCATATTCTGATATGAAGGTATTTAATGAAAATATTTATATATCTGCCGCTGATTCTATTTGGAAAGGTGATGGTTCAAGTTTTACAGAAGTTATTACTACTAATTTAACAAGTAGTATTCATATTCTTGAAACATTTACAAATAGTCTTTATATAACAGATAGTGGAGATAAGGTATTTTCAATATCAACAGTAGATGTTTTAACAACTACTGGAGCAGGTTCTATTGATTTAGCATTAGAATCATATTGGCAAATAAATTCATTAAGAGAAGTTGGAAATTATTTATATATAGGTTTGAATAATGAACGAACAGGAAAAGGATTAGTTTATTCATGGGATGGAAGTTCAACAATACCAAATTCTAAATTTGAACTAGAAGCTGGTGTTGTTGCAGGTTGTGTATTAGACAATATTTTTTATATAATGGATACGCAGGGTATATTAAAAAAATATGCAGGTAATACTTTCGTAGAAGTTGCAAGACTACCCAAAAAATCTCCTTTTTTCTTTAATGAAGATTATATTCATAGAAATGGTATGAAAGTTACAGATAAAGGAACTATTTTAATTCTTTTATCAAATCAAATACATAATATAGATTATGAAGATAATATTCCTTCTGGAATATGGGAGTATGATAAGAATGTCGGTTTATATCATAAATATGGACTTTCAATATCTTCTATTTCAGGAACTACTTTAAATGATTATGGACAACAAAGATTAAAAAAAGTTGGGGCATTATGTCTTGATAAACAATCAACACCAACATTAACAGAAAATGGAACATTATTGGCTGGAGCTAATTATTATACAGGAGCTTCTGTTACTTCTACATCAGGTATATTCTGTGATGATACTTTTGATACAACAACTAAATGGGGTTATTTTATAACAAGTAAAATATTTGGAAAAATACAAGAACAATGGAGTAAAATATATGCTATATACAAGAATTTTATAAATTCTACTTCTGAAATTATAATTAAATATAGAACAGAAGAAGATATACCTACTACTACAACTATAACTTGGGTAGATATAGATAGATTTACCTCATCTGTTTCTTTATCTAGTTATTCAGTAGGTGATGAAGTTCAAGTATTACAAGGAACTGGGAGTGGGCAATCTGCTCATATTAAAGAGATAAATGGTTCTACATATATTCTTGATGAAAATTTTCCTACAGCAGTAATAGGTTTAACTTCTATTGCTAACGTAAGTAAATGGATTAAGGTAGGAAAAATTACATCATTAGATGAAAAGCAATTTAAGGGATTAACAATCTCAACAAAAAACTTGTCTCCATTTATTCAATTTAAAGTATGTATGAAATTTAATGGAAAAGATGAATTAAATAAGTTAGAAATTATTAATAAAGAACAAATAAAAGAACAATATGGCAATATTAAATTCAAGTAAATTGGGAACATCTTATGATACTGAAACAG
>CAZWVD010000079.1:0-3965 GCA_964636855.1 uncultured Gammaproteobacteria bacterium | reverse complement strand
AACTACCGTTTCTAGATTAAAAGCATTCTTGGATATTTCCGTTTCTACTTATGATGCTGTTTTAGAGACCATTATTGATGCTGTCACTGATTTTATTGAAAATGAGTGTGGACGTAGGTTTAAATTAACTGCTTATACTGGCCAAATCTTAAATGGTGAAGGTAAACCTAGCATTGTTTTACCCCAATGGCCAATTAAAGCCGGTGCTACTTTTACTTTATATGAGAGAGAGTCAGTCAATTATGGTGATGATACTTGGGACACTGTCAGTTCTGACAAACTAAGAGTTGATGAAGAGGCGGGGATTGTCATGATGAATTATGCTTTTTGCAAAGGTTTTCAAAATTATAAGGTAGATTACTCTGCTGGATATGATTTTGAGAACGTCACAGGCACTCTGAAAACGTTATCAAGTGTTGGTCTTAGTGATTTGGAGTTAACTGTTTGGAAGCTTTGTGGAAGGGCTTACAATGAGCGTAAGAGTGGAGGTAATATCTCACGCATGAAACTTTATAATTATGATGTGACTTTCAGTAAAGAAGCCTATTCTGATGATGAAATTAAAGAAGTCTTAAATAAATATAAAAGATTTATTTTCTAATTATGGACATAACATATTTTTTTGACAGCAACGCTATAATAAAGCGACAAAAATCAGTCGGTAGTGATATTTACCGATTAAGTGCTACTGCTACGGTTGAGTGTAATATCCAAAAACTAGACCAAGAAACAGTTTCTAAAATTGAAGGCACTTTTGGTCAGGAATATGTTTTATTTACTGAGTATGAAGGTATTAAAGAGGGTGATCGGGTTGTTAATAAGGATAATGGTGAACAGTACGTTGTAAAAACAGTTATTAATGCTGAATTGTTTGGCATTCAACAGTTCAAGGAAGTCTACATGACTAAATTCAATGGAAATTAAAGTAGAAATTCAACCCAATATAGATTCTTTAGTTAAAAGATTTGCAGGATGTGAGTCTTTATTAGTATCTAAATTAAAGGAAGGAGTCATGGGTTATGCTTATTTAGTTGAAAGAGGTTCTAAGATATTTGCACCAGTTGATACTGGACGTTTAAGGTCATCAATTGGGACTTCATTTGGTATTTTATCGGGTGGATTGAGTGCTTACGTTGCACCAAACGTTGATTATGCTTATTTTGTGCATCAGGGTACTAGAAACATGAGAGGTAGACCGTTTATGCAATGGGGACTTAATGCTTATCGTAGAGATGGTGATAAACTTATTATAAATAAGATTAATGAGGCTCTTAAGAGCTTGGAGGGTAAAGCATGAGTATGCAAATATTAAATGATGAGATAAAAACAAAATTAGAAGCCATTACAAGTATTTCTAATGTTTATGACTTTGCATGGCTTGATTTTGATGGTTTTCCTGCCGCTACAATCACTCCATCAGGGTTTGAAAATAACTACCAATCTAATATTGAGAACTTACGCAAGTATATTTTTACTGTTAGGTTATTTCATAGTGTTGACGTTATATCTCAAAAAGCTAACCAAAAAGACAGAGTCCAAGAGGCTTTCAGGGTTATGAGAGGTTTAATTGACACCGTTGTTGATGGCTTTGATAAAGATGAAACTTTAAGATCAATTGTTTTACCTGCTGGAAAGAGTATGTCTAGTATGATTCCAGTGCCTACAAATATTTCCTATTTTCCCGAAGAAAAAATTATAGTTGGTGAGGTTTTAATAAATGTTAATATTTTATTTGACACAACAATTTAAAACAGTTATTATTTAATTATAAATATGAGTAAAATAATAGGAAGACTAGTTAATTTAGGTATAGCAAAAGAAACCGTAAGAGGTACAGGTGTTGCACCTGCCATGTGGTTACCACACTCTGAATTTTCTTTAATGGAAAAAGTTGATAAAGTCAGAGATGACAACGGTTTTTCCAACATTGCTGATAGTCAAGACGTTTTAGTTACCGAGAAATACGCTGAGGGTGATATTAGTGGCCAATTAAGAGATCAAACAATCGGTTATTTTCTTTTAGCTATGTTAGGTGGAGTTACTACTTCTGCTAACGGAGCTGGTTTTTCCCATGCTTTTGCTTTAGCTCAAAATAACACTCACCCATCACTTTCAATTGTTAAAAAAGATTTAAACACTACTTTACTTTATGAATTATCAATGTTGAATAAACTTGATATTAAAGTTGCTTTAGATTCTTTGGCTACTTTCACTGCTGGAATCATTGCTAAATCAGGACAGGCTACTACTGCTACCGCTGCTTATACTAGTGAGAATAAATTTAGTAAAAAACACATCAAAGTTAAAATTGCTGATACTATTGCTGGATTGGCTGCCGCTACCTATCTTGAAATTAAAACCTTAGAATTAAATATTGAGAAAAATGTTATTAGAGACAGTTCTTTTGGTACTAACCAACCACAAGACATACTCAATAAATCAATTTCAGTTGCCGGTTCTATTTCATTGAACTTTGAAGATAATACTTTCCGAGACTACATGATTGCTGGTACTAAAAAAGCAATGGAAATCAAATTTGAAAATACTGACGTTGATTTAGGTTCAGGTTTACGTCCATCTTTAACCATCCAAATGCCACGTGTTGACTTTGAATGGACTCCTAATTTTGCTTTAGAGGATATTGTTAGTCAAACTATCAACTTCAAAGCTAATTATGATGTTGCTAACAGTCTACAATTAATTTCCACTTGTACTTTAGTTAACGCTAAAACAAGTTATTAATAATTAAAATAATAAACTATGTCAGATAGAGAATTAACAGAGATTAGTTTGCCTAGTGGTAAAAAGGCAAAAATTGTCACTTATTTCACACGTGGAGAAACTAACGAGATATCACGTCTTAGTTGGGGTGATGCCATGGCTGAACAGCAAGATGACGGAACAGTTAAGATAAAAAATATCCCAGTAAATCAAGGTAAATTAGATGAAGATGCTGTTGTTTTACAAGGTACTAAATCTATTGATGAAGTCACTGTTGATCAGAATTTAATAAATGACCTGCAAAATGAAGATTTTAATTTCCTATTATTGGAACTTAGAAAAGTTCAAGCAGGAAAAAAAAAGACCATTTAAAGGATGTAATTGAAAGGACAATTTATGCCAGACAAGGTCTAGCTAAACTGCCTGATGAATATAAGATGTATTTGGTGATGAGGAATATGGGCTGGGATTATCACACCTATTTGTCACAACCAAATGATTTGATTATACTTATAGAGGAGTTTATTAAATTAGATAATAATGGCACAAATTAATACTGATGTAAAAGTAAATATAACCGCTGAAAGCAAACAAGCTCAAGCGGCTATCAATAATATTGCCAAAAGTTTAGATGCTTTGGGTAAAACTACCAAAGGGACTACTTCAAACGCTGGACAATTAAGCACATCTGTTGGTGACTTAGCAAAAGGATTCACTATTGGAACATTGGCCGCTCAGGGTATTCAGATGGCTTTGAACTTTGTTAAACAAGAGTTTATTAACTCTGTTCAGGAGTCTATAAAATATACTAACGCATTAATTGGTTTGTCATCCGTTTCCGCTGCCTTTGGCCAATCACAGTCACAAGCTAAAGATGCGGCAGTTTCTTTATCTCAAGATGGTTTAATGAGTGTTACTGAATCCGCTGAGGGTTTAAAGAATTTACTTGCTACTGGATTTTCACTTGATGAGGCTATTAATTTAATGAAAGGTTTTAAAGATGCGGCTGCTTTTAACCGTCAGGGTACTTTGGAGTTTGGTCAGGCTATCGTGGGAGCAACTCAGGGTATAAAAAATCAGAACTCTATCATGGTGGATAATGTTGGTATTACCAAAAACTTATCTAATATTTTGAAAGAGGCTGGTTTATCTGTTGATGATTTAGGTAATGTTACCAGTGACGCATCTGTTAGACAGAAATTATATAACGGGTTAATGAAAGAGGCATCTGTTTTTCAAGGTGA
>CAZWVD010000078.1:0-3972 GCA_964636855.1 uncultured Gammaproteobacteria bacterium | reverse complement strand
TAGATTAAAATCTATATCAGAAAATTTAATTAAATATTGTCCGTAAATAGTGGGGCGAGCAGTAATTACTTGATCGCTATTATTTGCTTTATTTTTACTTTGTAAATTATTTCGAGACGATTTTAATAATTGATTTATAAAAATCGAAGTTAGTGTAATAATGATGACTAATACAATAATTACAAATATATTCTTAATAGGATTTCTTTTGGGCATATAAACTATTTTACTTGGATAGTATTAATTATACCACTTTACCGATAAATCCCCTAAAATCAGCTTAATTCGTAAAATTCGACCGAAATGTAGTCTTCGCCAGTGGCCCTTTCTAGTAAATCGGCATGATCTCGATTAGATATAATTTTATAAGCAAATACTCTTTCCCAAAATTTCTCTTTATTTTTAGCACCCATCGAAAAGCAGTGAGCAAAGTTAATTCCGTAACCTGTGCCTAAAATTGTATAATATTGTTCTTCCCCGTCTTCTAAGCCATAAATCTTAGTATCTTCTGATGAACCATCGGTGGCTGTTTTTCTCATAAATTCAATATTTTCTCTTTTCATAAATTTAGTTTTTAATAATAAAAAAGCTCTTCCCCAACAAAGGAAAGAGTTTTTATTAATGAAAATAAAAAATCGACCTTTATCTTTCCCTCATCGGGCTAGAATTAGCACCTTCCGGATGGATTACTCCGGGGTTGCTGGCAGGTCATAGGGCTAGTTCCCTCGCTGCACTCTTTATAAAACGATTATTTAGTTGTAATAGTATTATAGCAAAGATTTTTCGGCCTGACTATAAACTTCTTCTAATTCGGTAACTATCGGATTATCAAGCTTACCCTTCATAAACTTTAAAATCTCCTTATAAAGCCAGAGTTTCTTTTCCTTTGGGGAGTTAAAGTGAACCCACAGCTCTTCACCCTTTTCTTGATAGGCATTTATCATTGATTGAAGATTGTGGATCTTATCGGCACAACAAACCATTAAAGATTCGTCGCTATCGTGCTCTAAGCCTGCTAGATATTTAAGTTTTCTGGTTTCCCAGGTGGCCTTATCGTCACTTTCAATATTCGGGTCTTTGTCTTCGCTGACACCTTTTACTATTTGAGCCACTCTTTCACCGAAGTCTTTAGCTAAGTCGTCATAGTAATACCCTTTTACGTCTTCTAGGACATCGTGAAGCAGCCCTCCGACGATAATGTCTTCATCGTTGGTGTAATTACTTAATATCCAGGCCACCGAAAAGGGGTGACTGATATACGGTAGCCCCGAGTCGCCCTTTCTGGTCTGGTCTAAATGTAAACGACTAGCCAGATTAATTGCTTTTTGAATTTTTTGAGTTAATTTCATATTGGTATCTTTTATAATTATTAGATAGGAAGTTTAAGGAATTAATAATTTCTCCTTTCTCCCTAAGAATATTTCCTCCGGACTCAAAGAATAACACCATTGTTCCGCCATTAATTTCCTCGAGTTCTTCTTTCTCCTTAAGTATTTGAAGAAAATTATGAAACTTTGTTGCTTGTTCGTTTAAAAGATTAGATATTGTGGCCATAATATCTTCCGTATTTTGTTCTTTTAAATTTAGTCTTTCCCTTCCCGGATCAAAAATAAACCAAGCAAACTCTTCCCCTAATTCCATCGCTTCGCTACGTAAAAACGTTAGAACGCCAAAATACTCACTTAACATAGCCCGGGATTCTTTTTCTGTTTCTATAGACATTTCTTGTTCGGGTATTTTACTAACAATAAACATTATATTTTCTTCAATATTATCAATTCCCCAATATATTCTAGAACAGTGCTCCTGCATCATTTCTTCTAGACTATTTAATTTTATCATATATAATCACCTCCCTTCTAGCTTAGCCGACAAAAAAAAGCGGCTAAGAGATTTAACCAAAAGATATTGCTATCTCTTAGATTGAAATCTCCCAACCGCCTTAACGATTAGTCACTTATTACATTTGGCTCTCAGCAGATTTCCCTGATTGCCTATTCACTCAAGGTGAAAGAAATAAATGGTGCTGTTATGCTCCGCACTAGAGTTTATATTGTTAACCACATTATTACTATAACTGATAATCAGGAAAAAGTCAAGTTAATTATTCAATATTCACGACTTTTATTCTTTTGATTTGTTTTTCGATACTAGTTAAATTTCTATCGATAATTGATTTTATTGGCTCTTCAATACTGTATTGAAAAGTTTTTAATTTTAAATTAAGTAGAGATGACAATAAATCATTTCTTTCCTTAAATATCATAAATTTATATTACTTAAAATTTCGCAATAAATCGCATTATTCCTTACAGCTATTACTTTCCATATAATCATAGATTGCTATTTTATTTTTCTACTTCCCTCACAGCCTTCCTATAATTACAATAATCACAATCATGGCTTGCTTTGGGCATTTCACCATTAAGGCATTTCTTAATTTCAATGAGTGTTTTCTCTACCCAAGAATCATTACCTGTATACGGTAATAAATCAATATCAAATTCTAATTTTCCATCAAAAGCCTTTCTGTCAGTTTTCCCATTACAATAAACGAAGTAGCCTGTATTGGAAACTTTTAAACTATTTTTCCGAAGCAACCATTGGTATATCTCCATCTGCCTCTTATACCCCTCCTGCCAATCAGCATCAAGGTTAACTTGGGAATTTTTGCTAGTTGATTTATAATCGACCACGATAATCTCTCCATTCCTACTTTTCCATAAATCATCGACAGCTCCGGTGATAATAAAATTAGTCTGCTTGTGAAAATATTGTACACCCTTAAAGTTCTCCCTCCATTCATCAATCATTTTATGCTGGAATGGTACGGCATCAAGACCATAAGCTTCCATAAGTGGATGCGCCTTTTGTTTTGTTCTATGGATATCAAATTCTTTCTTTAAAAGAGTATCGACGGCAGAATTTAGGTTAAAAGGAAATCCCGGTGGTTGCCCTATGCCCAATCGGCGATCAAGATAGAAACATCGTGGGCAATGCATAAAATTTTCTATTTTTGAACGAGATAATTTAAACGGCTCTAAACTTTCCGGGTCGTAAATATTTTTTATTCTGATTGGACTATAATATTCTGACATATTATTTCTCTAATATTTTATAAGTATTTTGCAAATACATTAAATTTCCAATGCAATTAAATAAAATATTTTCGTGTGTTTTGTTGAATTTATTTATATTTAAGTCCTGCCTCAATAAGTCAAGTATTGAAGCTAATGTTCCAAAATAATCATCGGTTTCAACATGAAATTTTAAAGATTCTTTATCTACCATATTATTTAAATTATAATATTCCTTCAACAAAAATTTCTTCGAATTTTTTTTCTTCTTTTTTATTAAATAATGGTAATCCAATTAATTTATAATGATTATTTTCCGCAGTTAATAATGATTTTTCTCCATACCTTTTTGTTATTTGATTAAGAAATTCTTGCTTCCAGGCCTCTTTACTATTCGTAAATTCTCCATCTTTATCAATAAATTGACCCCCCTTTGGCTCAATAAAAATTTGATAATAAAAAGCATTATCTTTGTTCTTTAGGAAAAGTAGGAAATCTGGTTCAAAACCTCTCCCTTGTTCAAAATCATATATTTTATAAATTTCTTCGTTTCTCAATAAATAAATATCGCAATATTTCTCTTTTAGATTGCCAATTTTATTTTTTACAAATTCTAGCAATTCCCTTTCTTCGCTCGTACCGTTAAATCCATTTAATACATACCAATCATGCTTAAGTAATTCTGATTCCAAGCTTTTACTAGCTGGATCAACAATTACCAGCTTTTCTTTTTCTTGCCCAAATAATTCTTGAAAAGAAAATGATTTAAAATCTTCACTTCCTTGGAAGGGATTTGCCATTTCTTTAATTTTTTTTGAAAATTCATCAAAAAATTTTAGTAGTATATCTAGTTTTTCAGAATTACTAATATCTTCAAATTTTTTCTTATCTTTAG
>CAZWVD010000077.1:0-4087 GCA_964636855.1 uncultured Gammaproteobacteria bacterium | reverse complement strand
TATTAGCTGATATTATTGAACGAAATAAAAATGTAAAAAAAATAACAGCTTCATCTGATTTGGTTACAAGAAAAAGTTCATTAATGAAGGGTTTTGGATTTCATATTGATGGACTAATTAGCAAAGAAGACCATGAGAAATATTTTCCTGATTATCCAATTGATACAATAACAATGTCTCATATAACACGAGAAGAGTTTTTGGAAAAATATAAAATCAATAAATAGTAAATCAATTGAAAATTGAAAATAAAAAATTGCAAAATGTTTTTATCTGGGGTTCTTTTGATATTCTCCACGATGGCCATATTAAATTTATAGAACATACAAAGAAATTGGGCGATGTTTATGTTATACTTATATCAGATAAAGTAGTAAAAAAATATAAAAAATTATATTTTAAGGATGTTATCAGAAAAAAACATTTACTAAAAACAGGATTGGTAAAAAATGTTTTTATAGACGCACTTCCAAATATGAAATGTTTTAACAAAATAGCTCCTGATATATTTGTATTTGGTTATGATCAAAATAAAGAATGGAACAATATTTTGAAAAAATATATTTTAGAGAGATTTCCAGGTTGTAAGTTTAAAACTTTAAAACAATATAGCGAAACACATTCAAGTCATTTAAAGAGTAAGATATTATGTTATTGTGGGAGTGGAAAAAAGTTCATTGATTGTTGTGGAAAATAAAAAACCGCAAGAGTGTTATTGTTATGCTTTTATTAGCATTTCTCTTGCGGTAGTCAATATCTCTACTCTTTATTGGAGGTTGGGGTTGACTAGACCCAGAAGTAATGATTATAAATATACTAATATTATTATTATCATTAGTCAAGTATTTAGAATGTATTTTATAATATATTAATAAACAAATGGTAAAAATACAAAAAATAAAAGATGCCCAAAAATTAGTAAAAAATTTTGCAAAGAAAAATAATTGGAAAGATGTTCCAAATATTGATAAATTTGACCATATTCATGAAGAACTTATTGAAATGTCGCAATACTTAAGGTATAAAAATGAGAAACAGAGAATTAAAGAAATTAGTGTAAATAAGCAAGTTTTTGAGGACGGAATAGGGGACTTATTTTTTGCAATATGTCGTTTAGCGAATCAATTAAATGTTGATATTGAAAACGCTTTTAATATGGCAAGCTGTGAAATTTTTAAAAAATATGATAATAAAAACAAAGAAATAAATATTTCTTCAAAGAGAAAGAAGTTATAATTATTAATTAATAAAAAATATATGCATTTTCCATGGAAAGAGGAGTATGAAATGGGAATTAGTGTTATAGATGAACAACATAAATATTTTGTAAGTCTTGTAAATGAGCTTTATGATGCTATTTTAAGAGGTCAAACAGATACAAGGCTTAAGGAAATTTTATCCAAGTTAATAGATTATGTCAAAGAACACTTTAATACAGAAGAAAAATATTTTGATAAATTTCATTATGGGGGATCAGATGAATATAAAGCAAGACATAAAGAACTCAATGAAAGTGTTTTAGATTTTCAAAAAAGACTTAAGGAAGATAAGGTAATAGTTTCTTTTAATTTAGTAAATTTTTTAGAGGATTGGTTAGAAGAGCATCTTAAGGATATGGATTTTAAATACAAAGACTGTTTTAAGCAAAATGGTTTATAATTCCCAACTTCTAAATACTAATAACTAACAATTAAACTATGCGCCAAAGACCCTGTGCTATTATTATAAAAGACAATAAGATGTTAGTAATGAAAAGAGTCAGAGATGATAATACTTATTTTACATTTCCAGGTGGTCATTTAGAGTATGGGGAAGATTTAGAAATGACCCTAATAAGAGAAATAAAAGAAGAACTAAATTTTGATATAATAAGTTTTAAAGAAGTTTTTAGGATTATTAATTTTAATCTCAGAGACAATGATGAGGTTGAAAGTATATTTTATTTAGTATCTGATTTTAAGGGAGAATTAAAACTTGGTGGTCCAGAGGTCGAAAGAATGAAAACTGGAAAAAATAATTATTATCCAACGTGGTATAATAGAAACGAGTTTAGTAAGCTTGATCCAGTTTATCCTATTGGCATTAAAGAATTTATTCTTGATAATTTACTTATTTAAAACAAACAATGAAAAAGAATTTTTCTCAAAAAACTATAAAGTATATTATATCATTTACAGTATTGGTAGATGTTCTTGGAATTGGAATAATCATTCCAGTATTACCGTTCTATGTTAAGTTATTTGGACTTTCTCCTACGGGAATGACAATTTTGTTTTCAGTTTTTTCTTTGTGTTCACTTTTTTCTACTCCAATTTTAGGATCATTATCAGACAAATATGGCAGAAGAATCATTTTAGCAATTAGCCTCGCTTCAACAAGTCTGGGGTGGTTTGTGTTTGCATTTGCGCCATCTGTTCTATGGCTTTTTGTAGGAAGGATTATAGATGGACTTGCGGCTGGAAATTTTTCTACTGCACAAGGAGTTTTATCGGACATTGCAAAAGATGAGAAACAAAGATCTCAAAATTTTGGACTTATTGGAGCTTTGTTTGGAATAGGGCTTATTATAGGACCAGCGCTTGGAGGTCTCCTTATGACAATATCACACAATGCATCATTTATATTTGTTGGCATATTATCTTTTGTGAATACAATTTTGATGTTGATTTTCTTGCCCGAGACAAATTTAAGCAAAAGAAAAGAAGTGGTGATTAATATCAATCCTCTTAAGGCTATTTTTTATTCCTTTACAAAATCAAATATAAAGAGCTTGTTTTCTTCATGGTTTGTTTTTCATGTATCAATGGCAATTTTTCAATCAGTTTTTTCTTTATATTTATTAGAAATATTTGGGTTTAATTCTATGACAATTTCTATGGTTTTGGCTGGGCAAGGAATAATAATGGTTATAAATCAAGGATTCTTATTAAAACATTTTTGGCTTAAAAGGTTTTCTATTAAAAGTTTATCTTATTATTTATATGTATTTATAGGATTAGCGACGCTATGCTTTGCGATTAAAAATATATATTTTTTAATTTTAGGAATATTGATTTTGTCACTTTCTCAGCCAGTTCTAAGAGTGGCTGTTACGAGTGAGGTTATATCAAATACAGATGATACAAAAAGAGGAGAGGTGCTTGGGGTTATGGCATCAATTGCAAACTTGGGTATGATTATCGGACCCCTATTTTCAGGGCTTTTATATTCAATATCTTTTAGACTTCCTTTTGTAATTTCCTCGGGGATAATATTTTTGATATTTATTATTATGAGTATTTCTATAGGGAAATACAAAAGGGCAAATAAAATATCAGATTGTGTTAATATATAAACTTAAATTAATAAGTATAAAGTTTTAAGTTTGAAGTTCATATATAAATTAGTCATTAATTATAACATTATGCAAAAAACAACAAAAAGCATATTATTATTAGCTTTATTATTAATTGGATTGGTGGTTTTGGTGCTTTGTTTACGAAGCTATTTAAAAAAGAGTGTTATACAATCTCAAGAAACTATTCAAGAAAATCGAGAGTCTGTTGGCATGGCTAATCCTGCCTCAGTGTATTGTAATCAAAATGCTGGAAAGTCTGAAATAAGAAATAATGAAGATGGACAATATGGTGTTTGTGTTTTTCCAGATGGAAGCCAGTGTGATGAGTGGAAATTTTTTAGGAAAGAGTGTGGCATTGGAGATTCAAAAACTAGCCTTGAAAAAGATTTAGAATTAATTAAGCAAGCACTAGTTTTAAAAGATGGAATTGATTTAGATCTTGTTGATGTTTCTGTTGGTAGTAGGGTAGATAATTTTGTCTCTGGTTCTATTTCTCCAAAAGAAGCAGGTATTGGTGGAGCATATTTTTTTGCTGCAAAAAGCGATGGCGTATGGAAAATACTAGCCAGTGGGAATGGTATTATAAAATGTGAAGATATAAAAGATTATCCAAATTTTCCAATAAACATGATTCCAGCCTGCGTTGGTAAGGGTGGAGAACTAGAAAGAAGAGATTTGCCGTTATAAGAGCCATAGAGCATCTAATTTATTTTTAGAGTTTAAAGAGTTAAATAAGGGGGGGGTAATACT
>CAZWVD010000076.1:1846-4170 GCA_964636855.1 uncultured Gammaproteobacteria bacterium | reverse complement strand
CAAAGCTAATTCTAATCCTTTATGGACCGGATTTGGCTTAAAATAGAGAAAATAAATAAGGCAAGACATGGCAAATTTTAAAAATGTCAAACAATATTACTTTATCTTAACCCTTGGGTGATGATAATATATGGTAATTGCGTAAGACAAGGCCATATATAAAACCTTATCTCTGCACTGCTTTGATTGCTGTGAAGTAATTAAATAAACTGATTCTCCAATACATATGACCCGCTTGAGGGGATTGAGTCGCTAAAAGACAAAAATATAAAGCGATTTTGGAGAAAAAATGTTAGATAAAACTAGTCTTGATCGTTGTGATGTCTGTGAAGAGTTTGTCTCTGAAACATCAGAAATACACCACAGAATTTGCAATTCCTGTGGCGCAGTCTACCACATTGAAACTGCAGGAACAACTCAGTTGATCCATAGAACATGCGCATGCTCAGAAGCGTGTATGTCATGTGATCAGACCGATGGCACAAAGTGCTATAGTAATTACTGTAGTCATTGCGCCAATGAAGAACCAGAATCATAAAAAGTCCTTTTATAGGACGAGGAGTTAGAGTAGTACTTTGCTATACATTTTTCAAAGTTCAAGCCTTCTTACAAAAATGCAAAGAGAAGGCTAAGATATTAGCTCAATGACTCCTATTGGCCGATAAGAATTCCAGAAAGCAACGGTAAAAGTTGCACTTAGAACTGGCCAAATCAAGATAACTTCCGGATATTGCCTTATTGGAGGAAAAATGAAACGAAGTATTTGAGTGCGTTAATATTGAGTGTTTCTACTAGCTCAATGAAGGGTTTGCACTAACAAAAACAACCCTATACATTTTAACGAGCGGTTAAGATGTTCCCCGGAGTAGAATTGAAAAAACAGGGAATAATTAAGTTCCCATAAAGATCAACAAACTGCTGACAGTCCAATCCCTGGACAACCATGTCAGCATACAAGATAATACCCAAGAGGTGGGAAATGAGAAGAAAAACCTCTAGTTAGCACCGATTTCGCTTAGCAAACGAAATTGCGTAGTAGGGTGCCAACAATCTATTCAGCCTGGATATAACTACTACTAGGCCGAGGAATAAAAAAATAATTTTACAAACCACCAACGCACTCTTAATAAGGAGAAATGCGAGGTGGTTTTTTATTTTCCTTAATTTATACACAATTCTAACCCCTAAATACTAAACCCTAAATACTAACCACACTTATTCACACTTTATGCACTTTTGGCATAATTAGGCCTATTCCATTAGTTGTAAAAATAGTATAAAATGAGGATAGTATTTAGTTATTAGGGTTTAGTATTTAGATAAATTCTACTAATTACTTACGAAATGACAATTAAAGAAAAGCGCTTTATGATAACCTCATATAAGGATTTTATCGTTTGGCAAAAAGCAATACAATTGACGATTAAAATCTATAAATTAACAGACAAGTACCCAAAATCAGAACAGTTTGGACTCACTAGTCAAATGAAAAGATGTGTAATATCAATACCTTCAAATATTGCAGAAGGTCAATCAAGATTTACAAGTAATGAATTTAGAAGATTTTTACTGATAGCCTATGCATCTAGCTCTGAACTTGAAACTCAATTAGAGATAGGAAAATTACTAAATTTCGGGAATAAAGATGAATATACAGAAATAGAATTACTACTAATAGAAATACGAAAAATTCTAAATAAATTAACGTATCAAATTACGCATAATACTAAAAGCTAAATACTAACTACTAAAAACTACATGGACAATCAAGAATTATGGCATGCTGTGCTTGGCGAGCTAGAACTAAATATTTCAAAAGCTAGTTTTACAACTTGGTTTAAAAACACAAGTATTTTAGAAGTTGGCGAAGACACTGTCATAATAGCTGTTCAAAATGGTTTTACAAAAAGTTGGTTAGAAAATAAATACAGCAAAGAAATATTACAAGCATTAAATAATATACTCAAAGGATCTTCTATAAAAAAACTTCTATTCAAAATATCTCATGAAAAAATTCAGGAACAAAACATAAAAAAAACATCTCAAGTAGAAAAATATAACGATGACCTAGAGGCTGAAAAACATTCTAGCACAAATATAAACACACAAAACAAAATAGAAAATGGATACTTATCAATAAATCCAAAGTATAAATTTGAAAACTTTATAACAGGCAAACAAAATGAACTTGCAAAAGCAGCTTCAACTGCGGTTGCTAAAAATCCAGGCCATGTTTATAACCCCTTATTCTTATATGGAAATGTGGGTCTTGGAAAAACTCATTTAATGCAATCTGTAGCAAATTATATAAAAGAAAATTCTCC
>CAZWVD010000076.1:0-1746 GCA_964636855.1 uncultured Gammaproteobacteria bacterium | reverse complement strand
GATCGTCTTACATCTCGTTTTGAAAGTGGAATGATTGCTGATATTGGTATGCCTGATCTAGAAACAAGAATGGCTATTTTAAATAGCAAAATACAAGAAAAAGGATTGAAATTAAATATCTCTGAAGAAGTTATTGTTGCAATTGCTAATATTGCAAAAAGTAGTGTAAGAGAACTTGAAGGAGCATTAAATAGAGTCATAGCAACACATCAGCTAAGTAGTGAGCCTATATCAGTAGAATTTGTAAACACAGTTCTAAGCGGAATAATAGCAAAACAAAAAGAAACCGGACTTAGCGCAAAAAAGATTATAAAGTGTGTTGGTGATTATTATGGAATAGACTTTGATGACCTAACTGGAAATTGCAGAAAAAAAGAACTAGTTGGTCCTCGTCAAATATGTATGTATTTACTTAGAAAAGAATTAAGTGCATCTTATCCAAGTATTGGCTCTGAAATAGGTGGTCGTGATCACACAACAGCAATACACGCTTACAATAAAGTATGTGACCTAATAGCAAAAGATGAGAAAACAAGAAATGATATTAATTCTATTATAAAAAAGATTCATGAATAAAGTTAGCTTCGTAGTTTCTTAGCTACTTAGCTAAAACAGTAATTGACTATATAACTACGTAACTAACTAGCTAACCTATGTGAATAATCCTGTGCATAAAAGGGGATAAAATAAGAAAACAATAAATCAGTCACTTATACACAGAAATATACCTATCACAGAGCACAGTTTATAAAATCAATTTTTTGCCTCATACAAGAGAAAATTAATACTTATCAACCAAATTCACAACACTTATTATAATTATTAATTTATATATATAAAAGAATAATAAATAATTAGATTCCTTTTAAAGGGGATAAATAAAAATATGAAAATAGTTTGCTTACAAGAGAACTTAATAAAAGGATTACAAATAGTAAGTCATTTAGCTGGTAAAAATATTAATTTACCAATACTTAATAATGTACTCATTGAAGCTAGCGATGGACAAATTACATTTACCACAACAAATTTAGAAATTGGTATCAATTGTAAAATAAGAGGAAAGATAGAACGTGATGGAAAGTGCACAGTACCAGCAAAACTTATTACAGATTTTATAAACTTACTTCCAAAAGGAAATATTACTCTTGAAACAAAAGATAATGTATTAAAAGTAGAATGTGCAAATGACAAGACTTCTATAAATACAATGAGTCATGATGAATTTCCGCTTCTTCCTACAATAGAAAAACAAAAAGAATACACTATTGAAGCTGTTGAAATTAAAAATGGATTAAAGAAGGCTAGTTTCCCAGTTTATATTGATACAAATAGACCAGAGATATCAGGAGTATTTTTCAATATCGTAGGAGACAAGCTTACACTCGTTGGAACTGATAGTTATAGACTTTCAGAAAAAACAGTTCACATCTCAAAAACCTCTTCTGACTCAAGTCTTATTGTTCCAGTAGAGACAATTTCAGAACTCGTTAGAATACTTAGTGATTTTCAAGAAGATGAAATTAAATTTTTCGTAGAAGAAAATCAAATTTTGTTTGAAATAGGAAATATTGAAATAGTATCACGTCTTATTGATGGAAATTATCCTGATTACAAACAAATTATCCCAAAAGAAACAAACACAAAAGCAGAAATAGATGTCTATGAATTTGTAAGTGCAATAAAGAGAACGTCACTTTTTTGTAAACCTGGTATAAATGATATAAAACTTAATTTAGTTGCAGA
>CAZWVD010000075.1:0-4231 GCA_964636855.1 uncultured Gammaproteobacteria bacterium | reverse complement strand
ATGAATTTAGACATATTTTTGATATATAGTTTATAAAAAAATAAAATTGGCTACAGAGCTTGAAATTTGTGCCATAAATAGATAAGATTAGATCAGTTCTATTTAATTAAATTTTACATTAAAAACTCAGCTTATTCAAGTTTACATATATGAATAAAACGATAAGAAAATTTTATACGATATTTGCTTTTGTAGTTTTTTTTATTTCACTTTTTGTGGTTATTTTTTTGGCAATGGGATATAGCTATAATTTTGCTAAAAAATCAGTAGAAAAAAGAAGTGTTTTATATATAAAGTCTTATCCAAGGGGGGCAGAAGTTTATTTAAATGATAATCTTTATAAACAACGTACTCCTACTCAAATAAACTTTTTAAAACCAGATCTATATAATATAGAAATTCGCAAGGAAAAATATCAGTCCTGGAAAAAGAAAATGCTCATTAAGGCCAATGAAACTGTTTTTATAGAAAATGTATCATTGTTTTTAAGCGAGGTAACAAAAACAATAATAAAGCAAGGAGATTTTTCTTTGCTTAGTTATTCTCCAGACAAATCAAAATTTTTATCTTATGACAACAAAAATAAGGCTTTATTTATATTTAATGTTGATCAAGAAAATTATTCTAGTTTATACACTCCAATCAAAGACATAGTTTCTTCTCTATGGTCAAATGACTCCTCAATCACCTTGATTCAAACAAAAAAACAAAATCTAATAGTTTATTCAGACTATCTAAATTCACCGATGTTGGATATTGGGGATTATGTTAAATTTAAGATAAAAGATTTTTTTTGGGATAAATTTGATTCAAATTTATTATATTTTTTAGATGAGAAAAATAATGCATATAAATTTGAATTATCCACTAAGAAAGTTCAACAATTAAATATATCAAGCGTTATTACTTTAAAGCCAGAGGGAGAAAAAATTTATTATATTAGCAGATTTAAAGATAAGGATGCTAATATGAAAATGTCATTAAATCTTATAAGTTTGAAAGATGAAAAAATAGAAACAGTTTATAATTTTGATACACTAGGAGAGATGGAGTTTATCCTTACAAATAGAGACTATTTTTGTGTTTTGAATAAAAACAACAAAAGACTATATGTAATAGATCCAAACACACCTAACTATTTAATCAAGTCTTTTGAAAATGTAAATGGTGCTAGTTGGGATATATATAATAGAATTCTTCTTGTGTATGGAGACTTTGAAATATCTATTTACGATGTCATTACAAATGAATTTGCTTTAATAAATAGGTCTAGTGAAAAAATAAAAACTGCTTTTTGGCATAAAAATAACAATCATATTCTTTATGCGATGGATGATAAATTATTTGTTGTTGAAATAGATTATAGAGATCAAAAAAATGTTTTTGAATTAAAAAATATTGATTCTTCGGGTGTATTTTTTCCAAACAAAAAGGGTGATATTTTGTATTATATCACCCTTAATGGTATAGAAAAAAGTGTAATCCAGTAATTAATTTTTTGAATAATAGCTATTTATATCAAATGGATGCTGATATTTTGAATCAGTATCTTTTTTTTCTTCTACAGGTTTTGTTTCAATAGGTTTTATTTCTTCGGTTTTGATTTCTGTTTTGATATCATTAAACCTAACTTCACTTTGTTTTGTAGTATTTTGAAGAAGCTCTATTTTTTTTGTTATTTCTTTTTCTGCTAATTGAAAGGCTTGTTCTACTATTTTATCTGAAAAATCTTTTATAATTTTTTCATCAATATCTGGTGTTTGAGTATGATTATTTAATCCTGCTACAAGATTATTTGCTTCAAGCCAAGAATCAATAGACTCTCCTCCATCACCCCACCAACCTTTTAATACGTTGTAGCTCATGGTTCCTTGTTTTACATAAAAATTATTTACATCAGTAATTTCAAGCTCTCCTCGACCAGATGGTTTTAGAGTTTTTACAACATCCCAAACTTGATTGTCATATAAATAAACACCTGCAACAGCTAAATCACTTATAAACTCTTTTGGTTTTTCAACTATTTCTTCTATTTTTTCTCCATTTATACGAGCAACTCCATATGAGCTTGGATTTTTTACACTTTTTAAAAATATTTTTGCACCTATTGGTGTGCTCTTAAATTCTTTAACGGCATCAGATATATCGTCTTGTAATATGTTGTCCGCAAGATAAACAATAACTTTTTCATTGTCAGCAAAGTCTTGTGCAAGAGCAAGTGCTTGAGCAATACCACCAGCTTCTTCTTGAATAGCATAAGAAAATTTAGCTCCAAAATCATGACCAGAACCAAGTAATTCCAAAAATTGCCCAGCATGACCCTTTCCAGAAATGATCATAATATCTGTAATCTCAGCTTTTATAAGTGACTCTATTGGATAATAGATCATCGGCTTATTATAGATAGGAAGTAAATGTTTATTTGTGATTTTTGTAAGTGGAAATAAGCGTGAGCCAGTTCCACCAGCTAGAATTATACCTTTCATATATTTGTTTATTCCATCGTATAGAGGGAAGAAGTTATTTGTTTAACTAAAAATATATTAACATAAATTTATCAAATAACAATATTGACAAACCCTCTATTGTATGATATATTTTTATTATTGAAAAAATCTTTAAGGGAGGAACTATGCCTATTAATGTATCCATGTCTCAAACAGCACCACGCATTGTGTGTGAAATATGCCATGTTATTCTTGATTATGGGGGATCAAAATCTAAATGTGAAACATTCGTTGTTTGTGATAATTGCCAAAAAGAACAAAGTGGATCAAAACGTGTTAACATTCCGCCACCAGAAAGCACCAAACAGTAGGTTTTGATTATTTTTTTAAGGCACCTCATTAATTGAGGGCCTTTTTTATTTAAGATAATCTTGTATAGCTTCTTGCCAACTTCTAAGCGGTGGAAATTTTGTATTTATAAGTAGTGCATTTATGGGTCTATTAACTTTTGAAGGATATGCACTATAGCTTATTGGGTTAAGTTTTGTATTGATATTTTTAATTTTGAAAATTTCTTTTGCAAATTCATATGGTGTAGCAGAGTCCTCATTAACTACATGATAAATTCCATATGTATATTTTTTTTCTATAATTTTTTTGACTCCTTCAGCTAAATCTTTTGTATATGTTGGTTTGCTAAATTGATCATTGACCATATTTAGTTCATCACGAGTCGATGCTAGTTCTATAATTCTATCTACAAAATTTATTCCTCTTTCTTTTCCAAGCTGTGGATTTTTTCCGTAGAGCCAGGAAGTTCTTATAATATAATAATTTTCTAAATTTTCTTGAAGTAGCTTCTCTCCAAGTGCTTTTGATCTGCCATAGGCATTTTTTGAATTTGAAATTGCATTTTCTTCATAATCATTTTTGTTTTCACCATCAAAAATATATTCAGTACTAAATTGTAAAAAAATACAATTTATTTCTTTGCATATTTTAGCTAAATTTTCTACAGCATAAGCATTTAAGTTATTTGCGAACTCTTCATTGTCCTCTGCCTTGTCAACGTCTGTATAGCCACTGCAATTGATTATAATCTCAGGAGAAATATTTTTAATTGTTTTATTCACTGTTTCAAAATCTAATAAATCAAGATCCTCTTTATCTAATAATATTGGATTGTAAGATGAGAAAGCGCTTGATATGTCTGATCCAAGCATACCACGAGCACCTAGTATAAGAATTTTTGTCATTTTTAAAGTTTTAATTATAATTTTTATTTTTTGAAATAATAATTTTAAGAATTTCTAATTTCAAATTTCCCTCTCGGCCATGAGAACTTCTCCTCGAGTCTGAGCGACCTCAGAGTCGAAGACGGGGCCGAATGATAATGTCAAAAATATTTTATTATTTGTTATTTGGATTTTATTTGATATTGCTCGCCTCGCTGAAGCGATGGCGAAGCGGGGAAATTAGATATTTATCATTTTCTATTTACGTATTGTTCTTCATAGTATTTTTGATAGTCTCCAGATTTTACTTTTTTCCACCAGGATTCATTTTCTATATACCACTTTAGGGTATCAATAATTCCTTGTTCAAAGCTAATTTGAGGTTCCCATTCAAGTTCATTTTTGATTTTTGAAAAATCAATAGCATATCTTCTATCGTGTCCACGTCTATCTGGAACACGTTCAATCATATCTTCACTGTGTCCAAAATGGTTTAGAATTGTTTTTGTAATTTCAAGATTTGATTTTTCGCTATTTCCTCCTATACAA
>CAZWVD010000074.1:0-4274 GCA_964636855.1 uncultured Gammaproteobacteria bacterium | reverse complement strand
CTGTGACCGTAGTCGATGCTACTGACAAATTGCCATTCAATGTTATATCGCCACCTGTTGGAGTAATTGTAAGATCTCCACCCGAGCTCACTGCAAATGAAACTGTATTTGTAGCATTGTATCCAAGTACCAACTGAGTTGTAGTTGAAACAACATGAAGCATAGCAAGAGGCGTGCTTGTTCCTATTCCTATCATTCCAGAATCTGTAACTCTTAGTCTTTCAAGTCCATTTGTAGATAATCCTATCATGTTTGCAGCTGGTGCAAATATTCCAGTGGTGGTGGATAGTCCAAAGCTAAATGAAGGAGCAACTGCAGAACCAAATCCACCTAGATAATTTCCTGTAATATTAAAACTTCCAGCTTGAGAGATCTGAGTACCATTTGATCCTTGAAGAACTGGAATGCTAGAACTATGATAATCTTGCAAAGGAGCGTTCAATATATACAGTTGCGACATTTCATAAACAGACAAAATACTATTAAAAAATGCCAGCTCTGAAATAATACCGTTCGCCTGATAATTACCCGATGAATCTGATCCTATATAAATTCTCTGGCCAACTGGATTTTGTGGTATCCACGTTCCTGGAGTAGTGCTTGCGTTTGCTCTATTTGTACCATTGAACTGACAAGCAACTGTAGCAGCACTATTTACATTAGCGTTCCAAGCACATGCAATATGAGTCCATGCGTAGTTTGTTATAACAGTATTTAAGTAATAATATCTATCAACAAAACTAGATCCATCATAAAAGGCGACTCTAGTAGTATTATCAAAATCTTTAAAATATACCTTCATATAATTTGTAATTTCAAATAAAACTTTGTCACTTGAAGTTACTGTAGTATAAGACCATTGTGGTCTAAGCCATAAATTTACTGTGCCTTTATCAGGCATAAGACCCGTTGGAGCTGGATAACTAAGTGTTTCTTTTGCTCTTGTAATAGATGAATCATATGTTGGGATATATGTAGTTGGATAGACACTTGCCGTATCTGATCCTGTTTGTTCAACTTGGAATGCGTCAACATACACGGTTTGAGTTCCTGCTGGCAAAGAAAACCCTACTCTATAATTTCCTGTTCCTGCTGGTGTATATGGTGCTGTAATTCTATACCAACCCTTACCAAGAGATGTATAAACCGTAGATCCTGTTGCTATATCAGTACATGTAGTTCCTGAGCCAGCACAAAAACGAATATGAGAAGCAAACGATAAAGCACCTCCGACAGAGCCATTCGTTCCTAAATATGCATAAGCACTAATCTGACTTGTTGTTGCTACTGTAAAATTAATTTGTTGAGTATATGTTCTTATAGATCCTGCTGTTTGAACAAGTTTTACAGAGCTATTACCATGAAATGTATAAATAGTATTAATTGATGGAGTAAGTCCTGAGCTCGCCGTCCAACCAGTTGTAGTACCATTTCCAAGACTATCTTCAAATGATGACCATAGTGCTAAATTCTTTGCAGAGTATTCCATCCAAATACCCGTTGATCCAGGACCCTTTGTAACTCCTGCTGCTGGGAGCATGCCTCTATCAAAACGAGGCATATTTTTATCTACTGATTCTAAATTATTATTAAAATCCGATTGAGTTGTTGCCGATCCATCAATCACATCAGGCCTTGTAAAAGTTCCTGCTGATCCATTTGAATTTGTAAGTGTGCCATCAAATTTATATAAATTGACCATATTAGAATTGGTGTTGGCACCTACATTAAATCCTGTATAACCACCTTGAAAATAATATAACCCATTCATATAATAAGCTTGCGAAGCGCCGTTAGCAGTAACATTAGCCGTCAAAATACTTGTTGGAAAATATGCTGTAGTTGTTGTTGCTGTTACTTGAGTTGTTGTTGGAACTGGATAATAAGGTCTTGCCTCACTTACTGGGTCAAGTTGTGCACCCCAAGCAGATATTGCACTTGTTCCAGAATTTATTTCAAGAGTCTTTGTGTTTGCTCCTGCAAAATTCCCTGTAACTGCATACCTCTTCCATGTTTCAGTAAGAGTAACTGTTTTTGATGTTGTTGCAGATCCGTCTCCTACTAATATAGTAATAGTTGAAGTTCCTGATTGAGCTCTTAGATAAACACTAAATGTCCACGGACCAGACGTATTTGTACTTGGTAGTGCTGCTTGTCGTAAGGTTGAAGTTGAACTAGATCCAGCCGGAATATTTTCTGCTGTTG
Organism: uncultured Gammaproteobacteria bacterium; assembly: GCA_964636855.1. Taxonomy (GTDB): domain Bacteria; phylum Patescibacteriota; class Patescibacteriia; order UBA1558; family S5-K13; genus S5-K13. The sequence continues at coordinate 2,069 of CAZWVD010000074.1, read as the reverse complement.
CAGCACTATTTGGAGCAGTTGCCGAATTAGATGTTACTGTTCCAATTCCTAATTTTACCCAATACGTATCACTACTAAAATCTTCTGTATATCTAGCAAAGTTTTTATAAGCACCTAAAGCAAAATATGGTGAACTAATATTTCCAGTTTCTATTGTACCATTGTTACCAATTTGAAATGCTGTAATAGGATCGTTATCTCTAATACCAACTCTTCCATTACTTCCGACCGTAAACAAACTTGGATTTGTACTTGTTCCAATTTGTAATAAATTCTGAGTTGATGAAGATGAAATTACAGATAATTTATAATCTGAGATGCTTGTTCCTATTCCAACATTACCAGAAGAAGTAATTCTCATTCTTTCATTTGTATATGCATTTGTTCCATTGGTGAAAAATACAATGTCTTTGTTTGTTGTTGCATTTCCAACAAGCAAATTATTTCCTGTTGCATACAAATATGCATCATTTGCATTTCCCACTACTTGCGCATTGTAGCCTGATCCATTTATTCCCATATTTACAAAGTTCACACTTTCATTCCCATTGTCTGCTGTTGCTACTATGTCAGCTGATGATGTAGCGCCTGTTGATCTGTTTTGAATATTGAGTTGGAAATAATTATTTATTGAACCCCGGACCACAAGACCATTTACTGAATTGGTATTTCCTGCGTCAACTAAGAATGTTTCTGGATTTGTAGAGTTAAAAGTTGTGGTACCTAATGCAAATCTTCTATTTACATTATCAACAAATAATGTACTTGTTCCAACTAAAAGATTTCCAGTATTTTGAATTGTTAGATAATCATTTGTTCCAAAAATGCTTGAACCTGAAATTTTGTAATCTCCGGTACCACTTTGAACACCACTTGCCCAATGCTGAACTCCATCTGCAGTATAATAAACCGTTATACGAACATGATCAACATAGGCATGTGTTGTACTATTAATTCCAGCCTTTCTTTCTATTTCAGCCACAATACCATTTATTGTTGCATCGGTTGGAATAGAGAATCCAAAACCTGTTCCTTTAAGATAGTGCGAATCAGATATACCATCAATATTAACTGCTAACACAATCCCAAAATCAGAATCATTTATATCTGCTGGTGTCCATGTTTCATCCCATAAATCAGATGAGGAACCATATGAATAATAAGTATCGCTAGCTGGCCAAAGCAAAGTTGTTGTTGCCTTATTTGTTGTTCCTATACTTCCATTCGATTTTATTAGTTTTACCTCATTATCTTTTACATTATTAGTTCCAATAAACCCGGCCACAGATGCATAGGCATTATTGCTTGTTCTTGCATTTATAATGTTGGCCCAAGCCTCAGTTCCAGTAGCAGCATTATCTGCAACAGTTGCAATGTTTCTTGTAATTGATGTAGGTATTATAATATCTGTAGAAAATGCAATTGCTGAATCACCTGAGCTATTTAAGTGCAATAATTGTGTTGGAGTAGTTGTTCCTATTCCTACATATCCACTTGTTGAACTTACAAATAATTGATTTGTGTTAACCGCTAAAGCACCCGTGACCGTTGTGCTAGCAAGCGTTGATACACCTGATACATTTAAATTTCCACCAATATACTGATTACCAGTTGTTGTTGCATTACCAGATACTACAAGATTTGAAATTGTTGTTGTTGCGAGATTTGTAAATCCTAATACTGCAAGATTTCCAGTTGTAGTTGCATTTGTAACTGATAGTGTATTTAATGTTGAAAGCCCTGATACATTAAGTGCTGATCCAATATAATGAGATCCTGATGTCGTAGCGTTTACTACTTGAAGATTTTGTAAGTTGCTAGTTCCTGTTACAAATAAATTACTTGCTAAAGTCGTAGTTCCTCCATTTGGCGTAACACGTAGATCACCAAATAAGTCTGTTCCAAATGTTGTGTATTTTGTTCCATTATATCCTAATGTAAACTGAGTTGTTGAGGTTGATACTATATGAAGAGTTGAAGATGGTGATTCTATACCAATTCCAATCTTTCCTCCATAAACTGGTGTTGATGTTGTTGTATCAAGATTATATATTCCTGTTCCATACAAT
>CAZWVD010000073.1:0-4285 GCA_964636855.1 uncultured Gammaproteobacteria bacterium | reverse complement strand
CTATATGCAAAATATGAGACACATAAAACAAGTCTTGACAAAATTATTCAAAAAGACTATTGTTTTATTAATAAAAACATGGAGGAACCAAAATGCGAGAACCAAAAAAGGTCATCCTAACCTTTTTACCTAAAACTAGTTTTAAAACAGTCTACAAAGACGTAACAAAACTAATTCAAAAATTTGATGCCGAGATTCCACAATTTAAGGACTTAGAAATAGTTCTTATAACAAGTCTAGAAATCTCACACTGCAAAAAAATAAGTCATCCGAGAGTAAGGGCCACTGTATGCGGAGCATACTTTTCTCCAAAAAAAGATGTCCAATACATATTAATACAAAATGGTTATCCCAAAGAACTTGCCCAAGTAACTCGAGCCATGGGTCAAAAAAAACAAACGCCCATTAAGGTGTTTGAAATCAAAGATGGCAAAATTGTTGAGGTTGCCGCTTAACAAACGAAGCTTTCCGCGCCAGATCTAAGATCTGGCGCTTTTTTATTATAGAAAAACAAACTATTTAGATAAAATCTTTTCTATTTCCTTCAATAACTCTTTTGGTGCAGTACCTCCTTTAAAAATATATCCCGATGCTCCCATTTCTGCAGATTTTTTCCTGTCTTTTTCAGTATTTAAATTGGTAAACATAACTACTGGAATATTTTTTGTTTTTGAATTCTTTTTTAATTCTGCTAAAAAATTATATCCTTGTTCTGCGACAACATTAACCGCTCCATCTTTTTCTTTTTTTGGAATTATGATATCCAAAAGAACAATATCAACTTTTTTAGTCTGAGCAATATTTATAGCCCCTTCTACGTCTTGTGTAGAATAAAAATTATAACCATTGTGTTTAAAATATATATGATACAAATCTACTATATTTGACTCGTCTTCAATCAAAAGTATCGATCGCTCAACATCTTTATTAATCTTAACAGATTCAATCTGATCTTCTTTGCTACCACTAATATTCAAATGCCCTTCTTCTTTTTTTGCAACTGGCAAAGAAAAACTAAAGGTCGTACCTTTGCCAAGTTTTGTTTTTTCTAAAACCAATTTACCCCCACTATCTTCAATAACCTTTTTAGCTATATAAAGACCCAACCCAGATCCATCTGGATTTAATCCTGTCGCCTGAGATCCCCTATAAAATTTTGTAAACAATCTTTTCTTATCATCTTCACCTATACCTGCTCCAGTATCAGAAATTAAAACTTTTAAATACTTTTTTTTATTTTTTTCCAAGATCATTAAATCTATATTCACACTACCCTTTGATGTGTAAAAAATTGCGTTATCTAATAAATTAGAAACGACATGTACTATTTTTTTTAAATCACACAAAACTAATGGAATTTTAAACTTTGGTTTATTTAATTTTATTTTAATTTTTCTATCTACCGCTAATCTCAAATTCTTTTTCTCTTCAATCATTGCATTAATAATTTTTCCTATATCAACAGGCTCAATATTCATTTTTATTTTTTGGCCCTCTAATTCAAAAGCGTCCCAAAATTCAGAAATAGTGCTAGCCATTCTAGAAAGCCCTTTACTAGCTATTTCCATTCCCTTATCGATAGGAATAGAATTCTCTTCCATCATAGAAAAAGCGCTTCTCATTATAGAAAGGGGTGTATTGAGCTGATGATTTACTACTCTCAAAAAATCTCCTTTCATATTAAGCAACTCTTGAAGATGTTCATTTTTTTCTTTTATGTCTTTGGTTTGATCACTAACTCTTTCTTCAAGTTGACCTGATAATTCTTTCAGAGCCTCTTTACTTTTCTTTTCTAGAAAATTGGATTTTATAATTTTCTCTGTACTATTATTAAAAAAATAGCCGTAAACAATTACAAGTAAAAAAACAATCATTACTGACGCCGTAGAAATACTTTTATCTATAAAAAAGAAAATCCCAAAAGAAAACAATATCAAAATCATACTGATTACTTGATATTGTAAAAATAAACACTTATGAAATTTTTGTTCACAATACTGACAACGCTTATACGGCGAGTTATTCAAATTTTTTACTAACCAACAATTTCTATTAAGATAACAGCCACTCCCAAGCGTTATCTTTTCTTTTTGTTTTGGATTATTTTTATCCATTAATAATTACTATTATGAGTCAATTTGATTTTTAATAAAAACTTTTTTTAAAGCAATATACATCAACGTTGCTACGCAAAAACCCACAAGACACGCCAAAAATATCATCAAAGTTACTATCAAAATATAAATCCATGCAAAATTAATAAGTTTGGTATAGTGTAATAAAAAAAATCCAATTAAGAGCAAAACAGCGGTAGCAAGTGACACAAAATTTAATTCCCCTAATTCTTTTTGAGTTGGTTCAGACTTTTTTTTCAAAAATTTAGTTGCTATAAAATTATGAAATTGATATGGAATATTAAGCTTCAAAGAAATAACCCCAACAACTATCAAAAAACTTACTGCAAAAACCAACCACTTACTATGAATAAAAAATGCCAATAAAACTAAAGCTCCATAGGTAGCTCTAGAAAATCTCAAAGACTTGTCATAAATTAAACATTGTTTCATATTGTTTTTTATCTTACCTTAGCAAGACGAATTAATTTTATTTAGAATACAGACTTATTTTATCTAATTAACTTTTGATCTCTAAACATTTTTTGACTGCCATACATGCCTTTCTCACATCTTTAATATCATTATATATATAAAAACTCAATCTACAACTTGCTGGTGGATTAAGCTTGTAATGATAATGTGCCAATGTTGCACAATGACATCCAGCACGAGATTCAACTCCTAATTTATTTAGCTCTTCGGCAAGCTTAAACGGACTCTTATCTCCACAATTAAAAGCTATTAAAGACGTTCTTTCTTCTGGATTTTTTGGACCATAAATCTTTAACGCTGAAATTTCTCCCAATATTTTGAGCGCTTCTTCAATAAGCTCGTGTTCATGGGTTGCTATATTATCCATAGCTCTTTTTATGTCCTCTGGTTCCAATTTTTTATCAGTCATAAAATAAACATTTTTTCCAGGATTCAAAGAAAAATCCATTAGTAATCTCAAAGACTGTGCTGACAAAATAGTTCCCAAAATATTTGGAGTTCCTGCCGTAAATTTCCAAGGAAGAGCATTGTATTCTACCTTTTCTGGACTAACCATGCCCTCAGCAATCATATCTCCTCCATATAAGAATGGCTTCATGCTATTTAACAATTCTTCTCTTGCGTATAAAGCACCCACTCCAAATGGTGAAAGCATTTTATGAAAAGACCAAGCCAAAAAATCTACCCCCAAATCTTTAACATCCATAAAAACATTTGGAACAATTTGAGCACCATCAATTAAAAGATAGGATTTTTTTTCTCCATTTGGTTGATTATATCCGCTAGAGTCAGCTATTTTTCTAATTTCTTTGATGGGATTTTTGGTCCCTAAAAAGTTTGATGCTCCAACACAACAAACAAGCTTCGTTCTTTCATCTACCAGAGATTTCAAGTGTTCTAAATCAAGTTTGCCTGTTTCTTTGTCAAATTCTACAATTCTACACTCTACATTAATACCAAATTTGGGTAAAATTTCTTTGGTAAGTCCATACCATGGAACATAATTTGAGTTATGTTCCATAAATGTTGTAACAACATTATCTCCATCTTTAAACTCTGTCATCAAAGAATACATCACAGAATTAATTGCTTCTGTAGTGTTTCTATATAAAATAATATTTTTTCTAGATGAGGCACCAATAAATTGTGCTATTGTATCATATGAAGATTCAAACATTTCCGTTGTTGATATTGAAGAATCAGACTGGCCCCTATGAACATTATCATATTTTACAATAAGCTTCTTCAATAAATCCAATAACTGTGTTGGCACTTGTGTGCTAGCAGCATTATTAGACACAACTCTTCCAGATTTTACTGCTGGAAAAAATTTTCTTATTTTTTTTGTATTAAGCATAAAATTATTACTTTTTAATATGATTCTTATATTAAAACCGTCTCTATTATAATACTATTATAGCGATTAAAACCCCTTTAAGCAACGTTTTTCATAAAACCCCATGCATAGGGGTTTATTCTAAAAAATGTATAAAACTCTTTCTATGCATTTCACACATTCCAAATTCCTTTATCTTTTCAATGTGTTGTTTTGTACCATAACCCTTATGAACATCAAATAAATATTCTGGGTATTTTTTTGCCAATTCTTCCATGTATTCATCTCTATATACTTTTGCAACAATAGACGCTGCTGCGATAAGAAAATGCTTTGCATC
>CAZWVD010000072.1:0-4321 GCA_964636855.1 uncultured Gammaproteobacteria bacterium | reverse complement strand
TTAGGACTGACCCGCACTATCGAATTCATTTCACGATTCATTTCATCTTCGGAAAGTACGGCGCTGTCAAAATCCAGGCGCGTACTTACCGGCGCTTTATATTGGTCTGCGAGACATTGCTTGCATATCCGTCTGGTCTGTGATGCATGGAACTGAGACACGGGTAAATTCTTATAGCAAATATTACAACGTCTTTTTTTCATCTCAGATATATTTATGTTTTTTTAAGAATAAAATTATTTTAGCTTCGGCCTCTACTGAGCTATCTGCGTATTCCCTGTAGATTACCTGACCTTTGGAATTTTCATATCTGACATCATACTTTACTTTCGTCTTTCGGATTGTCAAAGTATATAAATCCCCCTTCGACTTTATCTCTGCCGGCATCACGTCTTCTAAATCCTGACTGAGATATGCCGGGAGATAGACAGAATCGAAATTTGTCATGCCTGTAAAGATCTCTTTAGATGAGTACACATCCTTGTCTTTTCTCATACCGCTTTTTTTATAGAAGTATCCGGACGCATTTGGAATCCCGATTCTCTGCAGCTTCGCTGCCATGTTAAAATTTAAAAATGCTTTATTCATAATTTATTAAGAATTTAAAATTTGTTTTGCTTCTGTGGCGATAGCATCAAAATGTTCACCGATAATTGTTTCTGTCTGTATTGCCTGAGCAACATTCAGGATGTCCCTGATCTGCGCGTTTGTAAAGCCCCTGGAGAAATAGGAATTGATATAAAACTTCTCTTTTGAAAGCTGCTCAATATCCAATAAAGCAAACTTCTTAGACTTCAGGATCTTCCAGATAACATGGAGTTTTAATTTCCATACTTTTTTAAATTTATCCCGGTTTATTTCGTTCATAATGAAAGCTCTCCTGTGCATGAGTCAATGAACTCATCATTAATAATCTGAATATTATTTTTGTCAGCCAATTTTATTGCAAGCTGTGAAAGCTTTATTACTGCTCTCAATCCGCCGCGGCTTTTATATCTCTTACTTAAATCTTTCATCATTGCTTTGCTTATCGAGTGTTTCTCGAGTTTGTCATTAAGGATCATTTCTACATCGTCCGGCTCAAGTATATCAACAATCTTCTGATATGCGACTCTCGAGTAGAGCTGGACAAGATTCTCTCTTAAGTTCTTACCTCTCTGCAGTAAGGACCGTAATGACTCAAGTCCGACAAGACACAATCCCATATTTCCCTGATCATACAGATCACGGAGCAATTCAAGCTGAGATACTTTCAAGCGCTCAGCTTCATCAATTACTATGAGCCGGTTCTTCCTGGACAAGATCTCGGAAGCTGTCTCATACATCTGCTGAGTGCTGAGTCCGAGATACGGAGTACCGAGTGATCTTAATATTATCTGAAGCAAATATTTGGTAGTGAAAACTTCATTCACTCTGATATGAACTGCATAGTGATTTATCAGGCAATGCTGTACAATCGCTGTAGTCTTGCCGGCACCGGAGCAGCTTGTAATTACTGCGATCTCTTTATCTTTGTAAGCGTCATTAAGCATTCGGTTTACAACACGGATTAGCTTAGTGTCATAAACTTTTTTATTTATCGTCTCTATAAATTTCTTTATCTGCATCCACACAAAGTTATCCGGATTGTATTCATATTCGCCGGCTCTGATCTGCGAGATCACAGACTCAGATATGCCGATCTTACTTGCGAGCTGAGACTGTGAGAACTGATACTGGTTTATTATCTTATCCAGTATCTTCGTATAATCATTTTCTTCGAAAGTCTTTAGAGCTGTAATTTTAGTCATTTCAGGAATCTTTTAATTTTTTAATATTTGAATTTTTTTGTACAGATTTCCCATAAAATGCTTTTAACTTTTTTCCCTTCTCATAATCTGCTTGATGCTTCTTACACATTTGATAACCATTACCTATATTTTTCTTATAGCATCCATCAACCGCACAGTCCGTTATGAAAATTATTTTAGTCATCCCAGGAATCTTTTAATTTTTTAATTTTAGAATTTTTAAAAATAATTTCTTCCACGTTTTTATTAATCTCGTGGATATTGGCTTCAAAGCCGGTGAGCTTGGTGATACTGCTTGCGAGCTTAAGCTGCGATTCTTCCTGCCGCTGCTCGGAGAGCTGCTCTCTGAATGACTGATCGCCATAGTCATAGACTTTTATCTTCTCAGCCATACAGACAAATTCAAGATGATTTATAATGTCCTGACCTTGAATTTTATGTAGCATAGATTCTGAATTAATATTCTGCACATCTTTGGAAGTGAAGACATAAATAAAATTTTCGTTTGACTCTGTGTATTTGACTATAACTTTCTTTCCGAGTACTTCTTTAAGCTTAGCTGAGAAGTAATGATTATCTCTGAACTGTATTCCTTTTAGCTGGACAGTCCTTAGAGAATTATTCAATGCAAACATCGAGATTACACCCGGATCTACATTCACCGGTACGAAGCCGCTCTCCAGTGAATATTCATATCTGCCTTTTGGTGAATTCATTTTTTCGGAATACTTACTGATCAGCTCATCAGTGCAGAGCCGGTCATAAACTTTCTTTCCAAGATTATCTTTAGAAAGTCCGCCGTGCAGAGTCTCTTCATACTCGGCAAGTGCCTGATCAAGAATTCTTATAAACTCAGAAATGTGCAGGAACCGTTTCTTTGAAGACTTTAATTTGCCTTCGAGATTTGTATTTAATGTGACTCTGAATTCTGCATCGAAGACATTCTTTTCAATATTCTTAAAAATCTTATCAGCTTTAGTAAACTGTTTCAGCATCAGCTTTGTGTCTTCCGGCATTTCCTGATATTTATTGCCTGTATATCCCGGGAGATTTTTAAGTTTGTTGTCGAGGATGTTGTGAAAAGATTCTATAAGTTTGGCTCTTGCATTTTTTGAAAGAGACTTTCGGACTTTGATATTGAGAGAGGAGAACATTTTCGCAAGCCGGTCAGAGAGATAATCTTTACCTCTGTCGTGATTTATTTCTTTTGGCAGTCCGAATTTACTGACTGCATTGCAAAATGAATTTGATACTGATTCGGAATTTGCAGAGCGTGTGATCTCGTAAGTATATCTTCTTGTCGGGACCTGTATAAATCCTGATAGCCAGGGACGAAAGACGCTCTTCCAATCCCAGTCAATGACAATGGTGTCAACTTTTTTATTGTCAGCACTCCATAGATCATTCGGTTCAAGTTTTGAATAATCGAGATATATGCTATGCTGTCTTTTGAGACGATACGAACTTTTCCCGAATCTTTTAAAGTGCATCAGATCAGCATTGCTTGATTTAATGCTCGATAAATATCTCGTAGCCGAAGCATAGCTCCCGATCTGAAGACACTCTGCGTTCTCGGTGATATATTCTCCCGGGACAAACTCCGCAGACAGCATCATTAAGACTCTTTCCTGTTCGATCTGATAAAGCTGCCCGTTCTGAATCTTGTAAGTTGACCGGTAACCCGCTTCCGGCGTTTCACATCCCTCCGAAGTTACACGACCGGAAGAGGGGGTTATGCGGTACATAGTAAACTCTACTGATATGCTCCTGAGCCATTTATGTGTATCCTCATAAGCTCTGATTCCGCACTGGCTCTCGAAATAAAGCTCTTGCATTTTATGCAAGACTTCATTTGAAAAACTTTTTAATATCCCTTTATTCTTCGATTCCTTTCTGATAAGTCCGTTAAGCCCGGACTTACGATAAGCATCAATCTTGTTCATTAATGATCTGTATGTTAGATTAATACCTTCGGCTTTTGCAAGCTCCTGCAACCTCATTCCTTTAATATTTCCGTCAATGCTTTTCTTTAAAAATGATTCGAGATTGAGATGCTCGTCAGTAGCTTTGTGAAGAGCGGGCTTATGTTGTATCTCAGCAGCCGGTTCGAGTTCTGTTTTTTGTAATTCCTGCATTTCTAATTTGTCGAGTTTATAAGCGTTGTCAATGTACCGTGACAATGGTCACAGTGTAGTCTTATATCATAAAGCAATTTGTATTTAACAGGTATTAAAGATATTTTAATCGGTAATTTGCACACCGAACAAAATATCCGGCTGCAATCTTTTGACTCTGTATTATTTTCAGGTGTCATAATTTTTAATTAAGATTTTTATCAATGAACTTTTTACAAATCTCTATAGTGTCAAAAACATACCTGGAGACATCTTCAAACTTATCATTATCAGCTGCTTTGACCTCATAGTAAATATGAGTTATGTCCGTTGAGTTTTCATAGATCAGATAGCCGCGATAGGTTTCCCTGTAGACTAAATATTTTTTTTCAGACTTATGCATTTCCCATCTCCTTA
>CAZWVD010000071.1:0-4331 GCA_964636855.1 uncultured Gammaproteobacteria bacterium | reverse complement strand
AGGGATAAAGATTACCCTTATGTGTTTTGGGATCTGAATACTTTCAAGTCCCGGATGAACTGGCAGCGCGCCTCAACGCAGAAGGAAAAAGTCACTTTGAGGGCTTATGTCATGGATTACTTTGACCGTGATGCCTCAACAGAAATACAAACGAAGCAGCAGATTTGGGATGGTATCCGTGATGACTTCCGGGCCTATCTTACACTTTTGGGATCAAATCAGTACATTAAACTCACAAATCTGGATGATATGCCTAATGAGCTTTACGAGTACGGACTGACGGTTGATGCCGAAATAGGGGTATCGTTTGATGTTGAAATGGAGCTTTACTGTAACGCAAATATCCCGACATGAACGGCAAGGAACAAATATTATCGTACTTAACTCCTAACATTAATAGTCAATACCTATCAACTGTACTTGATGATCTCGACGGATTGGTTATTAAGGCACTAAGCGATGCCTATGACAAGGCCGGACATACACTGACAGGCCAGTTAATTGCTGATATATCTTCAGATGTAGAGGTGAAAAATGGCGGGTTCCTGATTAAATATCTGTCATATAAGTACGGGGCTTATCTTAATTTCGGGGTTAAGCCTGTAAAGATTCCATATAACAGGGGGAGTGGAGCGGGGAAGTCGGCCTATATCACAGGGCTGATGAAGTACGTGAAATTAAGGATGGGGATTAGTGATGAAAAGAAACAGAAAAGTGTTGCATTTGCAATAGCCGAGGCCCAGAAAAAGAAAGGCATGCCGCTTGCTACGCCTCAGGGCAGCGGATGGGCCGACGGAGCAGTTGAGCAGGTGGAGCGAGATTCAGAAATACTCTTCACATTTATGGAATTGGCCGAGACTTACGTTGTTGAGGGATTGAGAAAAATATCAAAAGAATTTAACGATGGCAATAACAATAAGTAGTACCCCCGGTAACATTGACGGTCATGGCCGGTTCACGGTAACGACTGATAAAACCGTATCTTCAAGTTATAATAATCTCCGTATACGGGCCGAGGTCTATCATGAGGGAGTTGTCAAGGCCATTATAGAGAAGCCGAAAGGATTAAGCGACTTTGATTTTGGCGATATACTTCGTTCATTAAATTACGGGCTGAAACTTCCACGAAATACCGGGGCAAACTGGCAGCTTGGATCAGTAGGTTCAAATCTTATAACGAGCTTTTCGGCAGGAACCGGGACGTTTACTACACTGACAACTTCCGGCAACGGGATATCTTCGGCTATCAGTACCGTTGCAGCTGCGGCTCAGAGTAATACAGTCGCAATGGTCCCCGGTGAGCTTTACTTAGCCTATTCCACGGGATTTACTACAACCGGCACAAATGCACCTCAGTTTAAACTTGACACCGGGGGGGCGAACTGGGCAACAATAGTTAATAACAAGGGCGTGATAATCATGCCAACAACAACAGGGTCACTCAGGCTTTACGTTGGCGGCCAGGCTTCGCAGAACTTCGGGGGCGACTTCTTTTTGGTGAAGATTACCACTGATCGTGCAACAGTCGGCGGGATGTTGGCGCCTTATTTTGTCGTGTTCACCGAGGTTTATGAGGACAGCTCAGGAGTAACTACAACTTCAGCGACTTCTACAACTCAGGTATATCGTTATGTGCCTTCTTCGAGGTTTGTAAATACTGCTTTTTCTTCTTATATTTTATCTTCTACGGCGAGTTACTTTGCTAATATGACCCTCCGGGACGGGGCCTGTATGTTCTTCACGTCGTCACCTTCAGAGTATTTTGTGACGTTTTTCACAGAATATGTATCGCTGGAGTTGTTTTTATCAAAAGATTCGGCCTCTTATGTAACCGGTGGAACCGGGACGTGTGCCGAGGGGTGGGGCGTAATAATATTGAATACGGGTGAGTTAATGGCTACCGTCGCCAGCTCTCTGAGGTTGTATATACAGGATGATGCTGGGGCTGCAACAATAAGTTCAGTGTTGACGGTTAGCGTTGATTCAAAATGCAACTCTTATCGTGCGATACTTGAATTCATAGGATTGACCGGGGGAACCGAATATCTGGCTTACAACGGAGGCGCAGTCCAGAGTCTGAAGAGTGACCGCAACTATTATACTGACCAGTACGGAATCAGAAAACTCATCTCTCAGCGCATGGCTTCAAGTTATCTGCTCGAGACTTCGTTTGCAGATATGTACTTTACTGATTATTTTGCGATGATCTTTGCGGCCACTGATGTAAAGCTTTTGATGGGAGAGGTGACTGAACCGGTTGATGTGACGGTTGTAAGCGAAGGAGGCAAATCAACAAGTGAAGAGTTATTCACTAACGAGATAGAGATAGAATTTGATTATGGCTTCTGAAATATACATAGGGACCGAACGATGCGATTATTCAGGGGATGTTAATGTTGTGTTCTCCGGGGGAGATATCCGTGATATTTCGACCGGCAGGACAGATAGTAGCTATACAATAGAGCTGCCATTAACTGCAAAAAATAAACGGTTATTGTGTTACAGTGATAAGTTTAATGTTTTTACCGAGGTCAGCGATATAGCCTATGTTCAGATAAATGGAGTTGTTATCCTGAAGGGCAAGGTCATAGTAGTTGACAATGATCTCAATACAGCCACGGTTATTATTAAAGGTTCTCAGTGGTATGACTTCTTCAGTGATTTAAGATTGAAGGATTTGGATCTGTCGGCACACGACCATGAATATAGTTTAATTAATACTATCGCATCATGGAGTAGCGGAACAAAACATTACCGTTATCCGTTGATAAACTTTGGAAGGTTATTTTCACAGGAGACAGGGTATACTGCAAACTGGCAAGGGAACGATTTTATACCTGCTTTTCGGATTCCGACTATTTTAGCGGCGATATTCTCTCCCTGGACTTTAACGGGAAACGTCTTGACTGATTTGGCGGAGGTTTTTATTGTAGGTAACGAGCCGGTGGCTTCTACTGATTTTATAGTTAATAAAGGATTAGAGGTCAGGGCCAATGCTGACAGTGATAACCAGGCTTCTGCAACTATTCCGGCCGGAGGCCCGACAACAGTGACATTTGCGGAGGCAAAATTAGTTTTATTGAACGAGATAGCAGACGAGGGGGCTGATTTTGCTTCAAACCAATACACCGTACCTGAATCAGGAACCTATTATTTTGCTGCTGATTTTCGGCCTTATTGGAATACGGCGGTTTATTTTAGTATCATTTCTCAGACTTTGGGTGTTAAAATCATAAGAAGCCGGTCAAGTGTTGAAACGACTATCAAAAGTCAGTCAGTCACTTACACCTCTACGGATATTTTAAACACAACCTATAGTCTCAATACAGGGTGGATACACTGTGAGGCCGGTGATTTGATTTACATTAAAGGTGCAATGACTAACAGGGTTAGTAACTCTGACGGCTCAGATCATACGTGTACCATTAATTTCAAAAGCGTAACGACGAAACTTTGGAATACAATGGACGAGCGATGCCGGTACACCGGAGTAGGGAAGACCATTGTATGTAAAGACTGGCTGCCCGACGTATCACAACTCGACTTTGTGCTGGCTCTGAAAGAGGCTTATAATCTGAGATTCACACCGGATATTTACCGGCAAACAGTTTATGTTGAAGCCTATGATAACAGCATAAATGAAAACATCAGTGTGATTGACAAGGTGGATCACATTAAGCCTGTCGCAGAATTTATCTCCCAAAACTACGCCAAGCAAATCAGACTGAAGTTTAAGACGGACGAAGGAGATAAGGCCGTGAAGGATTATGTTGATATCAATGGCGAGGCTTTTTACAAGGACATAACACTTAATAGCCTATATGCTAAAAAAGAAATAGATACCCGTGAAAATAGCCTATTTGCATGGACTGCTTCAGGGTATATTGAGCAAAACAACGTATTTTCTCCGGCAGTGTTGAGGATCTTTGGCGGTCAGAATTTCGGCATATTTAATTATCCGGAGTATCGCCCGACTGGATTTGCGCCTCGACTTATACGTTATGCGGGTCTGACAAGCGGATTTAACTGGTATGTCAATAGCTACCTTCGCACAACTTATCCAAAAGCCACAAGCGAAGACATGAGCGTTTTGTTTCCTTTGTACTTTCAAAAGACATTTCATGCTATTGACCGGGGGAAGATCATAAAAATAGAAGCTCAAATTGATGTATCTTTGATCCAGCAATTTATCACAGTGGTAAATGATATTGACGAAGAAGGATTCAGGCCGACTTATGAGTTCACGGTTAACGGTGAAAAATACTCAGGGTACCTGAATAAGATTGAGTTTAATGCTGATAAGGCTCTTATGGAATTGATAATTAAGCACT
>CAZWVD010000070.1:0-4367 GCA_964636855.1 uncultured Gammaproteobacteria bacterium | reverse complement strand
AAGCTGAGTAAGCTACTGAAGCTATTTTAGAAAAAAAAAAAAATAATTTTTAGAAATAATTTTTTTTTTAGAAACTGAAACCCAGTCTCTCACCTATTTGGCCACCTAGCTTCCGCAAAAAAAAAGTATTATGTATCATTTACTTCCCTATAGATGATAAATCAATATTATCGACATTATAATAATTAAATTTTCTCGAAGCTGAATGCTCAATATAATTTTCTGTGTAAGATTTAAATCTTGACATAGAAGTATTTTTTTCAGCTGATGACTTACACCAAGTTTTATATATATTATTCATATGACTTGCTTTTAATATTCTAATTATGTCCTCCCCGGCAGCATCATCATCAACAACCTTTAATTTATTTGTGTCATATCTCTCGATATAAACTAGAGCCATATGCTCCCATGAATCATTCTCGTACTCGTCAGCTTCCGTCTCACTGTTTAATAAATCTTTTAGATGGCTTAAAAATCTCACTGATGAATTGAGAGAATTAAACTTAATATCATTATAAAAATCGTTTTTAGGTGTATTTCTAGGATCAATAGGATTATCAAGATGATAAATATATGAGTACACATGATCTGCAACATCTTGATTAATAGATTTTGCCAAATTATTGAAATATTCAAAGTTTTTATGATATTTCTCATCGCATTTGAATACTGCAAATCTGGCATCTCCAGCTTCGATCTTAACTGGGAATTTATTATTAGTATTCATAACAAAATTGTTATGATTTTGTAGATTGTATTTTTTTCCGAACTTGGGTTCGATATTAATAAATGGATCTACAGCTCTTGATTTCAATACGTCAAAAGTACTGTTATAAGAGTCATCAACTGTACTCAACTCTTCTACAACAGTAAATAATACACTTCCTTGGTCTTCATTAAATCTATCTGTGATAAATGATAATCCAACTTGTGGTTTATATAAAGCTTCACCAAAAATGAGGCTGCCGATAAGTTCATTCAATATAATACCTTTCCCAATCTGTTGCTTATCAGACTTAAATAACATGATTGTTTTAGTTTTTTGATTTGGATATTTGAATATTTTGTGAAAGTATGATAGCTGATAATGGAAATTATTATCATCACTAAAAGCTAATACTTCTTTCCAATGATCTAAAATAGGTTTTATAATTTCTAAATCAATATCTTCCTTCTCATATAATTTAGCTTGAAAGCCCCGAAACAAATTAAAGTCGTTGTCGTCGCAGTCTTTAATAGCACAATCTTTAGTAAATGGCTTGAACTCAAGAAAATTATACTCTTTAACGTTGTTGTAAATAACTTGATTAATTAATTTAGATAATTTAATAGTGTCAATATTATTTTTCTCATCGTAAAAACTGATGATATGTCCAGATAATTCAATTGCACCAATTGCTTTCATATTATATCTTCCAAAATACTGATTTTTTTGGCTTAGCATTCTAAACATCACACGATTAACATTCAATGATGCAAAATTACATAAATGCTCGAATGAATCCCAAACTTTAGTATAATCACCAGTCTTAGTTAAATCATTAATAAGATCAATGTAATAATATTGATCATTAAAGTCAAACTGTTTCTTTTCATATGGATAATAATATTTTTTGTTGCTATCATACTTACATAATCCCAAGATATGTTTGTTAAGATCCATATTCTTGATCGACATTTTCATATCAATCCCAATAGATTGAAAGTTTTTCTCAATCTCATATAAAAATATCTTGTCGAATTTTTCTTTATTAATCATCAAACCGTCAAAACATAATATTGAATCATTAATATCTAATTTTTTCTCATCTTTAAGATATTTAATAATAATCATAAGTAATTGATTTTCCACAAATTGGCAGATATGGCTAAGAGTAGAACCATATAGATTGCCCGACTTACCTTTTTCTTTTCTAATCGACGAATTGATATCTTTGAACTTATAAAAGATATCAGATATTTTTTTCTGGATCGAAATCATTTCTTTACGATAGCTTTCAATAAATTGATTTTTGTTCTTCATCTTATTATAAAGATCATCACCACAACCATAATTAATACAAAGAAAATGTTTTTTAACTTGATCTCTAGTCCATGAATTTAATTTCATTAATTCAGATAAATACTTTTCTCTGCAAAATACATATTCATTAAGCATAGGACATTCAATATCAAGATTATCGCATAACCATTTAGTAATTACGGGATGGCAATTATCCATATCAATATCAACATACAACTCACTAAATATAGTATGTCTAGCTTCTCGCACCATACCTTGTCCAGATAAAGATCCGACGGCTTGATATCTTCCATATAACCCATTATCGTTTTGGATGTATTTAACATTAATTACTGATTGCTTTGATTTATTATAATATTTAACTAATGATGTTTGATTACGAGCATCTTCTCTATATAAATCTTCGATCTCTCCGATATTATTTAGTATATAAGCTAATTTATTTTTATCGAATCTTTCAATAAATTTAGTATCATCTAAAGATAGAATATTATCTTTATTAATATAACCAGATTGTAGATTGAAAAGTTTTTCGAAGAGCTTCATTATACTTGTATATATAGCAAATTATTTTTTTATCTCTAATTCAATTATATTTTTTTTTTCAATTTTGAAATATAAATATGATAAAGTATATATTGATGTATATTATATTACAAAAATGGAAGAAATAAAGATCGAGAATGAGCTGGAAGCATATAGATATCTTAGAGAAAAATATGATGATTATAAAAAAACTATATATGAATTTTTCATTAGTTCAACTAGAAAAATAAAAGGGGGCCAAACATTTATGCATGATATATTTGATTTATATGAAGTTTGGGCCATTAAAAACAAAAAGGCCAGGATTGATTATGATATATTTATGACATTATTTCCAGAACTTATAAATGAAGACAGAGATCTAAAAAGTAATGAGTATCATGGATATAATAAAAAAATATGCAAAAATTGGGCCATGCATAAGGGAAGTTTAATTAATAAAAAAAAACAATAATCTAGACTTTGCGATAACATAGCCGAGCAATACTAGCTGAATGTAATAATTTAGCATGTTCTTTTTTTTGTTCTTCATTAGTCATATTCTGATATCTTTTTGATTGAATTAAATGTGATTCATATGATCGTCTAATATCATTAATAGTAAGATCTTTATCGAATCGTTCTTTCAATAATTTTTTTAATTTACGTGAATAAACATCGCTCGATCCAAATGGGATTGATTCCATATTATAGTAATTATACAATAGAAACTCTGCACCGGGCTTCATTTTTAATAATCTTTTTAGATACATCTTGATTGCTGGAATGTCTTCTTTGTCTACATCGAATTCATATTTACCAAATGATTTAACATTTTTAAAATCATTCATGATAAATGAGTATCCATTTTTTTTAATTAGGAAATAATTTTTATTTTGATCTAATCCTTCTTTAGATTTAGCTAATCTAATATTCCATAAAGATAATCTTATGGGGTATCGTATAGACATAAACAATAAAAATGATTCTAGCATTTCTTTTGTTGTATAATCTAATACTGGAGCTGATCCAGCTAATAATATATCATAATCTACAAAATTACAATCTTTTAGATTGTTGTCATAAGCCTTAAATTTTTTTTTGTTGAGCTCATTTCTTTTTTCCAAATAAAAATTTCTTGATTTGTCGGATTTTTTAAGCTCTAAATACTTCAATATTGAATTATAAAATGCTAATTTATTGTCTATTTTTTCTAGGCCATCAACATATTTTGCTATTTTCGATTTATCGGAGGTAAGCACATCGGGGGATATTTTAAATTTGTCATCTAGCTGATTTAGCTTAATCGTGTACAGTTTAACGCTATTTTTACTTAATCCAGAATCATCAAATAGTTTTGTGAACTCCATGATGATGGTTCTATATATTCACTAACATATAAAAGTAAAATCTTAATTAATGGTGCATCTGCGGAAGCTAATCATGATTTGAGGAGGCTGGCATTATTGCTCTCATTTAGCCTCCTCAGCCCCAATCTTCTAAATCATCACTTTTTTACTCTATATATGTATATATTCTTATTAAATTATATATTGAGTAAGCTGAGTAAGCTGCTGAAGCTATTTTAGAAAAAAAAAAAAAATAATTTTTAGAAATAATTTTTTTTTTAGAAACTGAAACCCGGCTTCTCACCTGTTTAGCCACCTAGCTTCCTCACCAAGTTTCATTCCGTAAAAAATCCCAGCCAGGGAAACTTACAAGATGACCTGCCCGTTGTGCCACGATTTAAACATGCCACAACAAGATACATAAGCTATAATTTAATTATTGGTTAACCAAATAGATAAGCTATGAT
>CAZWVD010000069.1:0-4456 GCA_964636855.1 uncultured Gammaproteobacteria bacterium | reverse complement strand
CAGTCGAAGTAGATGACAGTTTAAGTCCATCGGCAGTCCCCGTATGTGAGTTCCACTGCCACTCTTGCTGATAACTTGCATGGTCTTTGGTGTTTGTTCCAAGAGCTGAAAACAATCCTGATATAGGCACGTTCAGTGCGCCAGGGTTAACCCAATTTGTTTTCGTTCACGTGGTTGTCATAACCTGTCCGGCTCCACCTATATCTCCGTCACCATCGAGTATCCCTGCCCTGAATTTTGCATTTTTTACAAAGACGGTGGTATCTCCTGTTGGGTAGAATTTTATAAACTCTGTGCTTCCGGATTCTTTGATAGCAAGCGTTGATGTTGCAGGGATAGTTACAATTCTGTTTTCGCCTGCCGATATAGTGTCGCTTGTGTTGTAGATATTTATACCTTGTATCCCTCCCGCAAAATCTACACAAGTGGTATCGCCATCGACAATGTAGCAAAATGAATCCTGTGTAATGTAAACGCTATCATTTGCCACACATACAGTATCTCCAAGAGAAATGGCGCAAAGACTATCCCCCAGAACGAAAACACTATCACTTACCGCACTCGCCACAGAGATCACTCCGTCTGTAATTGAAAACCCTGCTCCAAGTTCAAACCACGCTCCTGAGTGAGTTGCCGTATCCCCAACGAGCAAGTAGTATGTGCCTGTTTCGGGAAGCCAGCGAATGTAAGAAGGCTTTGGGTATCCGGCATTTTGCGCAGACATAGCCCCTGCGAACAGGAGCATCAAAAAGATCAATTTGTATTTCATAATATCGTTGGTTGAATATATCTTATTGAAACCTCTTCACCGGCAACAAAGTCGGTTCCGAAAATAACCTTTGTGCGGTCTGCTGCATCAAGTTTGTATTCCCTTTCTTCTGTTGGCGATGATGCGTACCTGCAAGGAAGCCCATTCCTGAATACCTCAAGCAACTCAAGATATACGATATACTGAATAGTCTCCACAGGCGGCATTCTCCAAGAAGAATCTACATTGACAAAGTTTAATCCTGCTCCGACAACGGGTATGGTTGACCATTTCCTCATGTTGAGCGTTGGGTAGCACTCCACGATTGAGTGCTTTGGAAAGGTATTTGTCAGCGTGTATGAGTTTACACTTATGGACGTATCACCAGGAGCCATATCAGCAGTAAGCTGAACCAAATCAAAGCCTCCTGTTCTGCGATTTACCAACTGAATCCACTGTCCTGCATAAGCAGTCCATCCCAAACTTGATATAGGTTCAATAGCAATAGATGTTATTGTTGTGCCTGTGGTCATTATTGCTGTGGTCCTGCATCTGAAGTGATTGTATGGAGAAGGAATCGGAAGATTTGTTGCCGTCCACGCTGTTCCATCCCACCTAAGAACTCCAAGCGGAGCTGTGATCTCTTCGCCCCCGAAGTTTGCGTAAGTCCCCGGAAGAGCAATATACGCTCTTGGGTTCTGTGGACTTGAAGGAGAGTTTGGGTTGTCTGTGATCGCAGGGTTGACATATACCTGGGCTGCTCCAACTTCGTCAATAAGCTGGTTCAGGATATCATTATGAATAGCCCCCGTAATGGCCTGTATTCCATTTGTGTTGATTTGGTCGTCAACATCCGCCTTGAGTACATTATATAGTGCCATTATCCTGTGATTAAGTGATCGTCATTGTAATCTGTTTGGTCATAGTCTCCACCATCGTTTGCGTCCTCTACATATCCTGTTGCGGTAACTACTGTATTTGTGGTAAATTCTATCGTCACAGGACACAAATGTCCTGGCTTTTCAAACTCTTCAAAAATAACCCTGAAACTATCTGTTGGGTATGTGATTCCATCGAACTCAACAGTAACATTGGTGTGCATCCATATCAATCTCATGGCATCTGCCATGTACTCAGGTAGTAAAAGCCCAACAATTCTGAACACCTTTTTGGATGTCATGTAAATCGGAAATCTATACCCATCTCTTTCAACAACAGTTTCTTCCTCTTCGTATTTTGGCCGGTTAACTTCAACAGGAAGTGGAAGATGTATGAAATTGTAAAAGGGAGAAACGTAGGAAATATGGCTTAAAGGGATGTCAAAAGGAACATTATGCCAATAACTGATCTTTACATGGCTACTTAGATCGGCTTTCATATAAAATCTTTCTGAATACCATGTATTTGTTCCGTCTGTAATTACGGCATCATACATCCCTTCAGGAAACACAATGTCTGTGAAGTTTGCAAGCCCTGGGTATATAATAAGGTCATAAGCAGTAAGCCCTGACGGAGAGAATGCCTGAATATTCAACCCTCCATCAGTGACAATAGTGCTGGTTACGTCATAAGTAGCATTTGAGCCTATGTGAGTGAGAACACAAGAAGTAATTGGCGAAGCAACAAGTGTTTCCCTGTAAATCTGAAACGGAGGCATCCTTTGCGTCAAGCATATCAATGGCCACACCTGATCCTGGGCGTAGGATTTTCGGTGCTGCTGGTATCTTCGGTCTGGATACCAGGGCAAGACGCTTGTATTATTATTTGTGTATGCCATCGTACAAAGTTAACAAGTTGGACACGGATTATCGAAGTCTAGGTCGCCCAAGACCCTTATTTTGCACTCTCTTGAAGCGAGGTTTATTTCCATTTCCTGAATTTCGCAATTTCCTATACCTGAAGTCACTAATCGTGTAGGATCAGGGTTCACACCCGCTGGAAATGTTAAATCTTGCTCACGACCTCTTTTAGTGGTGATTGCCGTCACATCGGCATTATTGATATTCACATCTTGGGCAGGAAGATTGTGCCTCCAGAATTTATCGTGTAGATAGTAGAATGACCACCATCCATTTTGCACAAGTATATCAATAAGAGGTATTGACGCAAAGTTCTCATACTGAACCGTCCAAAATCCACCGACATTTTCTGCCGCCATAACAAAGAATCCATCTATGGCAAAATTACCAGGGAACGCTACTGCAAGAGAAATGTCAGAACTGAACTTATCCACTGAAAGATCAGGAATAAGTCCTTTTTCAACGAAGCCTGAATTTATCTTGATCGGATATCCCTTGAAGTATTCGCTCGCTTCGTCCATCCACTTGAAAGTTAGCTGCTCAGGCATCTTTTCTTTGGTGTAGCGATAGTTGTTCGTATGGTAGCCCCAATACTTTGTTGTTCGTGGCTCAACAAACGTGGTAAGATTTACTCCGATTGCAGGATTGAGAAGATCATAACTTCTTCCATTTTTGAAATACATGATATGCTCAATCTTGAAATTACCCTGATTGTCAATCCACCACCATAAATTTGCCGCCTTCAGGAGCCTGTCGATGTTTCCGAAAGTGATTAACTCCTTTGTGTCTGGCTGCGAATAGTCAGAAATTACAATATTCGATTTAGGCGTAATAAAATGTGTTAACGCTTGCGGATCACCACTTACAGGATTGGTAGGATGAAAAAGGAACTTAGAGCAAAAAGTAGTTGCTTCAAAGTAGATAGCCGGATCAATCTGAGCAAGTATTTTTTTGATACAGTCTGCAAGAGCGTAGCCATCACGAAGCGTATTCTCGGACGTAGCTTCTACCAATTCATCTTCAAAACTAAAATTAATAGCCTCCACCAATGAATATTCAGTCCATGATGGCATCATTAGCGGATATGCTTTTGATGTTGCATAAATCTCAAGTGGCGCAAAATACTCCCCTGAAAAGTGGATTGCATCATCATTATACTTCCCAAACTTTGTTGGATTTGTGTCGTGCAAATCATACGGGATCACGCTAACCATAAGAGGTGTTAGTGCTGATTGATCAACGTACTTTGAGTATTCAAACACAATATCGCCTATGTCTGGCGTAGGAAGCGATATCGTAGGTACTGTCCCGCCAACACCAACAAAAGCTGAATCTGTCACTATCCTTTGATATGGTATAACAGGAAATGCAGCGCACTGAGTTGTGTTGTCTGCAATATTCGTAAACACAATATCCTGCGTAAAGGGGCTTCTGAATGTATGCAAATCTGCCTGATATGGAAGTATAGGCGTGTCATACAGGTCATCATTCGGTGCGACCTCGTTTATATACCACTGAATGCCAGCAACGCTTCTTATGCGATAAATGCCATCAGTTCTCAGGTAGTAGTGGTTTCCAAATCCATCAACGCCCTGATCCTCGTACAATCCGCTTACGTCAGGCGACATATCTCCGCCGCCAGGAATGTATATGCTTGGCTCTCCGCTTGTGATAAACCCAAAATCCTCAAGGTTCGTGTGCGTATAAGCAGGAATATCCTGAATAAATGTGCTATTACCTACTCTTTGATAGAGCTGTGTATGATATGGAAATGCAATCTGAATAAGTGGCTCCTTCTTGTATTTGACCTTGTAGGCTTCAGGCTGTATCTCTCCAACAAGATCAAATTCCTTATCAAAAGCCTTCATCAGCTTTTCGTACCGATCAATCGTCTGCACAACAACATCGA
>CAZWVD010000068.1:0-4624 GCA_964636855.1 uncultured Gammaproteobacteria bacterium | reverse complement strand
AATACCTACAGAAGAGCAAATAATAGAGCATTTCAACATAGATACAAAGAAATGGAAAATTGTAAACATCTATCATAAGACAAGTTTTGGTGGTAAATATTCAATAACTGTACAAACTAATTTACTAAAAGGTGTAGAAAGTATTGATTATATTCAATCTTTTGAAGATTTTGTAAATAAAAAGAACACAGCAATATTGCAAAGACCTCAAATAGAACTGCCAAAGTTAAATAGGGATGAACAAGTGACTGTAGTTATTAATTTGGCAGATTTACATCTTGGAAAACTTGTTTCTGAACATGAAACAGGAGAAAGATACAACCTAAAAATAGCTAAAGAAAGGTTTTTAGAATGTATTAAAACTCTAACTCTTAGAAGTTATACTCTTTACGGGGTTAAAAAAATAATACTTTCCACTTTAGGAGATACTCTACATACTGATAATCTTAAATCTACTACAACTTCAGGGACTTATGTAGAATCTGACACTAGAGCTTCTAAAGTATTTGAGACAGCTTTAGAAATAATTACAGAAGCTATAGATATTTGTAAACAATTTGCAGAAGAAGTGGAATTTATTAACATCAATGGTAATCATTGTGAATTGTCAGAACAACATTTAGGGGTAGCTTTAAAAGCTTATTATAGAAATGATAAATCTGTAAAAATTGATGCAGAACCTAAAAATAGAAAGTATAGATTGGAAGGTAAAAATCTACTAGCTTGGTCTCATGGAGATACAAATGCTAATAATTTACCCCTTACAATGGCTACAGAACAAGCAGAAATGTGGGGAAAATCCAGCTACAGGTTAATGCAATTAGGTCATTTACACACTTCTAAAAAGAAAGTTTACCAATCAGAAGATGAAATAAATGGTGTTGTAGTAAGACACTTTTCAAGCCTAAGTGGTACAGACCAATGGCATGATAAAAATTGTTATGTAGGAAACACTAAAAAAGGGACAGCTTTAATCTTTAAACAAGATGTAATAGGTGTTTTAGCTGAGATTAATCATACAGTATAACAAAATAATCAAAATAATTCACTGCTATTACTCTTTTGGGTAATGGCAGTTTTTTATTTATAATCATGGTTTAATTTTCTTCAAATGACAATCAGAGAATACATAAGCGATATAAACAATTCTTTAAAAGGATTGTCTTTAGATTCTTTTATTCCACCTAAATGGGTTTATTTAAAAACACAGAATATTATTTCTGATTTTTTAAAAAAAGATAACAGTAGTAATAAGCTTATTTTTAAACTCACTTCAGGCTGGGCTGAATTGAATTGTGTAGAAATGAAAGAAGTGCCTATAACCACTTGTGACTTAGATGTTTATGTTTGTCAAAAACTGATGAAAAGTAAGCACAAACTCCCAGAATTTTATGAAACTAAATTTGGAGGGTTGATTAGAAGTGTTTCCAGTGTGGATTACTCTAATTCTTATGAGCCTGTTTTTTCAGCTAAATTATGGAAAGCCACACAAAAAAGAGAATTTAAAGCTAAAAAATACTACTTTATACAGGATGGATATTTATACATCCCTATTCCAAAAGGAGATGATAGTAATCCAGAAGTAATAAGAATGGAGCTATATCCTAAAAACATGAAGGATGTAGACAATTTTAATATTATTCAGGGATGTGGTTCTTGTAAAAAGAAAGAACTAAATTGCAAATCTCCTTTAGATTATCTACTCACTTGTCCAGACTATTTGATTAATGATGTTAAAAAAGAAACCATGAATCAAATACTTTCAAGTTATAGCAAAATAACTAAAGATGAATATGGAAATTTAAACAGTAATGAAATAACAAACCCTAAAAATATAGGATAAAAAATATGGCAGGAGATGGAGTTAGAAAATCAAGACATATTCTTCACACAAAAGAATTGTTTAATAAAATAAGAGAAAGACTTAAACTTTCTGAAGAAGTTTTACCAGATAAAACTATTAAAGAATATTATAAGTATTTAAATACAGAATTGATTAAGTTTCTTCTTGACAATCCAGAAGGATTTGCAATGACAATAGGAACTAATCTTAATGGTGTTTTAGCTGTTTCTAAACATCTTCCAAAAGAAATGAGAAGTGATAAGTTTGAAAAGCTTGAGGAAATAGAGAATTTTACACATATTCCTGAATGGAGAAAGAAAATCCTTAAAAAGAGATATGATGTTTCTCTTCAAAGAAGAGTGAAGTATGACTCTATTAAAAAGCCAGAATTAGAATACCATGTAAATACACATTCTTTTTTTTACAGCTATAAATTTATGTGGTTTAATCACAGAAATTGTAAAATTAAAAAAACAAAAGCTTATTTATTTAAATCCTGTATAGCAGCAGATAAGATGCTAGAAGAAAGAATAAGACAAGGGTTTGACTACTCTGAACTAAACTTTAATGATTTTTACAGATTTAGAGTGCGCCCAATAAACTAATTAAATATGAACACACCAGAATCAGAATTTGATTTAATTCCATGTGATAAACTATTCTCAAGAATAGAAGAGAATTTAAGCTCTTTTGCAGCTAATGGTTTGTTAGATACAGAACAGTTTTATCCTGAAGTAAAGTGGATGATTAGTCAATTAGGATTGGGAGTTTATGAACAAGATAGTTCTGTAGTGATTCTTTCAGACTATAAAGTAGAACTTCCTTGTGACTTCTACCTTTTAGATTCTGCATGGCTTTGTTCTAAATCTAAAAGTGCAGATATAGATGAAGTGACACAATCTTATTGGCAAGGTAAGTCAGTTTTTTTCACTGTAAGAGATGAAAAAACTATTCTTCAAGGAACTACATGCCCACCTCCTAATCAAACAGGTTGGTGTGTAAATGCTTGTGAATCAGGTAATTCTATTATAGACCAAGTTACTCTGACAGAATATGTAACAGGAGCTAGTCAATCTGTTATAAATTGGAATAGTCCTGTTCTTTTAAAACTAAATAATAAAAAGTCAATAGGTAAAACTTGTGTTTCAGATTGTAAAAATCTATTTTACAGCTCTCCTAATGAAATTTCTATCAACAAAAAAGGAGGAAGTTATTATCTCACTTCTAATTTAAAAGACCCTGTTATCTATCTTAAATATTGGAGATTTCCAATGGACAGAGAAACAAAACTTCCTCTTATTCCTAATGATGCAATAATTGAAAGAGCCTTAGAAGACCATTTAACACATTGGCTACTTGTAAAACTGTGGACTAATGGGGAGGTGACAGAAATAGAAAATAAAATAAAATATTGGGAGCAAAAAAAGATTAATTCTGTAGATGCAGCTAAATCTTATGCTAAAATGCCTACATTTTTGGGTATGGCAAATTTGGCTCGTAAAACAAGAAGAAGGTGGGCTAGTTATGAACAAATTAATTCAAGACATATATAATGGAACAAGTAAACCAACAAAAAATAGGAACAAGAAAAAACAGATTACCTATAGATGTAGGCAAAGCTATAGAATTATATAAAAATGGTAAAAGTCAAAGAGAAATTGCAGAATTTTTTAATGTTGATATAGGAGTAATAAGAAGAAGATTTAAAGAAATAGGTTTAAAACTTAGAACAGTAAATGGAAAATATAGAAAATGGGAAATAAATGAAAATTATTTTGAAATAATAGACACTGAAATTAAAGCTTATTTTTTAGGGCTATTGTATGCTGATGGGTATGTAAACAACAAAAATTTTGTATTTGAAATTACTTTAAATGAAAAAGATAAGTATTTGTTAGAAAAATTTAAAAAAGAATTAAATTATTCTGGACAATTAAAATACAGGAATAGTTTTGTCTATAAAAATACCAATTATATTAGTAAACCTTCTTATAGACTTCAAATTTCTAGCAAAAAATTATGTGAAGATTTAATCAATCTTGGATGTATTACAAAAAAATCACTAATTCTCAAATTTCCAACAGAAAAGCAAGTCCCAAAACATCTTATTAAACATTTTATTAGGGGGTATTTTGATGGAGATGGCAGTATTTGTAATTTTAATAAATATAAAAAAAGCACAGGTTCTATTTTCACTGTTCTTGGAACACAAGAGTTTCTAAAAGAATATAGTCATTATTTGGCTGAAGGTATAGATACTCTAATTAACAGTAAGATTTTAAAAAAGGGTAGTATATATTCCCTATCTATTTCAAAAAAAGACATATTACTTAAAATAAAAAATTATTTTTATAATGGGACTGTTGTATTTTTAAATAGAAAATTAGAAAAATTTAATAAAGCTGATTTGACATATAAAACATTTAGAGGATGTAAAATGTGTTCAGTTGAAGGTTGTAATGAAAAGAATTATGGATTGTGTATGTGTAAAAAACATTATAGAGTAGAAAAAATTACAAAGAGTGAGCATGGAAAAAATATTTAATAAGTTTTTTTCTGGGATGAAGCTTTCTAAGCACCAATCAGAATTGGCTGCTAACGAGTTTTCTCTGCTTGTTAATGGGAATATTCAATCTTCTAATGGAGATGTGTTGATTGTTACAAATGAACAATCTAATTTGCTTTGTTCCTATTTTAAACCTGGCTATAAAGTAATAGGTGTTCTGCCTGTTAATGTTCAGAACAGAACAATATTTTTCTTAGTTAATCCTGTTACAAATC
>CAZWVD010000067.1:4074-4698 GCA_964636855.1 uncultured Gammaproteobacteria bacterium | reverse complement strand
CATTTGGTAATTTTTTTGTATTTTTTTATATAGTTGTTATTACTTATGCAATATTGAAATATCGTCTTATGGATATTCGTCTCGTTGTTTCTAAAAGTGTTTTATATTTTGTTTTAATAGGGTTAGTAACCCTAGCTTTTACTTCAATAACATTTATTACTGGTCAGGTGTTTGCAGGAGAGGGAGCTTCAAATATTTTGGTGACTTTATTTATTTCTTTAATAATAGTGTTTGGATTTGATCCCCTCAAGCGCCTTCTTGCGCGACTTACGGACAAAGTTTTCTATAAAGATAAAATAGATTATCAAGAAGTCCTTAGAACTCTCGGGCTTATTATTGCAAGAGAAATTGAGTTAAAAAAGCTATTTTTAGATTTATCAGGATCTATAGAAAAATTAGTAAAATATAAGAGCGTAAATTTTTTATATAAAAATAAAATAACAGGAATTTTTAGGGGTATCAAAGATGAAAATATTGCAATTGCATCAAATGATGAAATTATTAATTATATTTTTACTAATCGTGAAATAATTATTACAGAAGAGCTTGATAGAAAAAGCAAGGAATTAAGTGACGAAGAAAAAATAAAAATTGCAAAAATAGTTGAAAGACTAGATAAGATGA
>CAZWVD010000067.1:0-4033 GCA_964636855.1 uncultured Gammaproteobacteria bacterium | reverse complement strand
TATCTTTTATATAACTATTGATAAAAAATTGTCAGGGGATACTTTTTCAGGAGAAGATATAAATCTTATTTCAGTTCTTATTCCTCAAATAGCAATGGCCCTTGAGAAATCACGTCTTTATAATGAAATTCAGGCGTTTAATATAAATTTACAAGCAAAAATAGAGCAAGCTACAAAAGAATTGAAGCAGGTAAATATTGATTTAGAAACAAGGAATAAATATCTTACCTCACTACAGAAAATTAGTAGCACTATAACGCGAAGTTTGAATTTTGAAGAAGTAGTGTCTTTTATTGCGACAAGTATAAAAAAAGAAATGGGTTTTTGTGCGGGAGTTGTAAATTTCGTAGATGATAAGTCGAGGGTAATGTATATAGGCGCAATGACGCAAGACGAAGGTATAGATAAAATTATTTCTTCTTTACCAAAAAAACCACACGAATATAGAGTCTCATATGACGATAGCGATAATATTGCGATACGTGCGATGCAAACTTCAAATTTAGAAAAAAGTAATTTTGTATATGATGTTTTTAAACCAGTCATAACAAAGACTCAGGCAGATCAGTTGCAAAATGCACTTAAAATAAAATCAGTTGTTGTTGTGCCAATGTATAGTGAGAATAAAATAATTGGGTCTATTGATTTCTTTTTGTGTGTAGAAAGCAATAAGATTAAACAAGAAGATATGGAGGTTATGAAAGCTCTCACAGATCAAACTGGACTGGTAATAAAAAATTTACATTTGTATTCAGAGATATCTTCAAAAAATATTGAATTAGAGGATGCTAATACCCACTTGAAACGTTTAGATGAGGCAAAATCGGAGTTTTTATCAATAGCATCTCATCAACTTAGAACTCCACTTACGGGTATAAAGGGTTATCTATCAATGCTTGTAGAAGGAGATTATGGTAAGATACCAGATAAAATAAATGATATTTTAAAACAGGTTTTTGAAGCAAGTAATAGAATGGCAAGGCTTGTTGATGTATTTTTGAATGTATCAAGAATAGAGGCAGGAAAATTAAAATTAGAATTAAATGGATTTGATCTCGGTGAACTCGTTTTGAGGTCTGTCAAAGATTTGGAAATTACAGCGAATGAACGAGGATTAAAACTTTCTTTTGAAAAAATAGATAATGTTTTTATTGTAAAAGCGGATGCTGATAAAATAAAAGATGTTTTGTTAAACCTAATAGATAATGCAATAAAATATACAAAAAAAGGTAGTATTAGCGTAAAGTTGTCCAAAAAAGATTCACAGGCACTTGTTGAGGTAAGCGATACAGGAGTGGGGCTTGAAGAAGAGGATATTGATAAATTGTTTAATAAATTTTCAAGAGGACAAGATAGTGCAAAGATAAATACTGGTGGCTCAGGACTTGGCCTTTATGTGGCAAAAAAAGTTATTGATGCGCATGGTGGAAAAATTTGGGTTGAAAGTCTTGGAAAAGAAAAGGGTAGTAAATTTAGTTTTACATTACCACTTAGTGATGTTTAATTAAAATGTATATAATATATAGACAAAGACAACTTAGCAGTTATAAAATATTAATTTCTTATTTAATACTTATTTTAGCATCTATTTTGGTTTTATTTTATTATGATATATCAAATTTATTAAAAATATTTGTCGTAATCATACTATTGTTGAATTGTTTGATGATATTTTTCTTTTCAAGAATAGAATTTAGAATAACAAGCGAGGGTCTTGAGTTGGGTTTTAGATTTTTTAAGATAAAAATAAAACAAAGCGAAATTCAATCTGTCGCCCTAGAGGATTCACAAGATCTATACAAAGGTCTTGGTATCAAAAGAAATAAAGATGGAGTTTTGTGTTTTGTGGGAAAAACAAGTGAAGGTATTTTGATAAATACAAAATTTAAGGAAAATTTTTTTGTGTCATTAAATAATTCCAAGGAGGCATTAGAAAATTTAATAAAAAATCATTATGTATAAAGTTATAGAAAATATTGGAAATATAAAAAATAAGAAAATTCTTTTGAAACTGGATTTGAATTTATCAATAGACAAAAATGGAAAGATAGATCAAGATTCGACTCTTAGAGTAGAGTCCGTTGTAAAGACTATAAAATTTTTATTAGTTAGAGGTGGGAAGATTGTTATAATATCTTATTTAGGCAGACCCAATGGATTTGATAAAAAATACAAAATGGATGAAGTTGCAAAAATTCTCTCAGGATATATTGGCAAAAAAATTAAAAAACTAGATAGTGCATTACCCAAGGATATAGAAAAGGATCTAGCAAAAATGAAATCAAAAGATATTATAATGCTTGAAAATATAAGATTTTATAGTGAAGAAGAAAAAAATGATATCGTATTTGCAAAAAATCTAGCAAAACTATTTGATATTTATGTTAATGATTCTTTTTCTAATGCGCATCGTGCTCATATGTCATGTTCCGCTATAATGAGGTTTTTGCCTAGTTATGCAGGTTTTAGACTAGAAGAAGAGATAAGTAGTTTAACCATTGCAATGAAAAAGGGGAATGGCAAATTGCTTATATTGGGCGGTGCAAAAGTTGATACAAAACTAGAATTGATAAAAAAACTAAGAAATTCTTATGATTATATATTATTAGGAGGAGTCCTGGCTAATACATTTTTAGCATCAAGAAAAATTAATATAGGAAAATCTATTTATGACGATAAGTTTTTAAAACTTGCCAAAAAAATAGATTCAAAAAAAATTATTCTTCCTATTGATGTTGTAACTGCAAAAAAAATTGATTCTAGTAAAACACAGATTAAGGACATTGCAGACGTAGATAGTGATGATATGATTTTGGATATTGGATCAAAGAGTGTAGAGTTTTTTGGAAAATAAATAAAAAAATCAAAAATGATTTTGTGGAATGGTCCTATGGGATATTTTGAAAATAAAAAGTTTCAAAAGGGAACAATAGATTTATTGTTGTTTATGAAGAGACATAAGAGTATTGTTTATACGGGTGGTGGAGAAACAGTTACTATGATAAAAAAATTAAAGTTAGAAAAAGTATTTAAGTTTATTTCAACAGGTGGAGGAGCAATGCTAGAATTTTTATCAGGATTAAAAATGCCAGCCATAGAAGCATTGAAGAAAAATAAAAATATCCGCCAAAGGCGGATCCGCCTCGGGCGGAAAAAACTCTAAATTACATTAATTAAATAACCCACGTTTATGGTGGGGTACAAGTAAAAACAAAATGAAAATAGATAAAATCATTGCAAGGGAAATATTAGATTCTCGGGGTAATCCCACTATTAGTACAACTATATTTTTGGATAATGGAAAATATTATTTTGCATCAGTTCCCTCTGGTGCATCAACTGGATCATCAGAGGCATATGAGCTTAGAGATAGAGATATGAATAGATATGGTGGAATGGGCGTCTTAAAAGCTGTAAACAGTGTTAATAAAGATATCAATAATCTTTTAGTAGGAAAGGATATAGAAAATATTATTGAATTAGATAAGCAAATGATAGATTTAGACGGTAGTGAAAACAAGATGAATCTTGGAGCAAATGCAATTTTGTCAGTTTCCTTGGCTTTAAATAGGGCATGTGCGGATTATATGAATATGCCTCTTTATAAATTTATAAATGAGTATTATAAGTTTATAAAAAAACCACAATTACCAACTCCACTTGTCAATGTTATAAATGGCGGTAAACATGCCGATAGTAATTTGGACTTTCAAGAATTTTGGATAGTTCCAGATAAAGTAAGTCAGAGTTTCAAAGAAAAACTGCGAGCATGTTCAGAAGTATTCCACACCCTTGGAGAAATTTTGTCATCTTATGATCTTGATACAGATGTTGGTAATGAAGGTGGTTATTCGCCTGACTTTGAGAAAACAGAAAATGCTTGGGATTTTATACAAGAGGCAATAAAAAAGGCTAATTATGAGAACAAATTTTACCTTGGGCTTGATGCAGGTTCCTCAACTTTTTTTAATAATAACTCTGGTAAATATTTTATAAAACTTGAAAATTTAGAACTCACAAAAGTAGAATTGTT
>CAZWVD010000066.1:3135-4898 GCA_964636855.1 uncultured Gammaproteobacteria bacterium | reverse complement strand
GCTGAGGTATCAAAGAATTCAGTTTTACTTGCTTTTTCAAAACACAATTATTATATTACAGGTTTTTCAAATATTTTATCTCAAGTAGAGTTTGAAGATCCAGAAAAGTTAAGAGACCTAAGCCTTGTTTTTGATGAGCTTGAAAATATAGTAGAAAGAATGTTTAAGGGTGTTTCTGACAATGACGTTCTAATTGGCTCTGAGAATGAATTTTCTAAGCATTTGTCTGTAATTGCCTCTCGAGCTAATTTAGTTCAAAATGAGGGCTTTTTAGCGATTCTAGGCCCTATGAGAATGAACTACAAGCAAAATTTAGGGTTAATCAATTAC
Organism: uncultured Gammaproteobacteria bacterium; assembly: GCA_964636855.1. Taxonomy (GTDB): domain Bacteria; phylum Patescibacteriota; class Patescibacteriia; order UBA1558; family S5-K13; genus S5-K13. The sequence continues at coordinate 4,568 of CAZWVD010000066.1, read as the reverse complement.
TTTAAAAGAGCTTTATAAATTTATTTAATATCTAATAAATAACTAAGTAGCTACGAAGCTAAGCAACTAATAACATGCAAGAAGAAAAAGATATACAAAAAGAAGATATTCAAGTCGAAGAGGCTGAAGAAGAAACTCTTGATAAAGAATTCGGAGATGAGGAGTTTTGTGCTAATTGTAAAAAATTAAAAGCACAATCAGATGAATATATGAACAATTGGAAAAGATCTCAGGCGGATTATGAAAATTTGAAAAAACAAACAGAAAAAAGAATTAAAGATATTATAGAATTTGGAAATGCTGAAATGATATTGGAATTTTTGCCACTTTATAATTATTACAGTGTTGCACTTAGTCATATTCCAGAGGAAAACAAAAAAGAATCTTGGTTTGAAGGTCTTAGTCATATTGATACTCTCTGGCAAGGATTTTTTGAAAAGTTTGGCATAAAAAAAATAAATACAGTTGGTGAAATTTTTGATCATAATATTCATGAAGCAGTTGATTTTGAAACCGATGAAAATAAAGAAGATCACGAAGTGCTCAAAGAATTACAAGCTGGATATGAACTGGGAGGAAAAGTAATTCAGCCAGCAAAAGTAATTGTTAATAAGTTAGATTAATATAATTAACTGCTATAAATTATAAATAAAATTCAATTTATAGCAAAGGAAAGGACCCACGCCATTCGGCGGGGCAAGCAAAAATATGAAACTAGTAAGATGGAATCCTTTTCTTGATGAGGGTGGTGACTGGGGAATGCTAAGTCCTTTTACTGGGGCAAATGCATTTGTGCCATCACTTGATATTTATCAAGACAAAGACAATGTTATTGCAAAGGCAGCTTTGCCTGGAATTGACCCAGAAAATGTCAATATTTCTATTGAAAATGATATTTTGACAATTGAAGGATCTCTCCAAAAAGAATCAGAAGTTGACGAAAAAGATTATTACAGAAAAGAAATAAGTTCAGGATCATTTCATAGAAGTATGATTTTGCCAACTAGCGTTGATGGAGATAAAGCAAAAGCAGAATTTGCAAATGGAATACTAGAGATAACAATGCCGAAGAAAGAAGAAGTAAAACCAAAATCTGTAAAGATAGAGATTAAGAAATAAATAACCTCAACCTCCGAGGTTCTAGAACCTCGGAGGTTATAACAAAACAAAATGGACGGATCACTGATTTTCCCAAAAAAAATATTACAAAAATGTCCTGTATGTGACGGGGATTATGATGCAAAAAAAGTGCAACTTTTAGATGCACAAGATTTGGATATATTATCATATTTTAAGTGTGATAATTGCAAAAGTGGAATAGCTCTAAAGATAATGATTATGCCTCATGGCGTAGTGGGTCAAGCTATTGTTACTGATTTAGAGCCAAGTGAAATATTAAATTTCAAAAGCAAAAAAATATTAGTAAATAGCAC
>CAZWVD010000066.1:0-3035 GCA_964636855.1 uncultured Gammaproteobacteria bacterium | reverse complement strand
AATATATATAAAAAAGTTAAATAAGAAAGGACAATAAATATGAGCAAAATATTAGGAATTGACCTAGGAACAACAAATAGTGCAATGAGTATTATTGAAGGTGGAAAGCCAGTTATCTTGGAAAACAAAGAAGGCGCAAGAACAACCCCATCAATAATAGCAGTTGCAAAATCAGGAGAACGTCTTGTAGGACTTCTTGCAAAACGTCAGGCAGTTATAAATCCTGATAATACTTTGTTTTCTATCAAACGTCTTATCGGTAGAAGATTTAGTGATGCAGAAATTCAAAATGATATTAAGACATTGCCTTACAAAATTAATCAAGCAGGAGAAGGTGTGAAAATCAAACTTGGTGACAAGGATTATTCACCACAAGAAATCTCAGCAATGATTTTACAAAAATTAAAGGCAGATGCAGAAGAAAAATTAGGTGAAAAAATAGAAGAAGCTGTTATTACGGTTCCAGCATACTTTGATGATGCACAACGTCAAGCAACAAAAGACGCAGGAGAAATTGCAGGACTAAAGGTGAGAAGAATTATCAATGAACCTACAGCAGCAGCTTTTGCATATGGTTTTGATAAGAACAAAGATCAAAAAATAGTTGTTTATGACTTGGGTGGCGGAACATTTGATGTGTCAGTGCTAGATATTGGTTATGACGCAGAAACAAAGCAGTCTACTGTTGAAGTAAAGTCAACAAATGGTGATACTCATTTAGGTGGAGATGACTTTGACCAAAAGATTATTCACTTTATTATTGATGAATTTAAAAAAGATCAAGGAATTGATCTTGCAAATGATAAAACAGCTTTGCAACGCTTGAAAGAGTCTGCAGAAAAAGCAAAGATAGAGCTTTCTACTTCAATGGAAACAGAAATTAATCAGCCATTCATTACAACAGACGCTACTGGTCCAAAGCATTTAGTAATGAAAATAACACGTGCAAAATTAGAAGAGCTTGTTGGTGAATTGGTAGATAAAACAATGATTCCATGTCAAAAGGCGCTAGACGATGCAGGTTTAAAGAAAGAAGACATCAATGAAGTGGTCTTAGTTGGTGGAATGACACGTATGCCATATGTCCAAAAGAAGGTAGAAGAATTCTTTGGTAAAAAGCCAAATATTACAGTAAACCCAGATGAGGTTGTCGCTATGGGAGCAGCTATTCAGGCAGGACAATTTGAGGGTTCTATGGGTAGTAAAGAAGTATTGCTTCTTGATATTACTCCACTTACTCTTGGAATTGAGACCCTTGGTGGTGTTATGACCCCACTTATTGAAAAAAATACAACTATTCCAACAGCAAAGAGTCAAATTTTTTCAACAGCCGCAGATAGTCAAACTTCTGTAGAAATTCATATTCTTCAAGGTGAAAGACAATTAGCCCAAGATAACAAGACACTCGGCAGATTTATTTTATCAGGTATTCCACCAGCACCTCGTGGCGTTCCTCAGGTTGAAGTTAGTTTTGATATTGATGCAAATGGAATTTTAAATGTAAAAGCAGTGGACAAGGCAACGGGAACTGAGCAAAAAATTACAATCACTGCATCAAGCGGTCTTTCAAAAGAAGAAATAGAAAAAATGAAGCAAGAAGCAGAAGCTCATGCTGAAGAAGACAAGAAAAAGAAAGAAGAAATAGAAGTAAATAATAATGCAGAAAGTATTATTTATAATACTGAAAAAATGCTAAAAGATGCCGGAGATAAGGTTGGTAAAGATATTATTGAAAAAGTAGAAGCAAAACTTAAAGAGTTGAAAGATGCAAAAACTGCAAACAATGTAGAAGATATGAAAAAGAAAATGGAAGAGATGAATGAAGTTGTTCAAGAAATTGGAAAAGCAATGTATGCGCAAAATCAACAAGCTCAGCCAAACTCAGATGCACAAGCAAGCACAGAAACGCCAGAAGAAGCAAAAAAAGATGAGCCAGTTGAAGCAGAGTTTGAGGATGTTAAAAAAGAATAAACTAGCTTTTAGAGTGCAGGTTTCAGGTTTTAGCCAATGGCTTCCCTGAAACCTAAAAACTGAAACCTAAAAACTAATAATATGACAGAACAAAATCAACAAGTGGAATTAAAAATCTCAGATAATATTCCTGGTGGTGAGTATGCAAATGCAATGCAAATTTCTCATAATCAGGACGAGTTTCATATGGTATTTATGAATTTATTGCCACCCACTGGAAAAGTAGTATCAAAGGTTATTACAAGTCCAGGACATATGAAAAGAATTATTGGCGCTATGCAAGAAAATCTTAAAAAATACGAAGATCAATTTGGAGAAATAAAAGAATCATCAAGCCCTGAAAAAACAATTGGTTTTACAGATAGAAAAGAATCTTAAACCAAAATTGCTAAATACTAAAAACTAAATTCTAAACACTAATAAATGTCCAAAGACTATTACAAAACTCTCGGTCTTGATAAAAACGCCACAGAGGATCAAATCAAAAAAGCTTTTAGAAAGCTTGCTCACGAACATCATCCAGACAAAGCAAATGGAAAAGATGAAAAGTTTAAAGAAATCAATGAAGCTTATCAAGTATTAGGTAATAAAGAAAAAAGAGCTAAGTACGACCAATTTGGTAGTGCTGATTTTGGCTCTGGATCAGGATTTGGTGGCGGAGGAGGCTATAATGGAAATTGGCAAGATTTTTCGCAGGGCTTTGGTGGGTTTGGTGGTGGAAATTCAGATTTTGGATTTGGTGACTTAGGTGATATTTTTGGGGATATTTTTGGTGGAGGTGGACGAACTACAAAAAAAGCGTCAACTAGAGGACGAGATGTTGAAATATCTATTGAAATATCGTTTGAAGAAGCTATTTTTGGAATAGAAAAAATAGTTAATCTCAAAAAAAATGTTCAATGTGAAAAATGTAATGGTGTCGGTGGTCATGGAAGCAAAACTTGCTCAAGGTGTGATGGTACAGGACGTATTCATGTTCAACAAAATACTATTTTTGGATCTTTTGCTTCAGCGGCACAATGCCCAGAGTGTGATGGTTCAGGTCAGCTATTAAAAGACGTTTG
>CAZWVD010000065.1:4175-5249 GCA_964636855.1 uncultured Gammaproteobacteria bacterium | reverse complement strand
CCTTATATTATCAATCATTTTCTCCATATTATCTGCTGGAACGTTGAGCTCACTAGATCTATGCCAATGTCTATTTTCATCTATAAAATCAGATAATCTAAAACCATCTTCTGAAATTGCTTGCAAAATAATAAGAAATGAAATATATCCTGAATCAGAATAATAATTTTTTTCATATGAAAAATGTGCTGAAACCTCTCCGCCCATAACACCTCCATCAATTTTCATATGTGTCCCCATATTTACATATCCGACTTCCGATCTTATTGCGCGTCCACCATTTTTCTCTACAAATTCTTTCACATTTTTTGAACAAATCAAATTGTATACAATTCCAGCGCCTAGATTTTTTTGAAGCAGCTGTTTTGCAAGAACCAATATCACCTCATCTCCTGGCAAAAATTTTCCTTCATCATCAACCAAGAAAACTCTATCTGAATCTGCATCATAAATGAATCCAATATCCGCCTTGGTTTCTAATACTTTCTCTGATAATTTTTGGCTTGCTCCATCTGTAAGTGGATTTGGATTTCTATTTGGAAAATTTCCATCTGGCTGAAAAAACAATGGAACAAGCTCTATCTGTGGCAATCTTTCAATAATCTTTGGAATCATAATTCCTGCCATTCCATTTCCAGAGTCCACTACAACGCGTAATTTTTTTATTTTTTCTATATCAACAAAAGAAAATATGTGATTTAAATATTCTTGCCATATATCTATAGACTCTATTGATCCAGGCTTATCTTCAAAATTTGTCATCTGATCTCTATGAGCCCATAAGTCACTTCCACGAACCCAGTTAACACCACTTGAAATCATTTTAAAACCACCATAGGCTCCTGGGTTATGAGATGCTGTAACCATTATTCCACCATCATAATCAAATTTACCAACTGCAAAATAAATTACATCCACTGATACAAGTCCTGCATCATAGACATGCACCCCTTTTGAAATCATTGCCTCGCAAATTGCACGACTCAAACTGTTTGAAGAATTTCTTATGTCCCGTGCAACAAAAATTTTCATATTTTCTGGTTTTTTTCTAGTTCGCTTTGAAAGAATGGATAA
>CAZWVD010000065.1:2745-4075 GCA_964636855.1 uncultured Gammaproteobacteria bacterium | reverse complement strand
TCGCGTTTATAAATAAGTGTTTTTCTTTTTCCTAAATATTTTTCTTCTACTAAATTATCAAGTCTAAATCCACATTTTTCTATTTTCTCTAGCACATCAAGATATAATAATTTTGTAGCGTGAACAAAAACAGGAATAGACATAACAACAACAGATTTTTCTTCTAATATTTTCGAAAATACTTCAAATGATTTTATATACAAATCTTCTAATTCTATAATTTGTTTTTGGATAAACTGAATAGACTCATTCCCTCTTAGTGCTTTACCTAAATATCCCTCGCTTACAATACAATCAATTCCTTCTATTGCGATTTTTGGTGGAAGTGATAATACATCTGACTCAAATACTTCATAATCTAATTTTTTATCAAAAACATTTTCATACCATGCTAAATTTTCATTACTATCTGATATCGCACGAGGCAAAATATCTGAACCAATTATTTTATCAAATCCAAGCTCTCCTGCCATAAGAAGTATTGTGCCTGAGCCACAAAATGGGTCATATACAACTCCACGACAGAGTGATAAATTAAGCATCATTTGAGCTAGCTTTGGAGGCATCATACCCGACTGAGAATCAACACGTGGTCTTTTGTAATCAATACGTCCAAATCTTTCAAAGTCTTGGATAGCAACAGTTTTAAAACAATATATACTTTCTCCAAATACCAACACCTGCATATCTAAACCCGAACTAGAAATTAATTTTTCCTTTGACACTATCACAGCACTCAAGTCTTTGTTTTTAGAAATAACTATTCTTGTTTTAATGTTGTTTTCTAATAGTGCTTTCTTTATTCTCATTTGTTCCTTTATTAAAAAAGAATACATTTTTGACGGAGTCCTATAAAAACTAAAACCTATTTTTAATTTTTTTGAAATATCTAAGTTATTATTAATATATTTCAATGTTTCTGACTTAAAAACATCCCCATAGCTAGAACTAGTAAGCTCAAATTCCAGTTTTCCAATTTTTATAATTCCACCAAGACTTATCATTGCAAGACTAGGATCAAAATTATCACTAAGATTACATATTAAAAACTCGTCTTCAAATGAAATAATTTCATATTTAATATTCTGCAATTTAAAAAAACTTATTATCTCCGCATAAGATATTTTTGAAGAATGCCCAAGTATAAAAGAATAAATATTTTTCATAAAAATTATATTTGTAACCTAGATAATATAAAAGATGTTAAAAATCCAAGTATTGTAAGAGATGCGATAATATATCCCCCTTCTTCATATGCTTCTGGAATCATTGAATCAGCGAGCATTGCCAAAATTGCACCCGCTGCAAATGACTCTATAAAACCAATCAT
>CAZWVD010000065.1:0-2645 GCA_964636855.1 uncultured Gammaproteobacteria bacterium | reverse complement strand
TTGCACCGAGTATCATGAGTTTTCCATTTGAACTTTTTCTTGTAGTGTGAGTTTTTATATATCTATGCTCTCTTCCACCAAAATGATACAACAAATAATTACCAAAAATAAACATAAAACCGCCAGCCAAAAATCCAGCAATAATTGCATCAAATCCACCCTTAGTAAAAGCCTCTTCCATGAGCCCAAAAGTAAGGGCACAGATAAGTACCCCGGAACCAAAAGCCATGAAAGCAGCTATGAGCTTATGTCTAAATTTTAGATATACACCCAAAATAGCCCCTAGAACAAGGCCAAATCCAACAATAAATGCATATAACAAAACTTGATTCATAAAAAGATTATAGCACAAAGAAATGCATAGGAAAATAACACAATCCTCTATAAAAACTATGGGTATTGACTATTTTTACAGAAGTAATAAGTTAATAATAGGTTTCAGGTTTCAGGTTGCGGGTTTAAATATTTAACTTTAAATAGATTATATATTTAAAAAAAACTAAGAAAAGCGATTTAATATGTTAAAAACATACAGAGATCTTATTGTTTGGAAAAAATCAATAAATTTAGTCATCAAAACATATCATCTAACAAGGGATTTCCCTAAAGATGAATTGTTTGGGTTAACAAGTCAAATGAGGAGAGCTGCAGTATCTATACCCTCTAATATAGTTGAAGGGAAAATGAGATTTTCGAATAAAGAATTTAGAAGATTTTTATTAATCGCCTATGCTTCTGCATCAGAACTAGAAACACAATTAGAAATAAGTAAGCAGTTAGAATTTGGTGATCTATCAAAATATTCCGACATAGAAAACTTACTAGTGGAAATATTAAAAATGTTAAATAAACTAACTTTCAGCAAAACATACTATGCTGAAAACTGAATGCTGAGGGCTAAAAACTAAAAGAAAAGCGATGTCTAAAATACTATCCTCGACCTGTTTGGGTCTAAATTCATTTTTGGTAGAAGTAGAAGCAGACATTCAAAGGTCTTTGCCTCGTTTTGTTATTGTCGGCCTTGCTGATACTCAAATTCAAGAAGCAAAAGAAAGGGTCAAAGCTGCGATAATAAATAGCTATCTTGACTATCCAAAAGGAGCTATTGTAATAAATCTTGCCCCCGCAGATCTCAAAAAAATTGGAAATCATTTTGACTTGCCAATAGCCCTTTCAATACTTCAAGAAAAAAATACTGTACCTAGTTTTGGTGAAGTTTTTGAAAATTCTATTTTTGTAGGTGAGCTTGCTTTTGACGGAAGCCTAAGACGAATAAATAACATTATTTCAATTTGTATATTTGCCAAAGAAAATAACTATCAAAATATATTCTTACCAAGCGACAATGCTAGTGAGGCAAGTGTTATAAAAGATATAAATATTTATCCAATTTCAAATTTGTCTGAAATCGTAAAACACCTAAAAGGCAAAACAAAAATAGAAAAATTTATTAATAATGAAAAAATTGTCAGCAACGAAATAGAGCTTGATAATTATGACTTTTGTCTTATTCGTGGACAAGAAAGCGCAAAGAGAGCTGTAATAGTGGCTTGTGCGGGAAGTCACAATATTTCTATGACAGGAGTTCCTGGATCTGGAAAAACATTTATTGCAAGATCTATTCCTAGTATACTTCCCGATTTAAATGAAAAAGAAATCCTTGAAGTCAGTAGAATTTATAGTGCTATAGGACTTTTAAATAAACATAAACCACTAATTACAAAAAGGCCGTTTAGATCACCTCATCACTCCTCGTCTCTTGTTTCTCTAATAGGTGGTGGCTCTATACCCAGACCCGGGGAGATATCACTTTCTCATCGTGGTGTTCTTTTTTTAGATGAGCTTCCCGAATTTCCAAAGAAAAACTTAGAAACACTTCGTCAACCACTTGAAGACGGCAGTATTATAATTGCTCGTGCACAAATAAGTCTTGAATTTCCTTCAAAATTTATGTTAGTTACAGCACAAAACCCTTGTCCTTGTGGATTTTTTGGTGATAGCAAAAAACAATGCACCTGCACAAACTCTCAAATAAAAATGTATCAACAAAAAATTTCAGGTCCACTGCTCGATAGGATAGATATTCATCTAACAGTAAGTCGCGTAAAACATGATGAACTTGAAAAAACAGATGAAAACACAAGTACTATAAAAAAACAAATAATAGAAGCTCGTGAAATTCAAAAACAAAGATTTCTATCAGATGGAATTATTACAAATTCAGAAATGAATTTAAAACTTATAAAAAAATACTGCCAAATCCCAGATGAGGCAAGAAAACTACTTTCTATTGCGGTAGAAAAATATAATCTGTCGGCTCGTGGATATTTTAGAGTTCTAAAGGTATCAAGAACAATAGCTGATCTAGAAAATAGTGAAAATATAAAACTAGAGCATGTTGCGGAGGCGTTGCAGTATAGGAAAATTGAAAACTAGTCATAATTTCAATGTCTCCCCTCATCCCCCAACCCTTCTCCCAAAACAGGAGAAGGGAGAAAACTTTGATATTTAAATTTTATCCTTTTCCCCCTCTCCATCTTGAACGAAGCCGAAAGATGGGGAGGGGCAAGGGGTGGGGACAAATCTGGCTATTAAAAAAATCCCGGCCGAAGGGATTTTTTCAAATTTTGATAAACCTATTTAAG
>CAZWVD010000064.1:0-5258 GCA_964636855.1 uncultured Gammaproteobacteria bacterium | reverse complement strand
TCCAAATAGTATCAAAATCCCAACCTACATAAGTAGTAGTACTTGTTTCATCATATGGATATGTCATCTCTAATGTTGTTCTAGGAGTGCCTCTTCCATCATCATCTGATTGACCAGATGTTTGTGAGTTGTAGTAGGAGTATTCTACTGTGCCTTCGATATTTTCTCCCACTAATCCACCAACATAATCTCTTGCTCCATTTACGTTTCCAGTAGAATATGAATTTAAAATTACACTATAATTTACTCCTACCAATCCACCAACATAATCTCTTGATCCATTTACACTTCCCGTGGAGTATGAATTAATAGTGTTGCTACTATTAGATCCCACTAATCCACCTACTTCATAATTTCCTATTACATTTCCCGTAGAATGTGAATTTGATATTGTTCCTTCATTAGATCCCACTAATCCACCCACATTATCCGCTGATCCATTTATATTTCCTGTGGCATACGAATTTAATATCGTTCTTTCATTATAGCCTACTAGTCCACCGACATAGTCTCCCATTCCATTCACATTTCCCGTGGAATATGAATTTGAAATTGTCCCATCATTTGCCCCCGCTAATCCACCTATATAATCTACTGTTCCATTTACACTTCCTGCGTAGTATGAATTTGATATTGTTCCATCATTATATCCTACCAATCCACTTATCCAAGCTAACCCACTTACACTTCCTGTTGAATATGAGTTTGATATTGTTCCACTATTAGACCCCACCAATCCACTAGCTAGAAAATTACCAGTTACATTAACATATTCTAGTGATATGTTTGAGAGTGAGGCGTCGTTGTTAGTATATCCAAATAATCCCACGAAATCTGTTTCCGGTCTATTGATAAATAAATTGGATATTGTATATTCATTTCCATTAAAATTTCCTGTAAATGGTGCTGTACTTGTTCCTATTGAACCCCATCCAGTTCCACTTGTCATAGCTGTTTTGAACTCTGCTACTGTAGCATATTCAGTTGTTGAGGTATTTGTATCATAATTATCATCATCATTAAAATCTAAATTTATACCTAGTTCATAGTTAGCACCTAGATCATTTCTTATATTATATAGGTCTTGAATACTCATTATTGTAGTAGTTGCTGCTTTTATAGTATTTATATTTATTATAAAAAATAAAAATACAAATATTAAAAAAATCATATATTTATTTAGTTTTTTCATATTGATATTTAAGTTAATTTTTATATCACTTTATATTACAAAATATGAGGGGGGGGGATAGACTTCGAAGGTTGACAGCGTTGAATGTTAAAAGAAATATGAAATGTTTATTTAATAATTTTTGACCAATATTGTTTTCCATTGCTTAATATTAATATTGTGCTCAGTTTATCTGTGCGCAATAGTTTATTAGTAAATTTATTAATTCTAGATATTGCATCATAGCTTGGGTGATTAAATTTGTTATCAATACCTACCTGTATTATGGCTAGCTCGGGTTTTACTTTGTCTAAAAATGGATTGCAGGACGACCCTTTTGATCCGTGGTGACCTACCTTTAGAAGTTCTGACTTTAATTTATTTTCTTTCTTTAAGATTTCAGTTTCACCAACACATGTTAAATCTCCTGTAAAAATTGCATCAAAATCTTTATAACTTAATTTCAAAACAACGGAAGTATTGTTTATATCTTTTTCAATAGTTGTTTGTGAAATGGGATAAAGTATTTTTAGATCTATGTCTTTGTCTAGGTTAATAATTTTTCCATATTGAGCAGTAATTAGATTAATATTTTTTGATCTTATTAGGCTCATTAAATAGACATAATCAGAAAAATCTGCATCATATCCAGAATAAATTATATTATCTACTCTATAATTTTCTATTATATTTATAAGTCCTAGATAATGATCTTGGTGAGCATGGGTTATAACAAGTAAATCGATATTTCTTTTTCTGTATGGAAGTCTTGAGCTAACTTTTTTACTAAAATCATCATATGCTCCGCCATCAATTATAAGAACTTTGTCATTTGGAGTTTTGATTAATATTCCATCTCCTTGACCCACGTCAATAAAATAAATTTTCAATAGATTATCACTATCTTCTAAAAAATAATAAGAGATAAGAAATAATAAAAGAATAATACTAAATAATATTTTGAGAATTTTTCTTTTTTGCATATAGATAAATAATGATTATTAGGGCATAACATATAAGCATATGAAAAATATTGAAATCGTTTATGTCTAATACGCTAATTTTGATATTTGAAATAATGTGTATTATCCAGAATAATATTTTTGTAAGCACATAAGATGTGAATCCTATATATTGGGCTAGACTTGTATTTATTAAAGAAACTCCAATAGTGAATACGAAAAGAGTCATATCAAAAGTGATAAATGGAAGTATTACAATATTAGACAGTAAGGCAAATATTGGGAGGGTATGAAAATTATATAGAGATATTGGGAGAGTCATAAAAATTGCACTAAGGCTTGTTGAAATAATTTCTCGCAGAGAAAAATATTCAGGAATAAATTTGAGATAATTTTTTAATATCGGAGATAGATAAATTAGTCCTATTGTTGCAAGAAAACTAAGTTGAAATCCAATATCATAAAACATTGATAATGGATTAATAATAGCCATTATGACAAGAGAATAAATAAGCACAAGATAATTGGGAATATACCGCTCTACATTTTTGCTAAATACAACGAGTATTCCCATAATAGACGCTCTTATTATAGAAGCTGAAAGCCCTGATAATATTGCAAAAGAAAATAATAATAAAAGTAAAAACAAAAAGCTTTGCTTTCTGTTTATTCCTATTTGATAAAGTGCGTTAGAGAAAACTACAATAATTATTGCTACATGCATTCCTGATACAACCACTATATGGCTAAGCCCCGTGTGTCTAAAATTTTCATCAATATCACTTGGTAATAATTTTTCAAAACCGAATAAAGAACTATTTACAAATGAACTTATTGGCTCTGGCCAAATTGAATTTACCTTTTTAAATAAGAAGTTTTTTATTTTGTAAATATAGTGTTTAAATATATCGCCTTTATTTTTTTCTATTAATTTTATATTTGCGTTATAGCAGAGGGAATAAATATTATCTTTTGATAAATATTTTGCATAATCAAAGTCTTCTATTTTGCTAGGTTTTGTCAGTATGCAATTAATTTGAACCATATCTCCATAATTATATGGCGGATATAAAGCTATTGTTGCAAGAGTGTTTCCAGACACTTTTTTGTTTATTGGTTCTAATAATTGCGTGACAGAGACTTTGATTTTTTGTTTGTCTATTCTCTTGTCAGGTTCATCAATAATGCGCCCAATGAAAGTTGTTTTTGCGTTATTTTTGAAATCAAGGATCTCGTTGTTGTAATACCATATTTTGGTATTATCAGAATAATTTATTTTTGTAGAGTTTAGTAATAATATACCCAAAAAAATTGATAGAATAATTGTTAAATAAAATCGCACCCCCCTCTTTCTAAAAATAAGTATAAAAATAAAAGCAATAACTAAAATAGCCATTGCTATATTTTCATGAATATTAAAAAAGTTTGCTAAAAATAATCCGCAAATAAAAAAGAGCCCAATGAAAAAGTTTTTTGTCGATTGCTTCATAAACGCTTTTCAAACGTTTTATATAACTTATAGTATTATATTAGTATTCTTGGAATATTTTACAATATTGACAATTAATAAAAATGATGTTTTTATTTTTTCTTTAGTACACTTTCTATAAAATCTAATATATCGCCATTTAGAACTCTTTCGCTGTCACTTGTTTCATAATCACTTCTTAAGTCTTTTATCATTTTGTATGGATGAAGGACATAAGATCTTATTTGATTTCCCCATGCGGCTTCTTTAATTTCTCCTTTTATTTTTTTTCTTTCTTCGTCGGATTTAACTTGGTTATATTTAACGAGTTTTGAATATAAGTATTTCATTGCAGTTTCCTTGTTTTGACCTTGAGATCTTTGATTTTGACATGTTGTAACAATTCCCGTTGGGATATGAGTAATACGAACTGCTGAGTCAGTCGTATTTACATGTTGTCCTCCTGCGCCAGATGCTCTATAAAAATCAATTCGTAGGTCATTTTCTTTGATTTCAAATTCCGTGCTTTCTATTTCAGGAAATATTTCTACCATTGCAAAAGAGGTGTGTCTTGCATGATCACTGTCAAAGGGAGAAAGCCTTACAAGGCGGTGTACGCCGTCTTCACTGTGGAGATATCCATAAGAATAAGAGCCTGTTATCATCATTGTAATGCTTTTGTATCCCGTTTCTTCTCCACGTGATTCATCTATTATATTAAATTGCCAGTTCATTTTTTCAAAGAATCTTGCGTACATTCTAAATAGCATTTCTACCCAATCTTGAGATTCTGTACCCCCTGCTCCTGCAAAAATTGTCATAATTGCGTTGTTGGGGTCATATTTATTGGTAAATAATATTATTATTTCAAGGTTCTTGAACTTTTTTTCGAGCTCATAATATTTATCAGTAATTTCTTTTTCTAATTCTGAGGCATTATCGGTTTCAATAAGATCTGATAAATCATCTAATTCTTTTATTAAATTTTCCCAATTTGTAATCTGGTCTTTGTAGGTTTTTAGTTCTTGAGATTTGTTTTTTGCAATATTTTGATCTTTCCAGAAATCAGAATTATTCATGTCGGTTTCAAGTGTGTTCACTTTGGTTTTTAATTCGTCTAAATTTAAAAGTGGCAAGATGTTATTTATTTTGCTTTTTAGTTCTTTGATTTTTTCTACAACTTCGCTCATTTGATTTTTTTATTTTTAGGACTATGATTAAATTAAGAGTATAAAATTAATTTATCATAAAGGAGGCCATATGGCAACAAGAGCAGTTTATTCGCTCTAAAGGAGGAAAAGATGAGAAATAAAGGTGATTCTCGTCGCGACCAAAAAAAGAACAAAAGGAAAAAGGTGCAACAAGGTGTCTTTGGACATAGCTCTAATGAGACAAAGACCAAAGACAACGTTTCTAAGAAAAAGAAACAAAAAAGGAAGTATGACAAAAGAAGTGATAAGAAATATCACATGGGAGGCAGTAAGTGAGAAAAATAAATTCTCAAAATTAAAAGGGTTTGCTATACTCAATAAGGCAAACCCTCTTTTTATTCCCTGTAATTAGTTTAATACACCCTCTTCAATCTTTTCCAAATTCATATCTGTTATTCCAAGCGATAGACTTTCAAATAGGCTCATTAGATTATTCCAAGTTACTT
>CAZWVD010000063.1:0-5333 GCA_964636855.1 uncultured Gammaproteobacteria bacterium | reverse complement strand
TTAATGAAAGATGGTTTTAGTGGTCATATATATTGCACGGCTCCCACCAAAGATCTCGTTTCAGTAATTCTACTTGATGCTGCAAAAATAATGGCTGAAAAACAAGGCATTGATCCAGCGCTTTTATTTGGTGCAGAAGAAGTAGAGCATCTTATGAGCCTTATGACAACGATTGATTATAATGAGGAGTTTAAAATAAATGAATTTGTTAGTATCAAATTAAAGGATGCAGGACATATTCTTGGTTCAGCTTTTTTTGAAGTTATAGCACGTGAAAACAATGAAGAAAAGAAATTGATATTTTCAGGAGATCTTGGAAATTCACCAGTGCCGATTATAAGAGATACAGAATTTTCGGGTGGTGCTGATGTCGTTGTTATGGAATCAACTTATGGTGGATTTGTGCACGAAAAAAGGGAAGTTGGAATAAAAGCTATAAGAGATGCAATATTTGAAACAATAAAAAAGAAAAGTGTTTTGATTATTCCTGTTTTTGCAGTTGAAAGATCTCAAGAAATTATTTATGAACTAAATGATCTTGTCGAAAACAATCTTATTCCAAAAATTCCAATGTTTTTTGATTCACCAATGGGAATAAGTGCACTAGACATTTATAAGCAATATCAAGATTTTTATGATGATGCTACTATGGCACTTATAAAATCTGGTGATGATATCTTCAATTTTCGTGGAATGAAATTTACTCCCACATCATTTGATTCAAAACAAATAAATAGCATAAGACCTCCAAAAGTTATTTTGGCAGGATCAGGAATGTGTAATGGTGGAAGAGTTTTACATCACTTGAAATTTAATTTGAGTGATTCAAGGGCTCACGTAATGCTTTTATCATTTCAAGCAAAAGATACTTTGGGTAGAAAGCTTATGGATGGTGAAAAAAATGTTGTAATCAATGAAGAGAATGTTAAGGTGCGCGCAAAGATTTCTGTCTTTGGATGTTTTTCATCCCATGCTGATGAACCAAGATTAGAGAATTGGATTGGTCATTTACAAAATCCAATACCAAAGAATATTTTTATAAATCATGGAGAAGAGGAGAGAAGTATGGCTTTATCAGAAAATTTGAAAAAGAAAACAAACAATAATATAGTTATTCCAGAGTTTGGAGTTAAGTATCAAATTTAGTTTTTTAGCTTTATAGTATCGCTAATCTTATTAGTCTATGGAAAAAAAGAATTTTTTATTTGTATCAATAGATGCTTTGATAATCGATATAGCTCGTCTTGTTTTTGATGAGGGTAATGACGTCAAATTTTATACTGCTAATAAAAAACAGGCTGACATTGGAGACGGTTTTGTTCCAAAAATAGATGATTGGGAAAAGGAGATTGATTGGGCTGATGTTATTGTTTTTGATGATGTTTTGGGACAGGGGACTCTTGCTGAAGATTTGAGAAAAAAAGGAAAAATTGTTGTAGGGGGTACTCACTATACTGATATGCTTGAAGATGATCGTTCTTTTGGACAAGAAGAAATGAAAAAATATGGAATTTCAATTTTGCCATATTCTACGTTTGATTCATGTGAGGAAGCAATTGAATTTGTCAAAAACAATCCATCACGATATGTCATAAAGCCATCTGGGGATGCAGGAAGTATCAAAAGATTTTTATTTGTAGGGGAAGAAGAGAACGGACAAGATATTATTCAAATTTTGGAAGCTTATAAAAAAGTTAAGGCAGACAATCTTGGTATTTTTCAATTGCAAAAAAAAGTTACAGGAGTTGAGGTAGCTGTCGGTGCATTTTTTAATGGTAGTGAATTTTTGCACCCCATTAATGTAAACTTTGAACATAAAAAATTATTTCCAGGAAATATAGGACCATCTACTGGAGAAATGGGAACAGCTATGTTTTGGTCTGTGCCAAATAAAATTTTCAATGCAACTTTAAAAAAGTTGGAATCAAAATTGAAAGAAGAGCATTATGTGGGTTATATTGATATAAATTGTATTGTAAATGGAAATGGTATATATCCACTTGAGTTTACTTGTCGTTTTGGTTATCCTACTATTTTTATTCATCAAGAGGGAATAAATATGTCAATGGGAGAATTTTTTTATAAATTAGCTTCTGGAGAGCATTTTGAAATAAAAACAAAAAAAGGTTTTCAAGTTGGGGTGAGAATTATTATGCCACCATATCCTTTTGATGATGAGCCAACGTTCAATCTATATTCAAAAGAATCACTCATTGTTTTTAAGAAAAAAAATTATGAAGGAGTTCATATTGAAGATACGAAACTTGTAAATGGAGAATGGGTTATAGCAGGGGACACGGGTGTCGTTCTTACAGTTTGTGGATCTGGGCTTTCTATGAAACAAGCTCAGGCTCAGGCATACAATAGAATAGACAATATTTTGATGCCAAACATGTATTATAGAAAAGATATCGGTGATAGGTGGTATGAGGATTCTGACAAGCTTCATACTTGGGGATATTTGAGAGAGACGTAAATAATAGGATAATGGGTTAATTAAATAATAGCCTCACCCCTAACCCCTCTCCATATATAATGGAGAGGGGGATGCAACGGGATGATTATAGGTCGAATCTAAATATAAACACCAAGACAGCCCCCTTCTCCCGTTTTGGGAGAAGGGTGGGGGATGAGGGGAAACATAGAATTGCAGATTCTCGATAGTCTCGAACACTGATTTTTTTATTTGTATTATATTTATATTCGTATCTGTATTATTCGTATTTATTAGTATCATTAGCAAAATTAGCATATTGGCATTATATTTATATTCGCATATAAAAAAACAGGGAAGATTAGTCTTCCCCGCTTTATTTTTTTTATCTTCCAAAGATCTTTAATAGATCTTCGTCGGATATGTCTTTTATTAGTGGCAGTATTTTTTGGATGGTTTCTGTTACTGTATTTTTTCTATCCTCCCTTTTTCCGTCTAGGACAATTGAAATTTGTTGTGTAAGATCTGTGAGTTGAGTACGTTCTTGTCGTAACTCCGCAAGACTAGAATCAATACTCTTTATCCTATCATCGGATTCAGAAAACAATGTTATGAGCTCTTCTTCAGACATTGATGTGAGCCTGTTTTTTGTTTCTATAACATTATTATTTGTCACTGGTTTTTCTGTTTTATCTTTTTCGATATTTATTTCTTGTAGTTTAGGTAGATGATTCTTTTCGTACTCATCTTTTTTGGCAAGAAATAGCGGGGTCCATACGTAGATGGTTTCCCCTCTTTTACCCTCTGGCGATAGAAACTTAAATATAATTGCATGTCGTAAAATAGAGTAATAAAGAGATTCAAAGTTTTTGTATCCAAGTGTTTTGTAATCTCCATTGTGAAGTTTTCTCTCACTAACTCCAGCCCGTAGTTTTTCATCGAGTGCATAAAACAGTTTTAGACACTTTTGAAATGTTCTTTCTTCATCGGTTATTCTTTCTCGCGGTTTTTTTAGTTCTATTATTTTGTCTCGAATTTTTTGTTCAAAATTTGAACAGTCTATATGATTTGGAATTTGAGTTGTTAGCTCATGCCTGGTGTTATTTTCCCCGGGTTGAGCAGTTATTGTTAACAAGGACTTGTTTAAATCAATAGAACCAAGGGTGATTCTTCCGCGAAGATTGTTTTTCCCCTTTAATTTCTTAGCGAGTAAAAAGTTTAATTCGCCATCGAATTTAAAGGTGGAGAAGAATTCCTCCAAGAGTTTTTGCATACCGTCTGGAATTGGCATTGTGTGATTATTGCCAACTTTTATATTTATCTTGAACATGTGTTCCTCCTGTATTTTTTATTTTTCATTATAGATTATCATATATACACACTTTTGTCAATTTTAAAGTCCTGGGTGAGTGAAGTATCTATGGGGCGTTAAAAAGCTTATTTTGGGAGCTTTTGGGGGATTTGATTTTTTATTTTTTCTGTGTTATATTATTTCTAACATGAAGGATAAAAATACAACAAATTTAGAAGAAAAAGACCAAAATCAAGACATTCCCACTGAGTCTATAGATTTTATAGAAAACAAAAAATCAGGGGCTTGGAGAGGTTATTTAAACGTTTTCTTGGAGATTGTTAAAACGGTCATTATATCACTTGCAATAATACTTCCAATAAGGTATTTTTTAATTCAGCCATTTATGGTAGAAGGAGCTTCTATGCAACCTAATTTTCATGATAGAGATTACTTGATAGTAAATGAAATTTTGTATAGATTTAAAGAACCACAAAGAGGAGAGGTAATAGTGTTCAAGAACCCAGAAAACATAAAGCAGTATTTTATAAAAAGAGTAATAGCGCTTCCAGGAGAAAGTATCAGAATTGAAGATGGTTCTATTTATATCAAAAAAGTAAGCGAAGATGTTTTTAATAAAATAAATGAAAAAGAATATTTGCCAAAGGATTTAAAAACTTATGGCAACTCTTCTGAAACCACACTTTTGGAAGATGAATATTTTGTGATGGGTGACAATAGAGGAAATAGTAGAGACAGTAGATTTTTTGGACCACTCAAAAGAGATTTGGTAGTTGGAAGAGTCTGGGTTCGAGGATTTCCTTTTGATCAAATTTCTTTATTTAATTTTGATAAGTATAATTTTTTTGAATAATTTATGAAAAAGCAAAAAATAAAAAAGTATTCTTTACTCAAAGGTTTCAAAGACATAGTTCCAGAAGATCAGTTCTATTGGAGTTTTGTTTTAGATAAGTTGCAAAAATGTGCTAATGCTTATGGTTTTGAAAAAATTGATTTGCCAATAGTAGAGGAGTATGGACTTTTTGCAAGAAGCGTAGGAACAGACACAGACATTGTTACAAAGGAAATGTTTGCATTTGAAACACTTGGTAAAGAAAAAGTAGCACTACGTCCAGAGGGAACTGCTGGCGCAGTTAGAGCTTATGTAGAACACGGCATGATGAATAAACGCAAACCAGTAAAGCTATATTACGAAGGGCCAATGTTTAGATATGAGAAGCCTCAAGCAGGAAGATTTCGTCAGTTTCATCAATTTGGATGTGAGATTTTTGGAGAAGATGATCCTATTGTAGACGCACAGCTTATTTATATGTGTTATCAAATATTTGATGAGTTAAATAT
Organism: uncultured Gammaproteobacteria bacterium; assembly: GCA_964636855.1. Lineage (GTDB taxonomy): Bacteria > Patescibacteriota > Patescibacteriia > UBA1558 > S5-K13 > S5-K13. Next base: position 246 of record CAZWVD010000063.1, on the reverse strand, counting down.
TCCTATTGAAATTAAGATTAATAGCATCGGTTGTACTACTTGCAGGAACCATTATTTAAAAGCATTGAAGCTATATCTTAAAAAATATAAATCAAAACTTTGTATAGATTGCAATAAAAGATACAACAAAAATATACTTAGAATTCTTGATTGCAAAGAAAAAAAATGTCAGGAAATAGTATCAGATGCACCTCAAATAGTTGATCATTTATGCTCTGAGTGTAATAGTCATTTTGTAAAAACATT
>CAZWVD010000062.1:0-5369 GCA_964636855.1 uncultured Gammaproteobacteria bacterium | reverse complement strand
AACCGCACGCAGGCAATCCATTCACTGGGCAGTCGCCGGCCGACCCGCTGTTGGAACTCTTCACTGGGCTCATAGTACCAATGGCGCACCTCAATTACCTGCAGTCCGGCATCGGCTAAGGCTTCGGCAGTAGACTCACCCCACGCGACAGCCTCGCCCTCGGTGGAGAAGCGGTCTTGACCGATTTCTTTGCTGCCCTCATTGGCAGGAAGACCGGAGTCACCCATGCTACGGTAGCTGAGGCCCAAAGCCTGCATGTTTACCTTCAATTTGTAAATAGCCCCAATGCTTGACATTTCAATCCTCCAGGTTGTCTAGTGGCGGCTAGGTCTGACGGGTGTCGGGCCTATGCGCAGCTGGGCAACTGGTAGTGACCAGTTTGGCCACTGGGGGCCTACAGCCATTCCTTTCATACATAAAACCTTCCAATTCCCCAATGACCCTCACACCGGCGGCCGTAGGGCAGGCTGGTCGCACTCCAGCCCACCCCTCGGGCCTCTGTCAATTAGAACCGGTTGGCAAACTTGCTCTTGGCCAGCAGCTTCTTGAGCTCCGCCAGCTCTTCGGCCGACTCCAGCGGGATGATGACCCGCAGCCCACCCTTACCGGTGCGAGACTCGACCGACTTCCGCCAGTCCAGCACCTGCTGGCCGGTGAAGACCCACGTCTGCACCTTGCCAATGGTCTTGAGGGACCCCTTGAGCTTCGGGTTGTCCCCGCGGCTAGCATCCAGCACGTTGGCCCAAATGCACCCCACCATGGTCGCTACTTCCTGCCGCGTGTACTCTTTGGACAGGTCAATCGATTTGGCCAATTCGGCCGCAGATACACAGTTGGACTTGCTATTCTGTTCGGACACGTCGCCCTCCTAAGGCTGTTGATTAGTCAACCGCGCGGCTAGCGCATTAGCAGTAGCTTTTGCATTCGCGAAGTTGTTTTTGTTTGATCTATATATATAATACTTCAATTGTTGTCATAATGGAGCCGTGTAATATGTCACTATTTTTCATAGTGGCATTTGTCATATTTTGTCATAGTGCAGATGTTCTTTTGTCATGATCCCGGCAGTGTCATTCGTCACACTGTGCGTCAGTCAAATGTCACATTGTACACTATGGCAGTCATGGTATGGGGGGTGGCATTTGTCACATTGTACAACGAATAGGGTGGTATAAGGTATGTATAGTATGTGGGAATGGGGATGGGGGGAGCGGGTAAGATGGTAGATGATATGAGTAGGTATGAGTAAGGAAATAAAAATTAAGCGTGCCAGCCATGGATACCGCAGGAAATCCCAACTAGAACATTTGCACTAACGGTGTGGGTAGGCAGGGAACCTCGAAAATCCAAATTTACACTTTCTACACAGAACACTTAACCTAGTCCAATGAATTAGGTTGGAACAAAAAGTATATAGGGTAATTCCAAGAGGCTAGTTAAGTGTGTTGTGTAAAATGTGTAAAAATTACGGGCTCACATTTTCCGGGATTTGCGTTATTATTTATTTGAATTTAATTTCTGCTAAGGAGCTTAAGATGCCTATTACATTTACTCCGCCACGTTCAAAGACGGCAGGGACTAGCCACTATATTCACTGCCGTCAGTGCAAGTCCGCCCTCAATCCTTTCACTAGGGTAAAGGGTGGGTTCTGTTCTACCACGTGTAGAAATACTTATCTAGCTAAAGCGCAGAAAGATGCCCGCCGTGATGCCCTTGAAACATCTATGGTTTGGGAGTGGGCAGAGGAGCATATGGAGTATGCAGAAGGGCGGTCAAGCTGGCGCGATGAGGTGTATACTGCCTACCTCGAAGCTACTGGTGACTGCGTCTCTATGTCCCGCTTTAGCACAATGCTCCGAGAGTGGATGCTACAGTCTGCCAATGTCCCAACTACCAGAGAGTACAGAGCAACGAGTAGGGGACGGGCCACCTGGCCACACTTTATACTAAAAGACTAATGCACTATGAGAACAATCAGCCTCTCAGAACAATAAACTGAGGGGCTTTATTTTCTCTTGGAAAATGTTATAATGAAAACAGACTTATAGAGTACCATAGGAAAGGTTACATCAGATGCCCAAACACGACTCTCAGGGAATGCAGGACATGCGCTCGAGTGCAGCCGTCTCAACGGTCACTCAGATCCTGCGTCGCCTTGGTAGTGAACTCACTATCACAGCGCAGGGAGAAGGGATCAGTCGGTCCGAAGCCCTTGCCCGTTACTTGTGGGAGCTAGCCCTAACGAAGCAAGTGCAGTTGAGTACCGGTGAAATAGTCAAAGCGACCAACGGTGAATGGCTTGAAATTGTCTTCCGCATCGTGGAACGTATGGAAGGCAAACCAATGCAGGCTATTTCTGCCGATGTCAACCATGGCATGGTCCTCAACCGGGTACCTCGCCTCGGTTCCTCAGTAGCGATGGACTCCGTTGACTCTACTATGTCGGAGCTTACTGCCGTGCCTGGCATAAAGAAGGATGTTATCGTTGAGTGACCAGCCCGTATCTGATTTGGATATAGGACCAAACGACCCTCAGTACCAACTGGACTGGGATGGTCTGTTAGGTTTTACTCCGAAGCAGAAACAGGCGCTTGATGCTATGTACCAGTACCGCTACCTCCTTTACGGTGGTGCTCGTGGTGGTGGTAAATCACGCTTCCTGCGTTGGGCGGCGGTAGACTATCTCATTACTATGTACAATGACTTAGGGATTAAAGGCGTCCGCGTAGGTTTATTCTGCGAAACCTATACCGACTTGCGCGACCGCCAGATCTCTAAGATCCGTTTGGAGTTTCCCGCCTGGCTCGGTCGGTTATCCGAGACAAAGGATCAGGGTCTTGCCTTCATACTTAATGAAGATCTTGGATCGGGGGTCATTGCCCTCCGTAACCTCGACGATCCAAGCAAGTATCAGTCGGCAGAGTTTGCCGCCATCTTTGTGGACGAGCTTACTAAAACCACCATCGACACTTTCCATATTCTACGTGGCTCCCTCCGTTGGCCGAAGGTGTCGCACACTGTGTTTGTTGGCGCCACTAACCCTGGTTCCATTGGACATGCCTGGGTCAAAGCACTCTGGATAGATAGTGCCTTCCCGAAGGAAATGGAACCCTTACGGAAGTCATTCAAATTTATCCAGTCTCTCCCAGCGGACAATTCGTACTTGGAGCAGTCATACTGGGACGATCTAAACACTCTGCCTGGTGATCTACGCCGTGCATGGGTACTGGGCGAATGGGATGTATTTGAAGGTATGGCATTCCCGATGTGGGGACCTGCTCACATTGTGCCCGACTTCCAGATCCCATCTTACTGGCCGCGAACAGTCGGGATTGACTGGGGCTTCCGTGAACCCTTCTGCGCATTGTGGCAAGCACAAAACCCACAGACCCGCCAGATCATTGTTTACCGTGAACTCTATGAGCGGGGTCTTACCGATGACCAGCAGGCTATGGCAATTCGGGCCGGCAGTGAAGGTGAGTTCATCCGCTATTACTTTGCTGATCCCTCTATGTGGATCAAGCGTAGTCAGCAGGCTAACCTGGTAAAATCAACCGCGGATATTTACATGGAGTACGGTATCTTTCTGCAGAAGGCAGATAACAGCCGCTTATCCGGCAAGCGCAAGGTTGACCGCATGCTGATGACTACACCTTATGGTGAGCCGGGTCTAGTGGTAATGAAATCCTGCAAGAACCTCATCCGCACGCTGCCGTCCCTCCCTTATAGCAAGACACAAGTTGAGGATGTGGATACTAAAGCAGAAGACCATGCCTATGATGCTCTCAAGTACAGTCTTTCTGCTCAACGTAGTGCATTCAGTACACCAGAAGAAATTAATAGAGCGCGAGATGCCAAGGTGTCAATCCATCCGCTCTATGCCGCATATAAACGGAGGCGGACACTATGGCACTAAAGAAGATGGCTCTTGATGCGCCCGAAGTAATTGAAGCAATGGATGTGCAGAAGATGCTGGAGTCAGACTTCGGCACGCGCAACCAGCAGAATGAGCGCTACGATAAGATTTATAATATGGACTGGAACTTCACTGGTGATCTTGAAGGTATTGACACCATTATCACCACCGTGTCTCCTACCATTCGCAACCGGATCCTTGGTATGCGTCGGCTGCTGGATGGTACTGAACTGCTGGTCCGTACTTCCTCTCAGGACCTGAACTTTGACAAGGATGGCCTTGAGCGGTCACTACAGCGTTGGATCCAGCAGTCATCCAAGATTACTAAAAAGAAACTCACATCAGACATTGCTCTCTCGGCTTTGCTCTATGGCGAAGTGCAAGTGGGGTTAGATAATACGAAGGCAATGGTTGAAGCAGTACCTGATAACCGCAAGAAGCGTGCAAAAGCGATTGCGGATCAGGTTCCATTCCTGATTACTACCTGGCACCCTAATGAAGGCCGTTATCTTTCAGATATGTATGGGCTCACCCACTTCAGTCGTAAGACCGCTACGACGTGGGGTCAAGTGCACGGCGCCTTCGGTCAATATCTGACAGAGGACCAGCTAGCCAAGAAGTCGAGTGATACATGTGAACTTACTCGGTTTTGGACCCTAGATTACTTCTTTGTATGGGTGGACGATGTACCGATCTACATGACTGAGCACAAACTTGAGGAGATACCTGTCACAGTTCAACTGGTCGACGGCTCCCAGCTGTACTCGAAGATCGAGGAACAACGGCAGTCAGTCATGTATGCTGTGGACAAGGCAAACTACTTTGAACAGCAGAGCACTATCCTCACCCTCATCTCATCCATCGTTTTTGCTATGGGTGTGGCGCCTATGTACAGGCACCAGCTCCCTCCTGGCGATGAAGGCCGCAAACTCAACATCGATTACTCTGTGCCCGGTGGTGCTATACACCTACTACCCGGTGAAACCTACGATCCTATCGATAACCGCGGCTTGATCGACCCTGCCCTACGCGAACTCTACCAAAACAACGAGGGTAATATTGAGCAGGCTACTATCTATAACACTGCACTCGGCGCTCCGGTAGAGTCGAACATCGCCTTTTCAACGGTATCTCTGCTAGCCCAACAAGGCCGACTTCCGCTAGCTGGTCCTCAACGTGCAATCGGTGACTCATTCTCATCTCTGATGGAACTTGCGGTTCGTATGTTAAAGACGTCTAAGGGTTCCTTCAGTAGCAATGGCATTGACATTCAACCGAACTCCTTGCCTAAGGATCTACAAATCGACTGCAGCATCGATATCAAGTTGCCGCAGGACAAACTCCAGCTCGCCAATATTGCTCACCTTCTGAAAGGCGATGGCCTGGCTGACACTGAGTGGATCCAATCTAATATTCTTAATATTACTGACACGACCACGATGGCCCGTAACAT
>CAZWVD010000061.1:2823-5447 GCA_964636855.1 uncultured Gammaproteobacteria bacterium | reverse complement strand
CCAAACCTCTGCAAAGCTTGTGTCGTATCTTTAGGCGCCGGCGCCAGATTGTACTCATAATCAAAAATGGGATAGCCAATCTTATCCGCCTCCCCCCTTTTTTCAGTCGCTCCTTCAATAGAATAATCCGCAATTTCCATTTCAGGATTACGAATCAAGGCAAGGCTTAGACATTGTTTCAGATTAAGATGCTCGGCTGATAAGAGATTTTTAAATGGAGCTATGCTGGTTAAAATAATAACAAAAAAGACCTGAATCAATTTCCGGAATGATATCGTCATGAAAATGACGGCGAGACGTAACGAACACCCCTAAAAAACTCAAGCTGAATTAGCCAGAAGTTGGGACATCTGTTGAAGCATCACCACCAACTCCAGAATCACTGTTAATAGGAGCCATCGTCAATGTTGCCGTAATCGTTCGTTCAGCATTTCCTTGGCAAGTACTCGCTAAGGAAGGAGAACAAACATCAGCATGTGATGATACAGATGCATTACCCTGAGGAGGAGTGTGTAGAAATGAATCTGTGCTTGGGGCAGGAATATAATCAATCTGAGCAGTACTTGTTACTGTACAATTATCACTTCCAACAACTACAGGAAGACCAGTTGTTGGCAATGACACAGTCATAGTCCATGAACAATTGCCTCCAGCATAAGTTAATAAACCTGAAACAGGAAACGTATACCTATTTTGTAAATTTAATAGTTGAACAACAGCACCCCCTATAGTCCCTCCATCTAAAGGAACTCCAGGCCCTGTGCCTGCCTGCACAAAAGCAGGGCGTAAAATACCTGTCCATCGGATTTGTCTGGAAGAACCTCCATCACTGACTTCTGCAGGTACGATGGTGAAGCGATCACGAACGAGGTCAAAGTTAACACAGCCAGATTCAGTGCCCCGTGCTTGTGTTACATTAAAACGAAGACGAACATCACGATTTAAACTTGTCCGACTCGGATCACCGCTACCCAAACAAACAGAGGCTCTCTCTTCAGGTGTCCGAGCATCAAGCGCTCCGGCATCCTGAGCTGGAATAACATTTAAAGACTCTAGAGAGGGGCCTGTATAACAACCAGACAAAGCAGAAGCTCCAGCGAATCCAAGTGCCAATCGTGTATTTGTATTGATCATAATAACCTCTTATCTGTTATCGGCACTTTCGTACAAAAGTTGCCTTTATTATCTTCCTGACAAATGAAAGTTTACCCCAGCACCAATCGTTAAATAAGGTGACCCTACAATGTCTGAAGATAAACCAAAGGATGGAGGATCAATTTCCAAACCTTCAATTCCGTAGTCTTCAATTTGTAAGCCTTTCCAGGCATTCTGAATGGTATCGACCATATCACAGCTTGAGTTTGTGGGGTCTGGATGCTCACTCAAACAATTACAAATCTTAGGTGTATGTTCAGCTCGTCTTGGAATCGCACAAAAATCTTTCAAAGGCATTTGAAGCGGAACATTAAAGTTAATCGCCCTTTCAGTCGCATAGAGATATTTACCCAAAATAGTCTCTACCTGCGCACGCATTTTTTCTGACATATCATAGTCGGGAACAATCGTGTTGTTTTCAACCACCGTAAAATCCAACCGTGTTTTGGATTTATCTAAACAAGGAGGAGCAATGCCTTCACCGCATTCTTGTTTCGATGAGATACCACCTTCTGCATACAACAGTCCCTGCTCTCCCACATGAAGAAGCATGGAGACCGATACTTTTCCTGCAACCTTATACGAAATCATAGGAACAATTTCATGGCGATCACATCTTTCTGGATTGGAAGCTGGAAAACGTTCACACCAGCTTCGTATTGTGTTAGTACCTGAGCGACGCCCCATTTTGTCTCTGGTGACAGCTTCTTCATAAACATCCATTTGAGCACCGCCGACACCAATTTCTAATTCAGCATTATAGATTTCTACAGGAGCCGGTGAGCCATCTGCATTGGTCATTTCAAGAGGCACGAGATCCACAAGCTTAACCGTTGGTGCCAAAAGAGGACTCAAAGTATTTCCTAAAATCAGTGGTTGCTTACCATTCAAAACCTGATTTCCTTCACCAAAAAAGTCGATGTAGCTCAGCTTATCGGAGAAAAGATTACTAACATTCAGAGCAAAATTAAAACATTCCCAACTACTTTCTGAAACTTCATGATCATATTCATCCAAGCAAGCAGCACTATTCATGTCAGGGATTGAGAGATTAAAATCTTCCCGGATTTTTTGAGTGGAAAGATCCAGAAAACGACGTCCGGCTTCTGTTTGAGAGAAATCCCACATTTCAAGACCCACACTGTGGAGTAATGAGTTAATTGTTTCTTCACTTAACGAGAGATTCACTTCATCATTCATCGAACGTGCAGCCCCAATAGGATCTCGGGCATCACGACCGATCAGGCGGATTTGGGGAGGACGTGAGACAGGTCCAAACTTCGTCAAAGAGCCTCTAGGGAAAAGATCTCCATGATCTTCCATCAAGCGTCTCATAAAATCCTTACCATCACCAGGAGCATTTTGATGTTCATCGGTCACTCCAGCAGGCAGCAACAAAGCATTACCTGTTACGCCAACAGCTATTTGAGATAATGTCACCTGAGTACGAGCTAGGGGTGAATAAAAGC
>CAZWVD010000061.1:0-2813 GCA_964636855.1 uncultured Gammaproteobacteria bacterium | reverse complement strand
ATGTTAAACTTTTTACCCAAAAGCTTGGGAGACAACGTTAGTATTTCTCTGGATTCATAGCTGTTAAGAGTATCTTCTAATTGACGAGGAACGCTACAGCGCAAGATCGCATTAAAAGTACAATCAAGCTGCTTCATCGTATTTTGATCTTTACGATGGTACATTTGCTCGTTGGTGAACCCAACATAGGCAGCCACTTCATTCAGATCTTGTAATCCCAAACAAACATCCTGACTTCCACTATTGATCAAATCCACATACTGACCATTTCCAGGATCACCTCTTAAGCCTCCCTGATAAATTTCAGAAACTGTTTTGGAACAATCAAAATTAATGGGCCAATCAGTTCCCTTATCCGGAGCAATACCCACCATATCCATACCTTTTACATTAATGGGTAGGACATCAAACTTCATCAAACCATTTTCATAACGAATACGTAAATCCAGATTAAGCATGACAGTATTAGTTGTAAACATCACAGGAATAATCGTGGGAGTACCTGCTTTATGATCGCCAAAATCAGGATCATCAACTAGACGACCATTTGTATCTTGGTCATCTACAAAGCCGTCGTTATCATCATCCTGATCAGAACAACCAGGATAAGGAATAGTCGAATCCACATTTCTCATATCAGGACATCGATTGCGTGGAATTGAAGTATCGAGTCGGCAATGACCAGGATTACCAGCCAAACCTTTACCCTGACTGCCCGTTAGACCCATCTCTTCATCACAAATAAAGTTATGGTCATCGTCATCACAGACAAGGAGGATTTTGGAATTGCTGTCACAGATTCCATCGTTATCCGCATCATCATCTTCAAACTCCACTAAGCCATCGCCTTGATTACGATCTGTGTTCTGTGGCTCGATGGTGTACATTTCTGCACGACCATGCATGCCCTTGATTCTGACTTGAAGTCGCAAGAGATTATTCTCAAAAAACGTCATAGTGGGGATTTCAATACTACCCACTCGAAAGCCTGTAGGATCATTGCTTGTTCTCGTCGCACGTGCTGAAGTCCAATCATTGTTAAAGGGTTTAATAGCGACGACTCGATTGCGATCTCCACCCATCAGATGATTCAATTCACAATTCAAGGGTTCTTGAATATTGCGCAAACATTCCACTTCTTGAGGAATAGGTTTATGTGGCTCTAAGAGTTTTGGGAAAAAGTCTTCTTTAAATTTAGGAGAATTTAATACTTCCAACAAAGCGTCTTTGACCTCTCCTCTTAAAAACGAAGCTGGTAAAAAAGAGCCAAAACCTTTGGTCACCATGGCACGCTGAAGCTGAGCATCAGAAAACTCTCCCTCGTGACCTGTGCGTGTATCATAGAGAGGACGCACATCACCGTAGGCAAAATAATGTGTTTCAGTATTGATATTGAATAAATCATCTCTAGATTTGAGAGATACCGTATTCATCGGAAAAGAAGGTGTTACAAAAAAAGCCTGATAGCTTTGTTGTTTCCCAGAACTAGCGGGACACAAGGCTACATAGCGATCAGCCCCTGTTTCTTCCTTTTCATTATTACGCTGCATACAGATAGGGCTCATCGATAAACATGCTGACAAGTTTGTCGCTGTTGGAGGATTAGCGGCATCACAAGCCTTGGGGGCATGAGCGACAGAAACACTCTCAGGAGCTCCACTAGCAGCACAGGATTTTAAGGAGACATCCACCTTGATACTATCTGTTTCAGAAGCCAAGAGGACTCGACCATCAACATTTTCCAACAATCGAGGTCTTTCTGGATTTCGCACATCATAATAACGAACACAAAGATCGGGACCTTTTAAATCGATGGTAAAAGGTTCTACCTGCAAAGTAGCCATCCCAGCACGAGTGCTGATCGCAAGAGTAATTTGATTTTCACCATGACCCACCGGAACCGAAACAGTCGAGCCTCCAGGACAAAAATCACTGGCAGATGCACGACACATTGCACCCTCCTGATCACAGTTTTTAGCTACTGTCACAACACGAGAAGTGGTTTGAGAGCGATCTGTAATGGTATTAGTAGCTCTTACATCACTAAAACTACCTGCAACAGATCCTGGAGCGGATCCGACACAGATATCCACAGAAGAAACATTTGAAGCTCTCGTAGGAGGATTTGTTGTTGCATCTGTCACGGGAGGTGTTGCTGAAGGAGCTGTGACACCAAAACGATTGGTCATCATACCATCGGTGCCAGCTCTGCGCATGACTTGAAAACAGCCAGGATCTGTCATCATCGAACAATTAGAAGCTGTACTGTTTCCAAAACGATAACGAATATTATTTACAGCGACAGATGTTTCAGGGGGCTCTACTCGAGCCACACGACTTCCGGATGGACTTGGAAAAATAAGATCCACAAAGGTACCCATGTCATTGAGCATGCGAGCACGAACCATAACCGTATAATGACCTACACGTGGCAGTGTGAGATTCGTCATAAACTCGCCCGTACGACGAGCTTCTGCCATTTCGGCTGTAGAAAAACTAACAGGCAAAGTCCCTGAAACACTTGGAGTTCCATCTAATTGATAGGTAACAACCATATCGACCAGATTACGCAAATGAGCAGGCATACGAAATTTACCCAAAACACACAAAGACGCTCCAGAAACTTCCTGAGTGGCTAAAGGTTCTACAATACAAAGATTGTTTTGATAATCACGATCTGTACACGAATCGGTACTCAATCCGGATCGAGCCGGCGGCATGCACGAAAGACGAGCTTCCGCAAGCTGGGTAAAACCAGGGGTCAAAACTAACATTAAAAAAAAGAATATTTTTTTTATATGTAACCTTAAAAA
>CAZWVD010000060.1:0-5608 GCA_964636855.1 uncultured Gammaproteobacteria bacterium | reverse complement strand
ATGTAACCGATTCAACTAACTATTATTTATTGAAAAAAATCCCTTGGAACGCAGACCGACCATCTTCTGCTTTTTGTCAGTTATATCCTAATGCTATTGCAATGAATAACAATGGTAATCTTTTAATAGGAACTTCAACTTATACCGACCCTTATTCTGGTGGAGATAACACTTCAAAGCATGGAATTTATGAAATAGAATTAAAATCAGGACAATATAACTCGGTGCTAAAAACAATCCCTAATAACGGAGCAAGTGGTGAGTCTGTAGCTCTAACAATAGGGTGTATAAACCCTGGTGCTGACGATACGACAGTATTTGGATGGCAGTCAGGAACTACTTATGGGCTAGATACGACTGATAGTAACAAATATGTAGGGGTAGCAACGATAGAAACACCTGTATTCCAAGTTGGAACTCGCCTAAATAGACATACTCCTTATCAGAATATGGAGTTTACTCTATTAAGACCACTTGTAACAGGACAAGAAATCAAGGTATATTCACGTCAAAATGAAGAAATAGACTATACTTTAAAGGCTACTTGGAATTATGCAACTCTTGGTAGTGTAATTTCTCACAATCAACCCGCTTATATAGACGATGCCGAGAATTTACAGTTTAAAATAACTTTGACCCAACCATTGACTTCAACCGTCGCACAAAATATTAACTTAGTGAACATAAAAGTATGGTAGAACAAAATCAAAACGACATACCAAAAATTCCTTCGCATACGCATAACGGGTTAGATTCTTTACAGTTATCTGGTGGTAGTCTTTCAGGGTGTCCTTTGCCAGCAATGACCGCACAGAGTGGTTCACTTTCTACTGGAGGAGCAGGTTCATTATCTACAAGTGACGCAAACACAATTATGAATACAATAAACAGAGTAAACGAATTAGAAGCTAAATTAAAACAAATAGGAATAATACTTTAATGACAAATTTAAAAAGTATAATATAATATATATATGAGCATATTTTCATCAATAGGAAACGCAGTCAAAAGTTACGCCAAAAATGTAGTAGGCGGAGCTAAAATAGTAGGAAGTGCTGTAAAAAGTGCTTTTAATACTGCTGGTAGTAAATCACAAGGAGCAAGTGCCTTACAAGCTACAACTACTTCGTCTGCTTTAAATCAAGCAAAAGCATCTGCATCTGCGAGAGCAGCAAAAGATGTCGCAACTTATAATACTCAAACAAAAGCGGCACAAGACGCATCTACAAAAAAGAATATAATCAAAGGTGGAACTCTTGGTATGATTTCAACAATGGCAGATTCAGGCTCGAATGTAAAAAATGCAATGAGTAGTTTTTCAAGTATGGCTAAAAATAAAGTAGCTTCCTCAAAAGTCCCAACAACATACGACGCAACTTCTCTCTCTTCTGATATAAATGCTTTTGATACACCTAGTTATATATCATCTAATCTTGATTCAGGTATAGGAAGTTATTTAGGGGCAAGTTCTATAAATGCTGGAGGAAATATGGGAATGTCAGGTTCTACTGTTGGTGCTGGTTCTACTATTGGAGCAAATGGTGCTGGAGATGTAGGAATTGATACTCAAACAGAAGAAGAAAAGAAATTAAAGAAGAATCAAGAAGCATTAGTAGATATGATGAATGAATTAGCTGGAGTTCCTAAAGAAAAAGCTAAAATGGAAGAACAAGCGGGGATCCCAGCTGCTACAGCTGAACTTCGTGATCTCCAAGCAAAACAGACAATGCAAACAGCTCAATATATGTCCCAAATGCAAGATATTCAAAATAAACCTATTGCTATGGAATTTATCGCAGGACAACAAGGAGAAGTTCAAAGACGAGCAGGTATAGATGCAATGATAACTTCTGCCTTAATTCAAGGTAAATCAGGGCAAATACAAACAGCTCAAAATACAATAGACCAAGCTATTAATTTAAAATATGATACTATAACAAAAAGAATTGATACTCAAAAAGCAATATTAGAAATGAATTATGATAATCTAAGTCGGTCAGACCAAAAACTTGCGGATGAAAGAAGTGCTATATTAGATGCTCAAAAAGCAGACCTAACTCAATTCAAAGGTATTCAAACTGAAGCAGTTAAACAAGCTATGGCTAGTGGTGATACAGCAGCAGTTCAAGCTATAATGAATGCTACAAACTATGAAGAATTAGCTCAAGCAGGTAGTCAATATGCACCAGCTGGAACTTTCGCAGACTTCTCAACATTTACTTCAACTCTTACTCCAACTCAACAACAGAATTTTGCAAATATTCCAGATGACTTAAAGACAAGTGTTCAAGAACTTGTAAATGGAGATGCTTTAATTTCAGATTTAGTAAAATCTCGTGGTATTCAAGGAACTCAACAAATACAAAAACTTATAAATTATGCACAATCTATTGACCCAACATATAGTGTAAATACAGAAAAACAAAGATACGCATTTAAGCAAAAGTGGGTAAATGATTCAGTTCAAGGTTCAGTGGGATCAAGAACAGCTATAAACACAGCTCTAGGACACCTTGCAGACCTATCTGAAGTATCAAAAGAACTTCCTGGAGGAATTTTAAAGAAAATGAATAGTGTTAAAAATGTTCTAAGTAAAGAATTTGGTGATCCATCAGTAACTAACTTTAGAATTGTATTAGAAGCTTTAGGTTCAGAATTAGCTCGTGTTTATAAGGGTGGAGTTCCTAATGAGGGAGAAATTAAAGCATGGCAAGAAAGTTTAGCAGCAAATTTTGCTAAATCTCAATTAAATGGAGCATTTAATACTACCGCAAAACTTCTTTCAAGTAAAATAACTGGATTAAGATACACTTATAAAACAGCTATGGGTAAAGAATATGACCAAACAGTTATAGACCCAGATAAAAGACAAGCTCTAATAAATGCAGGAATAAACCCTAACTCCATTATTAGTGAAAATCTACCAAAGGCAACAGCTGGGGTAATACCTGTTGGTGGATTTGCAGAAGCTTGGTAACATGGATAAACTCGACCCTACAATAGTAGCTCTAGCAAAAGCTATAAAATATGCTGAAACAGGAACAGGAGATACCTATACAAAAAGAGGTGCTTCTGGTGAATTTGGTGCATATCAATTTATGCCTGCTACTTATAAGAATTATTCTCAAAAATATCTAGGAAGTGCAAATACTCAACCAACTCGTGAAAATCAAAATAGAATAGTCTACTCTTTTATTAAAAGTAAAAAAGAACAAGGATATAATCCATCTCAAATTGCTTCGATGTGGAATGCTGGAGAAGGAAGACCAGATGCTTATAGACAAAATTGGGTAGGGATTAATTCAAAAGGAGTTAAATATGATACTCCTGGTTATGTCAAAAAAGTATCTTCTTACTATTCACAATTCAAACAACCTCTACAATCACAATCTACCTACGAAGAACCACAGAATACTCCTACTTTTACTGCTGATAATCCTGTCGTAGAAGAAAAATCATTCCTAAGAAAAGTTGGTGATTTCTTTACTTCAGGGACACAGGCTTTTGGAAAGGATATAGCTGAAGCTTTAACATCTGGGAAGAATGCAGATATGTATTCTCAAGCAATGGATAACTATACCCAAGTTTTAAATAATCTTCAATTAGAAATAAACAAAAGACAAAAAAATGGACAAGATGCTACTAAACTTATCTCAACTTTACAAGATTTTAAGAGTAAAACTCCTAAATTAGAGGACTTTACTGGAGATACCATAAATAAAACAACAAAACAAATCCTCGGAGATGCTGGAATGTTTGGTCTTGAACTAACTTCAGGTGGACTTTTACAAGGAGGTAAAGGTATGGTTGCGAATAGTGGAAAACTCATAAAAGAAACTATGCCAATAGCAAGTAAAACTCTCACAACAGGACAGAAAATATTAAATGCTGGTAAAATTGGTGGAGTATATGGAACTATTGCAGGAGCAACTGGAGCAATGCAAGAAAATAAATCTACTGGGAATATAATATTAGATTCTTTTGTTGGAGGATTAACTGGGTTTGGACTTGGAGTTGCTACTGCTGGACTTGGAATAGGTATTAGTAAAGGAATAAGTAAGACTCGTGCAATTTTAAATCCTACTGAAAAAGCATTTACTAATGCTCAACATAATGTAGCAAGAGCTTATGAAAAAACTCTAAACTTAACACCTTCTCAAAGAGCAAAAGAACAAGAACTATTAAATAGAACTGGAGATAATATATATACAACCTTAGTAAAAAATCATATTAATCTCGGATCTAAAGAAGCCGATACTCAACTTGCAAATGTAATGAAAACTTATGAAAAAGGTATTGAAATTGCTCAAAAAAATGAGCATGGACTTTTCAATGTAAATGAAGTAATTAAAAATGCCTTTAAAGAAATAGAAGAAAAAATACCAAGTGCAACTGCAAGAGAAACTGCTAAAAATAAAATAAGAAAAGAAGTTCTATTGATGTTAAAAGAACACAAAGGAACAATCATAAAAAATGAAGAAAAACAAACTCTTGTAGATTCTGCATTTATGGAAAGATTACGAAAGACTGGAAATAGCTGGACTCCATTTAATGCTTCAGACCCAGAAAAGATAGGTAAATCTACTGGTTATGCTTTAGCAAATGCTGTTAGAGAAAATGTAGAAAAATATGGAACTTTCCCAGAATATAGGAATGCTATGAAAGAATGGGGCAAAGTAATCCATGTTCAGCAAGTCTTAGGTAAACTAGAAAAGTCTGGCAAGGCTCAATTTAGAGTTCTAGGAGGTCTTTCTGGTGCAATTTCAAGACGAATACTTAGTGGTGCATTAGGTTATCATTCAGGAGGACTTGGTGGGCTAATTTTGGGCGAATTAGGTGGTGAATATGGGGCTAGAGTAATGAGTAATCCTGCTCTTAGAACATATTTAGATCGTTTGATAATAAATAACTACAATAAGAAAATCACCCCAGAAGTAATAACTAAACTCGTATCTCAAGTAGAAAGAGAAATAGAAAAGCAAAATAAACTTCTAAAATTACCAGAAAGGACAAAAACAAAAGCTCCTTTAATAACTCCATCACCTACAACATACGAAAAACCTGCTGAAATAATAAATAGATCTAATAGTATTGTTAAAAAATATGAGGAAATGAAAAAAGTAGTTTCTGAATTTGACTTGAATGATACTATTACTTTAAAAGAATTTAATGCTTTGAATAATGAATATAAAATAGCACAAAAACAACTTCCAAAAGAATTATTACAAACTAAAATTTGGTTGGAAATTAATAAGGAGATAATAGATAATGATATATTGAAACCACTTAAAAAATATGTGGCAAAAAGAGGTGAATTTAAAGGAAGATTATTAGAAGATAGAGGACAATTATTAGAAAATAATTTTCAAGGATGGGATAGTGAAACAGTAAGAAATAAAATGGATGATTATCTTTCTAGGATAAATGAATTTAATATAATTAAAAAACAATTTAGACAAGATGTCAAAAAGTTCAAATCTTCTTTAATGAATCAATCCATGAAAGTAGATAAAGCTCCTATTACTGCACAAACTAAGATTATTCCTAATAAAGCTAACATATCTAAAAGTGTAGCACCTTTAGAAGAAGAAGCAAAGAAATATAAGAG
>CAZWVD010000059.1:0-5793 GCA_964636855.1 uncultured Gammaproteobacteria bacterium | reverse complement strand
GGGCCTATTGGTCTTCTGCTAATACGATTAATATTAGCCGGACCGCCAGTATTGTTGATGCGTCCCAAGAACCGGGTGCGGCAGACGGCAAAGCACTAAAATTAGTTGTTACCCGTGCCGCTGGCAATATCAGTTATCCGGTGGTCGGCATGTATTCTAATACTCAATATCCCCTCTTACCGGAGAATTTTCAATTAATTTCTGGCCAGTCCTATACGGTCAGTGCCGATGTTTATTTAGCGGAAGGTCGCCAAGCCAGTCTTTATTTAGGAAACTCTGCCGACGGCTTTGTTCAGGCGACAGATGTAATCGGCAGCTGGCAGCGCTTAAGCGTCACTCGCGTCGCGAGCGGTTCTTTTAGCGAGCCTTTCTTCGGTATTAATGCCGACGCTAACGGTAACAATGTTCGAGTCTATATTAAAAATATAAAATTTGAAATAAGTAACTTTGCTACCGGTTATAGTACCTATGGCGCCAAAAAGGTTTATGAAAAAATTATTCCGCCGTATTTAGAGACGGCTTGCTATAATAACGTGTCGAGCGCGACTAAAGATTATCGCTTGCGCGCCGATGCGCCGGCCGAGTGCGCAAATTTTGCGCGCAAGTGCAACCAGACAGAAGTCGGTTGTGAATTATTTACCGGTGTCAGTAACGGCTTAAAGGTTTCGGCTCAAGTAAACAGTACGGATTATTGTTCGGGGAAATGCCTTGGTTATGATACCTATATTTCGCGCTTATCTTATTTCAATTCGCCGCAAGCGGTTAATATTATCCCAAAAAACGCGCAAGCTTGTAGCGCCGAAGCGGTTGGCTGCAGTGAATTTACTAATTTAGATGCGGTTAATCAGGGCGGAGAGGGCAAGGAATATTATACGGCCATTAAGCAATGTATTAAACCGAGTCCGACGCAATGTGGCAGTTTCTATAGTTGGGAAGGAGTCGATAGTGGTTATCAATTACGTGCTTATAGTTTGAAAAAAGATGGGAGCGGTGCTCCGAGCGTGAGTTCCGACGACAGCGCTTTATGTAACGCGACTGTTTATAATGCAAATTTAAGCGACCCGATTTATAATGCTGATTGCCGTGAATTTTATAATTCCGCGGGCCAGGTTTATTATCATTTAATTTCAAAAACGATAACTTGTGCAGATAATTGCCATGCTTATCGGATGAGTGAAAAGAATATTGATAAAACCCGTTTGACCGCGGCGGCCTGTACGGCTAGCCCGGACAGTAACCACTGGGATAGCGGGACCGGCGTCTGCAATGTTTGTTTAAACGGGGGCACCTGGGACACTCAAGCGAACGCCTGTATCTATCAAGTTATCCCCGGTGAAGGTAAAACCTGCCAAGCCGCGCAAAACGGTTGCCGAGAATATAATGGCAATAACGGTAATAATGTGCGGACAGTTTCCTCATATGATTTTGAATCCGATACTCAGGGTTGGTCTTCAAACTGCGCCGACGGCGTTCAACTCACAACTATTTCTAATAATAAAGATGGCCACTCCATATTATATAAAGATAGCGCCAGCAATTGTTCCGCTTTGGCCAGTAAAGGACAGAACCCGATTGCTAAACTGCCGATTATTAATTATGTTTTTGCTTCGGCTAATGTCGCGGCACAATTAGACGTGAGCAATTTGGTTAAACAGGGAAAATCATACAGTCTACGCTTTGTCGCTAAGGCCAGCGTCGATACGAATCCGCAGATTTATTTTTCTAATAATGACACCGCTAATCCGCAAAAAGCGTATTTCGCTTCGAGCACTTTAGTCGTTAAGGGAAGTGGCGAATGGAATATTTATACGACTAACCTGGAAAATCTGGATCATGCGGTTACGGCGGGCGAACGTCTACTTATTAGCGCTAATCATGATTTTTATTTCGATGATGTTGTTTTAACGGAAATTACCGATCGTTATTATTTGCTCAAGGATACCAGCTTGGTTCCTGATGACTGTTACTATGACATGATCGATCAGAATCAAAAGGGCACGTATCAGGGGGCTGATTATAATTTGGGTTGCGCACAGTATCTTGATCGCGATAATTTGAAACATAATCTCCGCAAATTCTCCAAGCTTTGTTCAGACTCGGCCGTCGGTTGCGAACAAGCAATCGCCACGCAGAATTATGCGCCCTATGGCGCCGGACTCTGGAACGATACCAATAAAAACGGGGCCTGCGATAGCAATGAGCCAGACTGTATTAAAGTGGACCGCGATAAGGCGATGTATGTGGTTTATGACGCCAAAAAGCAATGTAATTCCGCGGATTTAGGTTGCAGCCGTTTGGGTATGAGCGTTAGCGGCACCGGCACTTGGTCGGATGTTTATAAGAACAACAATCCAAATTCATACGATAAAATATTATGCGGTCAGGGCGAGGTCGGCTGCGAAGAATGGAAAGATAGCACCGGCGGCTTAAATTATTTCCGCGACCCGGGTAACGAAGTTTGCCAGTACCGCTCCAGCCAAGATCTAACGGTAAGCGGCAAAGCTTGGTATAAGATACCGGTGAAACGCTGCGATCTTAATGGGAGTGGAAAAATAGAGAGTTTAGAAAAAACCGGAAAAATCTGTGCGGAGGGTAGCGACTGTGCTAATTCTTCCTGTATTATCGATACTAACGATTATCTTTGCTCGAGTTCTTACTTAAAGACTTTTGGTCTCGGCGGGGCCGGTAATCAAGTGCCGACGCCAGACCTGCAGGCGGGTTTATGCGAAGCGAAAGCGGCCAGCTGTACTGAATATATCGACCCGGTGAGCCAATATGTTCCGAATTTAGTTTATAATCCAAGCTACGAACTGGTTAACGGTTCGGCTGAGGGTTGGGGCACTTTGCATCAGCAAACCGTTTTGCTTGAAGCGAACAAACTTTATATTTTTTCCACGCGAAATAATAGCAGCACCATAGAAACGAGTTTAACTTTCGGCTCGGGCGTGAAAGAATTATTAAGTAATAATTCTTTAGCGACCACAACAAATAGTATTGTTATCCCGGCTCAAACAAATCAGAGCCGAATATTTACGAGCTTAGGTAATACTAAGGTTGTGGTGACGGGCGGAGCAGTCGGCAAGACGATTGAACTTAAAAATGCCATTACCAATTATCAATTAAAGACGGACATGGATAAAGCGAGTTGTACAGTTTATAACGTTGATGCTGGTTGCGTCTTATTTAACGAACGAAGTATTAATGGCGCCAGCGGCTTGGTTGATTTGAGTAGTAAATGGGACGCGCAGGCTAGCCAAAGTAAAGCGGCACCCACGAATTGCAATAGCACAGTGGCGGGTTCATGCACGGCTAACCAATTAATAAAAGTAAGCCCGAATCGTGTTTGTTCAAAATGGCTTGACTGCCTGACTTATGTTTCTGACCCGGAAACGAAAGCGCGGACTTGCTATGCGGTCGGTGAATGTACTCGTTTGAACGATCAGAACGAGTGCGCTAATTTTGAAGATGAAGCGGCCGGAAATATTAAATTTGATGCGAGCGGCAGCAATAAAAACGCGACCGGTTATTATCTTTTGGATAAATATCATTTAGCCAACATGACCGAGGTCGGGGTAAATACGGATGCACATTTTGACTTCGAAGATAATGTCCCGGCTTTAAGCTGTAAGCGAAACCCTGATGGTAGTGCTTGCTTATTTACCAAGAATATCGTTACCGATTTATTAGTACGCGAACCGGAAAAAACCCCGACGGATTATCCGGCGCACGGCGTTAGCTTCTTGCGCGTGCCGGCCTCTTATCTCGTCTCACCGCAGTCGAGCAATAACTGGACCACGGTTATTCCGAGTAGCCAATATTATATTAACTTTTTACTCAATACCAAGAATACCGGCTTGGGAGCTTATATTAAGATTGTAGAGCAGACCAGCAGTAACGGAGAAAATAAAATTTTCGAGAGTACGGTCTATGCCAATAGCGGCTGGAATCGCCAGGTATTGGCTTTCAGCACTTTGGCCAGTACGAAAAACATAAAAATTTATATCGGGACAAGCGCTACGACCAGCGATCGGGAAATCTATATTGATGATATCAATATCGAACCGGTGCTTGCGGTCGGCAAAGACGCGAGCGGGAAAACGCAATATGTCGCGCGTGAATGCCGTTTATATCCGACGAGCGACAGTCTAACTTGCGTCAATAAAAATAATAATGTTTTGAAGGACGGTTGGGAGGGCTATTGTCTAAAGCATGATCCGAATAATAAGGATGTGTGTTTAATGTGGTATCCGGTCGATGCAATTTCTTCGTCTTTAACACAGCGCAATACTGCAGGCTATCAGGGTAAATTCCCCCTCAACTATTGCACAGAAGTTAATGGCAATTTTGATTTGGTAGAGAAGAGAAAGGGGTTCTTAGTGTCAGCCAGCGAAGATGGCGCCGGCCCTGACCATACCTGCGGAAACGCGGACGGCTTTAGCCCGGATAGTCAGGCCAATGACGTTTGTGGACCAGACTATGCGCTTCTTCATTGGGTATATGCTCACAACCACGGTAGTAATAATTGGTATTGTATGACTGATTATTGGTGTATCCCAAAGCGTCCCGGTTTAGTCGCCAGGGTAATGAATGGCGAAACTGTGGATAAAACTTTTACCCTGGATTCTGGTACTGCTCCGTCTTTTTATCAGGGAGAAATTAGAGTCCCGGGGGCGAAAGATTCGCAGCGAGACTTAATTATTAATAGTGAAGCCTGGTATATTTATAATGGTTTTTCTAAGAATTATTCCGTACAAACCTGCGAAACCCAAGATTGTTTGAATTTAGATGAAGAAAAAAACGCCGACCCGGCGATACGCGTGCTTGATTATGCGCATATGCCCGCCGATGAAGATGGTCTAAAATTAATTTCCGGCACGGACCAAGACAAGATTTTCCGTTTAACTTGTAATAATTTTGTGCAGGCGGTCGATTATAACGGTGATAACCGGGCCTGGGCAGTACGAACGGGTTTAAATTCTTTATGGTCGACCACGACTCCGCCTTATTTTACAGATCACGCCGCCTCTTTATGGACATTCTTCGGTAATGTCGCCAGCAGCATTCATAAAATTTCCGCTTACGGTCGTAATCGCCAGGACACGCCCTTCGGTGCCGCCCTTTGGCCGGACAGCTTTAATCTCCTCAGTAGCGAGGCGGTTAATTTACGCAATCAATTCTCAGCAAAAAATAATGAGAGCGTTTTGGCCGGTCGGCCTTATGGTTGTTCAAACTACCAAAAGGGTCCGGGGAATACAACGGAATTAGGCAGCGGGTGCTCGGAAATCGGTTATTGCAGTTTAGACCCTAACGTCTATTGCTTAGTCGGTAACGGGAGCAGCACCGATTACGTCTCACGCAAGACTTGCAGCGACGGCGGCTTCGGCGCCTGCGTGCCTTTGTGGTCCAGTTATTTGGGGAGTCAGGATGGCGCTCAAAATGGAGTTAAGGTTAATGATTTTCAAGCGATATTAAGGAATTTATTTCTTAAATCATATAATTCCTTTGGTTTTTCTAATGGAAGCTATACAACAAATTTGGGTACCCTGGACTCGACGCCGCCTCTTTGCGTAAACGGTGTGCGGCCGGTAGCGTCCTATAATAACGTGAGTGATTCTGCCGCCTCTTACTGCGCGATTAAACCAAGTGTTGGTAACGACATTAAAATAAAATACAAGGAGCAAGTAGTAGCCAACGGTAATGCTTTTACGATTAATGAAAAGGGAATCTATAGTTTAGAGTTTACGACGACGATTGACCCGGAGCAGCAGCCGCTCAAGAGTATTTATATTTATT
>CAZWVD010000058.1:4520-5863 GCA_964636855.1 uncultured Gammaproteobacteria bacterium | reverse complement strand
TGTGAAGTAACTGGTAAAAATTGGGCTTTAACGTTTGCACACCGTCACAAACGCATTGAATACCGTTCATGTCCTGAAAAGTTGTCGGATCTAAATGAAGTGTTGCTTTTAACGGTTAACGTTCACAATTTGATTGAACATGACCGAAAGTTGACCAAGGATCTATTTAATTGTCTTAGGCCGGTTGGTAAGCCTGACGGATTCAATAATGCTAGACGGTTGATTGTTAATTACCTTGAGAAACAAGGCAAAAATCATCTTGTTGACATAATATTATAACGAGTTATAATTTAGTTAATAATGATTAAATAATGGAGGTAAAAATGACAGAAATAAAAAAAGTCAGTGAAGAATATCAGTTAGAAATAGCTGATAGAAAGTATAATTTTACTATTGAGCAAGACAGACATGGGAAGTATGAAGTCACAGTAATGTATCACGAGGATGGGCAGTGGACTACTCTTATTAGCAGTGAAACCGTTTTACGTTTCCTTGAGATATCTAACGTGTTTCAAGAAGTAATTAAAAAATTAAATTTGGAGGATAAACAATGATCAGCAATATAGTTTTGAAAATGGTTGATGATACTCATTATTACTACGTTGATGGAGTGTTCTACCCATCCGTTAGTAGGATTTTAGATGTGGCCGCACCAAAGGATGCCGGTTTGTTATTTTGGATGAAAAACAACACCGCTGATGATATTGAGGACATCTCTAGTAAAGCCAAAGAAAATGGATCACTGGTACATGATGCCTGTGAGAAGTTATTAAATGGTGTTGAAATTCCACTTAAAGATTATCAATTGAAAGCTAAAAAAGCACTTATTTCATTTTATGAGTGGTATCAGCTTTATAAACCTACCGATATTACTACCGAGCAGGTTGTGGCCAGTGTTATTAATAGATATGCTGGTACTCTAGATTTAGTTTGTACTATTGGCGGTAAAAGGATTTTAATTGACTTCAAGACTAATAAGGGAGCTATTTACTTCAATAATAAACTTCAGGTTATGGCTTATAAACAAGCCTACGAGGAAACCACCGAAAAAAAAATTGATGAGTGTTGGATTCTACGTCTTGGCACTACTCACAAATGTGGTTATGAGTATAAGAGAGTTGATGAGGAAGTTGGTATTGTTGACTTCATGAACGTCTATCAAACCTATCTTAGAATCAATGGCGGTAAAGTTGAAGAGCCACCTGTTGTTGATGTTTATCCTGACACTTTAAGATTGGATGATTTAATAAAGGAGGAAAAATGAGAAATTTAACTATATTAGGATTGTTTTATGCTATTTTCTGTTTGATTTCAATTTTCTTTATTTTCTACGTTGTTGAGTC
>CAZWVD010000058.1:0-4420 GCA_964636855.1 uncultured Gammaproteobacteria bacterium | reverse complement strand
GTTATCTTTATTCTTTGGGAACAGAAAGGATCTAAAGGAAACTTTGAAGATTTTTATTATAGATATACAGAATTAATAATTAACAAGATAAAGGAAAAACTATTATGAAACAAATAGACTACGAAACTTATAAAAAACCTAGTGACTTCATTAGGTTTAACGAGGGTGATACTAGATTGGTTATCATCTCAAACGGTTATTTACAGAAAAAGCATGGGATGAAAACTGCCAATGGTTATATTCCCCTACCTGATTGTACTGAGCTACCTGACTGCCCACAGTGTTTGAAAGGTAATGAACCTAAGCAAAAATGGGTTTGGTTAGCCTACGTTCCTGCTGAGAAAAAAGTTGGTATTTTGGATGCCGGTGCTATGATTGGTGACTCTATCTGTAAACAGGCACAAAAAATGGGCGGTGCTTTGTTAAAGGAAGTTAAAATCAATCGGGTTGGTGAAATGTTAAAAACCAAGTATGTTGCTACCCTTGGAGCTAAAGTTGAGTTAACTAAAGATGAATTAGATTTTATTGAGCCATTCAAGAAATTCCTAGTCAATAAGTATTTTAAGAAATAATTGTTATACTTATTTATTATGGATAATAATGTTTTCAACAAAATAATTGATAGTAGAACACCTTATAAAGCTGGTAAGAACTACGAGATTTCCAAATTTAACGAAGATATAGCCATGAGTGGTCTTGTATGTGTTGTTAGTAATGGGTTTGGTATTAAACAGGCTTGGGCTGAAAAAATTGACAGTGATGAGAGTTGGATTGATGGAAAAATGCACGTCAAGCCTGATTTCTTTTTACATATCATTGATAAAGATGGAACTGAGAAGATTTGGACTATTGAAGTTAAGACTACCAGTTATGATTCATTTTTAAACGAAGAAATAATCATCAAAGCCCCACAGGTGTGGACTTGTAAGAATAACCCTGATGAGTATCCCAGACCTTACATTCTAGCGGCTACAGACCGAGATTTTGCCTTGATTCCTATGGGTAGTTTTTGGAACAGTCCGGCAGTTGATATTAAATTTGGTGAAATAATTAAAAAAGGTTATTTATTAAAATGTGGAGATTACGAGTGGAAACCGTTTATAAGTCCGCTCAATTTCAAAAAATATAATGAAAATAATGCCTATAAACATAGTGAGTATTGATGAACAGGATAATTTAAGTAAGATTAAATTTTATGATCGGAATACTAATATAAACGCTTTGATACTTGGAAAGTTGATTGGAGAGAACATTGAGTTTGGGTACTGGAAGAAACTGGGTTATGAGAGTTTTTCTGATTTTGTTGGCCAGTCTAATTTTTCCTTTACTAAACGCACCGCTTATAACTACGTTGACCTTTGGAAGATGTTTTGTAAGTTTGCGGTTGATATGGAACGTTTCACTGAGATTCCTTATTCTAAGTTGCTAAAGTTAAAAGATATTATTAATGAGGATAATCTTGATGAGTGGCTTGAAAAGGCCAAGACTTTAAGTAGAACTGATCTAGAATTAGAAGTAATGGAAACTAACTGCCAAAATCAAGGTAAACCTTTTATCCCTATGCCTAAAATGTACCTGTGTGACACCTGCCATAAGTGGGTTATTGACGTTGATCCTAGTGATATCTGCCAGTGTGGTAAATCATCCATCACAGGTGATGACGTTGTTGGTATGAGCGAGAAAATTAAACAGGATGAATATTTGTCTAAGTAGTTTACTTTGGTTAGTGTGTTATAATAAATTATGAAAAACAGAAGAGCAAAAATAACCGAAAATATCCGAAGAGAACGTAATAAGAAAATTATTGCTGATTATGAGAAATTGAACGCCAATGGTAAGTTCACAATGTCAGTCAAAGACATTGCTGAAAAGTACGAGGTTTCAATTCCTTTAATCTATAAGATACTTGAAAGAAACGATAGATAATTTCCCCCATTGACATCTATTTTATTTTCATTATCATTAATTATAATCAGTTATAAATATAAGAAATAATGAAAGTTTTTATACCTAATGATAGTAAAAGCACAGGAGTTGGCGGTGGATGGTCTTTTAGAAGAAACTTAATTAAATATGCCCCATTTGATATTGTAAACTCTGTTGAAGAGGCTGATTTGTGTCTTATTTGCGGTGTTACTATGATTAGCGGTGAAACTTTTGACCGTATTAAAGAATTAAATAAAAAAGTTGTTATTAGACTTGATGGTATCCCTGAACCTTGGCGTAACTCTAGAATTGATATTGCCGGTAGACTTCAGAGATGGTGTGAGTTAGCTGATGGAATTATTTACCAAAGTAAATTTACTTATGATTTAATTGGACGTGCTTTACATTTTGATAAGATGTCTATTCCACAGGCAATAATCTATAACGGTGCGGATCAAGAAATATTTAAACCCGAAGGTGAAACCGTTTCACTACCTACTACTGGAAAAAAGATTTTAACCGTTTTGTGGAGACAAGATCCAAATAAACGCTGGGATGAGATTTTAATGAGATTTAGACTTCATTCTATTGATAATCCTGATGATATGTTAATTATGGTTGGTGAGTTCCCTAATCCTGATTTTGATTTTGGTTTTATGTTTAACGAGAAGTATTTGGCTTTTGGCCAAGCAGATGAGATTGGAATGGCCAAGATAATGAGAAGTTGTGATGAGTTTTGGTTTCCTAGTTTTGCTGATCCATGTCCTAACACTCTAATTGAAGCTATTAACTGTGGCCTACACGTCAAACATACTACTAAACTTGGTGGAGTTAGTGAGATTTTAAGACTAAGAGGTTGTGTTAACTGGAAAGAGCTTTTATCCGCCCAACGCATGGCAAATCAATATTATAAGTTTTTCAAGGAGATTATAAAATGAAATTAAAATTAAGATTAAGATTACCTTTTATTGAAGAGTTATTTTATTTGTTATCCTGTTTAACTACTTTTGGAGTTACTTGGATAATTAAAATTATTATCAAAAAAGCCATCATTGAAGCAAATGAGCAAATCAAGGGAGCAAATTAACCATTTTTTAAGTCAGATTAACATCACTCATAAAACAGTGTTGGATGTTGGTGTCCAAGATAATCCTGCTTACAAATACTGTCGTGGGACTGCTAGTAAATATAAAACCCTAGATGTAGATAAAGAGTGGAATCCTGATATTTTGGCTGACATAAACGAAGAGTATCCGTTCCACTTATATGATAGTTATGAAGTTGTTTTTGCTTTAGAGGTTTTGGAGCATTGTTGGAATCCTATTCAAGCATTGAAAAATCTATCAAGTTTTACCGCCAAGGATGGTGTTTGCTATATTTCCGTTCCTTTTATTAACCCTATTCATGATAAGTGGGATTTCCTACGTTATACCCCTGAGTGGTTTGAAAAAGTATTACCTATGGTCGGATTTAAAGAGTTTACTATTCATTTAAGAAAGGCCACTATTGGCAGAGATGATTTAATGAAATTTTATCAAGGTGAGGGATTAAAATTAAGCAAGATTAGAGAAGTAATGGGTGATGGTAGTTTAAAGGATTTAATTGGTGTTATAGTGGAGGCAAGGAAATGAAAATCTTAGTTTTAATCATTATTGTAATTGGACTTATTTGTTTATTACAACCACCAAAAGGAATTAACTAAAATGAAAGTACCATTTAAGAAAGTAAACTTAGGAAATGCTCTTGAAGCAGTTAGGCCATTATTAGAGAATGGCATGATAGGTTTGGGTAATACCGTTTTTGAATTTGAGAAAGAATTGGCCAAGTATTTAGGTTGTAAGTACGTTGTTGCTGTTGATAGTTGTACTTCCGCTTTATTCTTATGTTTAAAGTATGACAAATCTCAAACAGTTGAAATTCCATCAATGACCGTTCCTTTAGTTATTGACGCTTGTTATGAGGCTGGGAAAGATGTTGTTTTTAATTGTGAGACTACTTGGGTTGGAAGTGCTTATAGAATTGGCCATACTAATATTTGGGATTCTGCCCATCAATTAGACAAAGGTCAGTGTAAAGGTATGGATAAACGTGTGAAGTATTGTTTTTCATTCTATCCTACTAAATCTATTGGAAGTGCTGATGGCGGTGCTATTGCTACCAATGATGAGAAATTCTACAATTGGGCTAAAAAAATATCTACCTATGGACGTAATCAAGGAAATAAGTATATGAACTCTTGGGAGTATGAGGTTGATTTGATTGGTTATAAACGCCACTATACTAATTTACAAGCCGCTATTTGTCTTGAACAGTTAAAAAGATTACCCGAAACTGATAAACGCAGAAGTTTAATCCGAGACCGTTATAATAAAGCCTTTGGGTTAGATAACAAGAGTCTTTATCTTTACCGTATGAGTGTTGATGACCGTCAAGGATTTTTAGACTTCATGAAAGAGAGAGAAATTGAGTGCGGTGTCCATTTTCAGCCTTTACA
>CAZWVD010000057.1:0-6035 GCA_964636855.1 uncultured Gammaproteobacteria bacterium | reverse complement strand
AATGAAAGATATTGATTTTTAGCATCAAATATGAGATTATTATTAGGGTATGAAATTTTTATAATTAATTATTAGTATTAATCCTATGGAAGAAAAAATAGAAAATAATACAATTGAACAAGAATCAATTGATGTGCAAGAACCTAAAGAAGAGCTTAAACAGGAAGAATTAGTAAGTGTAGAGAGCGATAAAAAAGTTATTGATAAAAAATCAATAAAAATTAGCAAGAAAACTATTATTATCATTGCGATAGTATTGGTTGTGGGAATCTTGGTTTATTTTTCTAAAAGTTTATTTGTAGCAGCTACTGTTGACGGTAGTCCTATAAGTAGAATGTCTTTAATCTCCAAGCTTGAAAAAACTTCGGGAAAAAGCTTGTTGGACTCTCTTATTACAGAAAAACTTATTGAAAATGAAGTTAAATCAAGAAAAATAGTTGTAAGTAGTAGTGATGTTGACGTAGAAATAAAAAAAATAGAAGAACAGATTACTGCACAAGGCTCTACCATTGAAGCTGCATTATCTGAACAGGCTATGACTATAAATGATTTGAAAAAGCAAATTAAATTACAAAAAGAAGCAGAAAAATTAGTTGCTGATAAAATAGGTGTTACTGATGAAGAAGTAGCTAAATATATAGTCGATAATAAAATAGAAATACCAAAGGGTCAAGAAGTTGTAATGAACGAGCAAATTAAAGCTCAGCTAAGTAGTCAAGCACTTGGTACTGCAATCCAAGGCTTGATAACAGAATTGAAAGCAAAGGCAAAGATTAATTATTTTGTAAAGTATTAATTATCTTTGTTTATCATATTATTTTAGAAATATCGGGTCTTTTGACCCGATGTTTTTGTTTTTTATTATTTAGTCAAAATATGATAGAATGGATATATGATATTTTAAGGACTATAAACAAGAATATTGTTATTAATTAGAATTAATATGATAAAAATTTATAATACATTGACACGAAAAGTTGAAGATTTTGTTCCTCTTAAGGAAAAAAAGGTTTCTATTTATGCTTGTGGGGTTACTACCTATGACGAGGTGCATGTTGGGCATGCTAGGCAAGCTATTTTTTTTGATATTGTAAGAAATTATTTTGAATATCTAGGATTTGATGTAACTTATGTTAGAAATTATACAGACGTAGACGATAAAATTATTAATCGTGCAAACAAAGAAAATAAAACATCTAGCGAGATAAGTGAGTATTATATTAAAGAGGCACTTGAAGATTTTAAAAAGCTCAAAATAAACACTGGAAATTATGAACCAAAAGTAACAGAATGTATGAGCGATATCATTAAATACATAGAAGACTTAGTCCACTCGGGAAATGCTTATGAGGTAAATGGCGAGGTTCTTTTTGATGTTGAATCATTTGCAGAATATGGAAAATTATCCAATAGAAATCAAAAAGACATGTTGAGTGAAGAGGTTTCATCAAATAAGAAAAATCCAAACGATTTTGCTCTTTGGAAACCCGCAAAAGAAGGTGAGCCTTCATGGCCATCTCCATGGGGCAATGGGAGACCAGGTTGGCATATAGAATGTTCTGTGATGGCTTATAAATATTTAGGAGAAACTATTGATATTCATGGTGGAGGAATTGATTTATTGTTTCCACATCATGAAAATGAAATAGCACAAAGTGAATCGCACAATATGAAACCCTTTGTTAAATATTGGATGCACAATGGTTTGGTTACAGTAAACGGTGTTAAGATGAGTAAAAGTCTGGGTAATTTTGTAACTGTCAAAGATGCCCTAGAGGATAATTATCCAGAGGAAATAAGATATTCTATTTTAATACAAAGTTATTCCTCAGAAATAGATTTTACAAGAGAATTGTTTGCGGTTGCAAGAAAGAGGATGTATTATTTTTATAAAACTTTATACAAAATAGATGAATTGATTAAGGGCGATAATGGTGTTGTATCTATCAAAGATATGCCAGTTATTATAGAAAAATTTGAGGAAAACTTTATTGAGGCAATGAATGATAATTTTAATACAGCTAAAGTTTTTGCCAATATTTCAGAAGTGTTTAATCAGCTAAACGAAATTATTGTCTCAGATACAATACCTAAAGAACAAAAAATATCTATTTTCAAATACTTTAAGGACAAGCTTTCTAAAATAGCACACGTTTTAAGAGTTTTGGAAGAAAATCCAGCAGATTATATTAATAAATTAGAAGAAGATCAGTTAGCTAAAAACAAAATTACCAAAGAGTATATTTTATCTAAAATTGAAAAGCGCAGCGTATTAAAAGTAAGTAAGCAATATGTTGAAGCGGATAAAATTAGAGATGAATTGTTAGAGAAAAATATCACACTAAAGGACTCTGGAGAGGATGTTGAATGGGAGCTTGTAATATAAAAATAAAAATAAGCATTAATTAATTAAAATTCTAGTCATATAATTGGATAAATCCATGTTTTGACTGGATAAACAAAATTATGAAAAAAGTTTTTTTGACCATGTTAGTTTTTTCTTTGGTATTTGCGTTTGGTGGTATTACCATTGCCCAGGAGTTAGAAAAAATTCCCTCACCAGATCAAATTAAATATTTTAAAGTAGTGAAAAAAGAAGGACAAGCATTATTTGGTATTCGTTTACAAAAACCAAAGCAAGAAATGAGTAGCGAAGCTACGACATCATCTTTGGAAAAAATTCTTACACCTAGTGATATGGGTTTATTTGAGAAAATAAGGAAAATTGGAAAATCACTTTTTGGTGTTAGAAAAATAAAAGAACATAAACTTGTTTATATAACACCATCAGCAGCTCAGTGTGTAAAAGATGCTATTTCAAAAAAAGATACAGCACTTAAAGCAGCTACAGACAATCATAGTCAATCTATCGTAAGCGCTATTGATGCAAGAAGTGCTTGTCAACAGTTGGCAATAGACAAGACAACTGCAAAAGAACAATTTGATGCTAATAAGATATGTATTAAAACATTTCAAGAGTCTACAAAAAATGTTAATTCAACAATGGAAAAATTAAAAAACGATGCAAGAAAAATATATCAAACAGATTTAAAGGCTTGTTCTAAACTACAAACCCCAACTGTTTCAAGTACTATTACGGTAAGTTCTATAGAAGAAATAATTATAGATGACGGAGAAAATGGAGAAGATCAGGCACAATCACAACAAAAAGAATAGATAATATTATCTCGATTAAAAAATCAGCTCCGTTATATGGAGCTGATTTTGTTTTGATAATTTGCCTAAGTGTGAGAGAATGACTAAGTAGACAAAGAACATGATATTTATCATATTTTGTCAAACAAAAATTGATAAATAATAAAAACCCTATGTTGAAAGTAGCTATAAATCTTACTAGAGAAAATGTAGGTGGAATTACAGCCTCCAATATTAATCTTATAAAATATTTATATGAATTAGATTATGAATTTTTGGGTATAGAATTAAATAGAAAAGTATACATGAAAGGCTCTGCTTTATTTCGACACTTTTCACCTGAAATTTTTGATCATCATATAATAAATATTCATGATTTACCAATAGAAACTGTAATAAAAAAGGCTCAAAATATTAAAGATATAGAGAACGTTTATTGTGAATCAATAAAAATTATTAGAAACATTTTAAGAGAAACAAAGCCAGATGTAATGCTACTTAGTGGTACTTATTATCTGCCATGGCTTATATCAATAGCGGCTAAGCAAGAAAAAATTCCAATTGTACTTAGATATGCTGGAGTATTGTCAAGAGAAATAGAATATTTTAAAGAGGGTCCGAAAAAGATTTTTCGTCAAATGGAGAAATCCGTATTATCTAGAGCAAATCAAGTTATTTTTCCATCTCAATTGTGTAGAGATGTTGTGGAAAAAGAAGTTTTTAAAGGTAAGATAAAAAATAGTTATGTTATACCAAACTCTGTTTCAAGAGTTTTTATTGATCCATGCGCAGTAAATTATTCCTTAGAGCGTAGAATTGCAGCAATTGGTCGCTATACAGATATAAAAAATTTCGATTTATTTTTTGAACTTCATAAAAAATTATTACAACGCGGATGGAGGCATAGTGCATCTTTTATAACTAATCCAAATGCTAATATTAAAAAGCTCCCAAAGACAATAGAAGTTTTTCCAGAAATGACTCCTGAAGGTTTGAAAGAGTTTTATATTTCTCAGGGTTTGATAATTTGTCCATCAAAATTTGAAACATTTGGTAATGTGCCAATGGAGGCGGTTTGTCTTGGTATACCTGTTTTAGTTAGTGACAAAATGGGTTGTGCAGAGATTTTGAAAAAAGTTGGTCTTGAAAATATGGTTATATCTTTTGATGATTTAGACAAGGTCGCTGATAGGGTGCAAAAGCTTTGTGGTCAGTCAATATTACCAAAGCAATTAAATGCATTAAAGCGAATTCTTGATATTAGATTAATAGGAGAAGAAATTAATGCGGTTTTGATAAATACAGTAAAGAGATTTTCTGAGTAACTCCCCACCCTTAGGAAAATTACACTATATTAAACATTGGTATATTAAAAAACACAGTTCATTGTAATAAACTGTGTTTTTATTACATTAATTTGGGGGGGGGTTATTTTTCTTTTTTTCTTCCAAATCTAGTACGTTCAATTTCAGTAAGATATTGTTTTCTAAGTCTAATATTGTGTGGTGTGATTTCTAGGTATTCATCATCATTCATTATACTCATACCACGCTCTAAGGTTATTTCTAAAGGAGTAGTAAGTTTTATTGCTTCATCAGCATTTGATGATCTCATATTTGTAAGTTGTTTGCCTTTTATAACATTGACTACCATATCATTTCCTTTTGCAACATTTCCTACTACCATTCCCTCATAAACTTCTGTATTTGCTTTGATGTAAAGTACTCCACGTTCTTGAACATTATAAAGTGAAAATCCAAGTGCTTTTCCAGTTGCCATTGAAATCATTGAGCCTAGTTCTGTTTTATCAATTTTTCCAGCATATGGCTTGAAACCCGTTACGCGTGAATATAGTATTCCTTCGCCACGTGTATCAACAACAAACTCATTTTTGTATCCTAATAATCCGCGAGTAGGAACCTCAAAAACCATTCTTAGATTTCCATGCTCAGGTTCCATCTCCGTCATTGTTCCACGACGTTTTGAAAGTTTCTGAATAATTGTGCCACTCATTTCTTGAGGAACATTAATTATTACCTCTTCATATGGTTCGTGTTTTTCACCATCAATTTCTTTGATAATGACGTGGGGTTGAGAAACTTGAAGTTCATATCCTTCACGACGAAGATTTTCTAATAATATTGCAATATGCATTTCTCCACGGCCAAATACTTTGTAAGATTCAGTGGAGGAGAAATCAATTTTTAGTCCAACGTTTATTTCTAGTTCTTTTTCAAGCCTTTCTTTTAATTGTCTGTTTGTTACGAATTTTCCTTCTCGTCCTGCAAACGGAGAATTGTTTATTAAAAAATTTAAACAAATTGTTGGTTCATCAATGCTTATAGCTGGAAGCGATTTTTGATTTTCATTTTCACAAATTGTTTCGCCAATGTATATGTCAGGAAGTCCTGCGATCATTACAATATCTCCCGCAGAAGCACTATCAATTTCTTTTTTGGAGAGTCCTTCAAAAGTAAATAGCTTTGTAATTTTTCCGCGTCGTGCAATTCCTTCAGGAGTTTTGATAATTAATGTTTGAGACTGATTTATTGTTCCTTCATAGATACGGCATATTGCCAAACGGCCAAGAAAATTATCGTAGCCAAGGTTGAATGGTTGAGCAAGAAGTTCTTTGTTTGTAAGCTCTGAACTAGAAGCAACAGGAACTTTTTCTAAGATGATGTCCAGTAGAGGAGAGAAATCACGGGCTTCTTCATGTAAATGTTTTTTTGCAACTCCATCACGAGCTATTGCATAAATTGCGCTAAAATCTAATTGTTCATCATCGGCACCAAGATCTAGAAATAATTCATATACCATTTCTTTGACTTCTTCTGGGCTTGCTGCTGGTTTGTCAATTTTGTTTATAACTACTATTG
>CAZWVD010000056.1:0-6137 GCA_964636855.1 uncultured Gammaproteobacteria bacterium | reverse complement strand
ATGGCTAAGACAAAATTACAAAAACAAGAAGCATTGAGAAATATACAACGTGGATTTGAAAATTCAAAGCTTGTTGTTTTGACATCTTATACGAAGATGCCAGTTTCAGATGTTTCTGATTTAAGAAGAAAATTAAACAAGGAAAATGTATCTCTTGCAACTATAAAAAAGACATTATTAAAAAAAGCAATGACAGATATTGTTGATGAAAATAATCTTGTAGAAGCAGGAAATCTTTCTCTTGCTTATGGACAAGATGAGACAACTGCCGCAAAAGTTCTTTCAGCTTTCGTGAAGGATCATGAGAATTTGAAGATTTTGGGTGGTTGGCTTGAGAATCAGTTTTTAACAAAGGAAAAAGTGCGTGCACTTGCAATGCTTTTAAGCAAAGAAGAAACACTTGCAAAGTTGTGTGGTACATTAAATGGTCCTTTAAATGCGTTTGCTCGTGTTTTGAGTGGTAACACAAGAGGACTTGTAAATGTATTAAATGCTATAAAAGATCAAAAGTCTAATTAATAATAATAGGTATTAGTTGTTAGTAGTTAGTATTTAGAAAATAAATACTAAACACTAAAAACTAAACACTAAAAACTAAACATATGACAGAAAAAAAAGACGTAATTGTGCCAGAAAAATTTCAATCAATAGTTTCAGAGATTGAAAAAATGTCCGTATTAGATCTTTCAGAATTGGTTTCAATTTTGGAAGAAAAATTTGGAGTAAGTGCAGCAGCTCCAATGATGATGGGTGCTATGCCAGCAGCAGCTGGAGCAGTTGAGGTTGAAGAAAAATCATCATTCGACGTTGAACTTACAGAGTGTGGTGCAAGCAAAATCAATGTTATTAAGGCAATAAGAGAAATTACTCAACTTGGTCTTAAAGAAGCAAAAGATATTGCTGATGGAGCACCAATGATGGTTTTAGAGGGTGCTGATAAAGCAAAGGCAGAAGATGCAAAAAAGAAGATAGAAGAAGCTGGTGGAAAAGTTACATTAAAATAATCCCCCACTCATAAAAAGAATAGATATATAAAAACACAGCTCTTAACGGGGCTGTGTTTTGTGATATTTAAATTTATTTTCCTAGAGGAACCTTTTTATGAGTGGGGGATTATTTTATTTCTACAACTTTATTTTCAGACTGTAAATAAATAGTCTTATTTGCACCATCAACAATGAAGTTATTAAGAGTGTTTAGTGTTGGAAAATAATATTGTTTGATGAGTTCTCCTTTTTTATTTATTATTATGACTCTTTTTGTCTGTGAATCAAGAAGATATATTTCATTTATAGTTTTGTCTGTATAGATTTTATCAATAGATTTAATAATAGGATTTATTGTTTTTAGTTCAAATA
This sequence comes from uncultured Gammaproteobacteria bacterium, assembly GCA_964636855.1. GTDB lineage: Bacteria > Patescibacteriota > Patescibacteriia > UBA1558 > S5-K13 > S5-K13. The sequence continues at coordinate 4,779 of CAZWVD010000056.1, read as the reverse complement.
TTTTTTGATGACCCATATAATACATTTTGATTGTGCCATCATTAAATCCTAGATAAATATTACTATCTATTGCAATTGAGAGGGCATTTTTTATATCAGTGTTATCTTGTATCCAAGCATCTCCTTTATCAAGAGAGGGGGTTTTGATGGTGTGTTTATATATTTGATTGCTTTCTGGATCCAATATATATATTTTGTCATTATAGGTTACTGCACCGATAGATTTTTTGTAATTTGGATGATAGCTGATATCAAGTCTATTTATGGTTCCATTTTCTAGGTTTATTGCATTGACTTTATTGTTTGTATCTAATCCATAAACAAAATTGTTGTATTTTTCAAATGTATTTATATTGCTATACGTTGATTCTTTGCCGATTAATTCTTTTTTATTATCTTTTATATTGTATTTTTCTATATCCTTTGATTCTTTTCCAAATCCTATAATATAGTCGTTGAATTTTATGATTTTTTCAGGATAAAATGCAAATTCGGTTGTAATTTTTGGTTCTTTTATAGAATTTATGTTCCATACTTTATTTAGTGTATCTGTAAAATTATTTAGTATTTCATCATATTTTTTCTTTTGCTCGGCTGTTTTTTGAGGAAGTTCATTTATGAGGTCAGATATTTCTTTGAGTTTTTCATTGGCTAATTTTTCGTCTTTATAAATAGATAATAAATCGTATTCTGTTTTTTTGTCATCTATTGTACCTAGTATTTTTTCATAAGCTAGTTTTTTTTCGGCAGTTTGTTTTTTATAATTCATTATTAAAACATTAGCGGTAAATCCTAGAAGTATTATTATTCCGCCTATAAGAAGTATTCTTTTTTTGTTTATTTTTTTTCTTGATTTACCCTCTATAATCCCATTTGTAGGTAGCGATATCGTTTTTTCAGATTTTTTATGAACAAATATTTTTTTTGCTAGTTTTATTATATATAAAAATGGACTAAAAACAGTTTTTAATAATTTTTTATTATTTACGCGTTTTATTTTTTTGGTGGTTTCTTTTTTTTCTATTATTTTAGGAGGTGTTTCTATTTTGTCATCTAGCGAACTTTTTCCTTTTGTAAGTATGTCTTTTGTTTTTTGTTGCATGTTTAAGAGCTCATCAATGGAGTTTTTGGAAGAAGAATATCCATACATTTCTTTTGTTTTTGTTTCCGCGGTATCAATGTTTTCTTGGATGATTTCTTTTTCTTCGAACTCTTTTTCTTCTGAATCTTTAATTTCCTCATTATTTTGGGAATTTTCTAGATCCTTGCCGGTACTGTGTTCTTCGGTAGCCTCTATTTTTAGAGAGGAATCTTCTTCAGCCCTTTGATTTTCATCATAAGGAGTCAATTTTATAGAGACACTACAGAAACTTCTATTTTCAATTTTAAATAGGATTTCTTTTAATTTTATATTTATTCCAGATGGATCATTGTCTAAAGCTATTTTTTCAAGAGCCTTTTTCGATACATAGTCAAAAATAGAGTTACTTGCAAATAGTAAAGTTTGTTTGGTTTCAATGTTTCCGCTTAGAATATTTGTAAAAATTCTATCTACTGAAGGTTTTTCTATGTCGTTGTTGTCTAGATAATCAAAAACATTTATAAGTTCATTTCCATTGGCAACCCAGGCAGATACATTTCCAACTGGAGAAAAATAAGTTTCTTGTTTGTAAATAATAGCTATTATGGCATTGAATTTTTTAAGCCAAGCGCTGTCTATTTTTGTAAGTAGGGGAAGATTTTCATTGCTTTCTTCTAAAATATTTTCAAGTATTGTTTCTTGATCGATTATAGATGAGTCATAATAAAGTTGATGAATTTTTTGTATCAAAAGATTTCCAAGTTCTTTTACGTTGTCGGTTTCTTCTGGAAAATCTAGTATTATAATAAGTTTGCCCTTGTCCTTTTGTCCTTTGTTTGGTGAGCCTGTATATATAAAGGCATTGTTAGGTTTTTGTAGAGAATTAATGAGTAATTTATTTGTTTTAAGTATATACTTCATAATAAAAAATACACTTGTCTGTTAGCTAAAAATATTATACTATAAATATAAGAATTTGGGAACTATAATTTGATATATACAACAAAAAAAGAATATGTTAGAACAATTATTTGGATCAAGAACAAGAACAAAAATTTTACGTTTGTTTTTTACAAAATCAAATAGTAGATTTTTTGTTAGAGAAATCACTAGATTTATTAATGAAAGAATAAATTCAGTAAGAGTAGAGCTTGATAATTTGCAAAAAATAGGTTTGATAAAATCAGAGTCGGTAGATAATAAGAGGTATTATTCTTTGAATACCAAATTTGTTTTGTTAAATGAGCTAAAAGAGTTGATTATTAAATCTCGTTTTCTTATTGAAAAAAGTTATATTGAAAAATTCAAAAAGTTATCGGGTGTCAAATATTTGGCTTTAACTGGATATTTTATAGATTCTAAGGATGAAACTCTTACGGATGTTTTAATTATTGGAAGTATATCAAAAGAAAAAATAGAGAAAATAATAAACGAGATGTCTGATGAGTTTATGACTGAATTAAATTATACTATTATGACTAAATCAGAGTTTGAGTATAGAAAAAATATGACAGACAAGTTTTTGTATAATATTTTGAAAAACAAGAAAATAGTTGTGATAGACAAACTTGGTATAGATATTTAATTATGATTTTATATATCAATACAACAGAAAGAGACTTTATCAAATTCGCTCTTATAGATAATAAGGGTGAAGTTTTTTTATTCTCTAAGAACATAGGAAACAAACAATCTGAAAATATGATATTTTTATTGAATAAATTTTTAAAATCTAAAAGAATAAAGTTAAATAATCTTTCAAAAATTATTGTAAATCGTGGACCAGGTTCTTTTACTTCTGTTAGAGTTGGTGTTGTTTTGGCAAATACATTGTCATGTTCTCTCAAAATACCAGTTATAGGAGTGGATAATTTTAGTCCTATGAAAAAAGAGGATTATTTAGAGTTTTTAAAACAAGATTCAAAAGAAGAATTTATAAAACCGTTCTATTATAAAGAAGCCAATATTACAAAATCGAAATCAGAAATACTAAGCACTAAATAAACTGGAAATTTAAAATCTTAAATTTGAAATATTATAATTTATGATTTGATATTTCGTATTTAATATTTATTAAAAATTATATTTTAAAATATGAACTTAAGTAATAAAAAGAGCGTTGCTATTGTCGGTGCTGGGCCCGCAGGAATGATGGCTTCTATTGTTGCTTCAGAAAATCAGGAGAGCGATGTTTACTTGTTTGAAAAAAACGATACACTTTGTAAAAAATTACTTATTACAGGTTCAGGAAGATGTAATATTACAAATGCAGAGCCAGATGTTCATAAATTTATTGAACGATATGGTAAAAATGGAAAGTTTTTGTTTAGTTCTTTTAGTAAATTTTTCAATAACGATTTATTGGCCTTTTTTGAAAATTTGGGAGTTAGATTTGTTACTGAGCGAGGAGGAAGGGTTTTCCCAGAAAGTAATGATGCAAATGAAATTACAGATGCTTTGATAAAAAAGTTAAAAGATAATAATGTAAAAATTAATCTAAATCATGAGCTAAAAGATATTAAGTTAATCGATAATAAATTTAGTTTAATATTTAAAAATGATGAATTTGTAGCTGATAAAGTAATAATAACATGTGGTGGAAAATCTTATCCAGGAACTGGTTCAACGGGGGAAATATTTAAGATTATCCAAAAACTAGGACATAAAATTGTAGAGTTAAAGCCATCTCTTGTTCCATTTGGTTTAGAAGAAGCTTTTGTAAAAGATTTAGAGGGTTTGTCTTTGAAAAACGTAGAGGCAAATATTTTAAAGAATAATAAAATTATTGTAAAAAGATTTGGTGAAATGCTATTCACCGATAAGGGTGTATCAGGACCTATTATTTTTGAAATAAGTAAATATATTTGTAGAGAAAAGCCTGGGGATTTGACGCTTTCTATTGATTTAAAACCAGCACTATCTTTAGAGCAATTGAATAATCGCATAAGACGAGAAATGTTAGATAAAAATATAATTTTTAAGAATCTACTTAGATTGTTATTGCCAATTAGATTGGCAGACCTATTTGTAAATTTATTAAGCATTGATGAAGATAAAAAAATAAAACATTTAAGCAAAGAGGAAATTAGCAGATTATGTAGTTTGCTTAAACATTTTGATTTACATATTACAAATCTTGGAAATTTTTATCACTCAATTGTTACTTCGGGCGGAGTTGATATTAAAAGTATTAATCCAAAAACAATGGAGTCAAAAATAGTTCCAAACCTTTATTTTGCGGGAGAAATTATTGACATTGATGGCGAAACTGGTGGATATAATCTTCAGGCAGCGTTTTCAACAGGATCTGTTGCTGGGAAATCAACGTCCGACGTTGCTAACGTCTGACGTTATTAGATTAAAAATAAAAAAGGTGGATTATTCCACCTTTTATTTTAGTTCGTTACATTTTTTGATGAAGGCTTTGAAATCTTCTTCATCTTTAATACAGATATGGACAATGTCATTTGTGTCTAGTTGTCCATCTGGAAATTGGTTTTTGAATTTTTTTTCAAATTCGGACCTTTTTTCAGATGGAATGTTTAGGACAAACTTTGTACAACGACAGAGTCTTTCAATTGTGATTTTATCCATTTGTTCTCCATTATTTTATGTTTTTGCACTGTTGAATTTTTTTAAAAACTCTTCAAAAGTTTTTACCCTTTTTTCTGCTATTGTGGCAATGTCATTGATGGAAA
>CAZWVD010000055.1:4975-6154 GCA_964636855.1 uncultured Gammaproteobacteria bacterium | reverse complement strand
GAAGGAGTTGCTTATATATTACCTGATTCAGCAGTAAGAGATACTATCACTGCTTATGTTGATGTCCCACAAATTGATACTCATATTTGGGGAAATGGTGAAAACTCATGGAGACCTGCTGAGGATATCAAGATCTTGAAAGTAAAGGCACAATACAAGTGTGGTGATGGTGGAAGCGTAACTCTAAGATTAGAAGATAAAAACAATAATGAACTTGCAACAATATCTGGTGGAAACTGTTCAAATGGATATGCAAATATTGAGTCTAGTGATCTAAATATTAATCTAACAAGTGAAGATGGAATGCATGTGACAGTAACTCAAGTATCGGGTGGAGGAGAAGAAAGCGAAGGCCCATCACAACTTACAATTACGATAGAATATGTATATAGAAAAGATTTAGCAGCTGGAAATGATAACAGCAATAATTAATTTGCCTCACCCCCAACCCCTCTCCATTAGTAAATGGAGAGGGGAGGATGTCTGGTAAGGATGACCCTCTCCCACTGGGGAGAGGACAGGGTGAGGGGGAATAATAAGACTTGTCCGGAGAGGGCAGGGTGAGGGGAAAACCACGACCATGACTAAGCAAGAAAAAATATATATAGCTAGAGAGTTTAGAAAAAAGCCAACTATATCAGAAGCTATAATGTGGGAAAGTTTAAGGGCTAAGAATTTTTTAAATTTGAAATTTAGACGACAACATTTGATCAGTGGCTATATAATAGATTTTTATTGTAGTGATTTAAATTTAGCAATTGAAATAGATGGTCCAATTCATTTAAGACAAGTTAAAGAGGATATAGAAAGGCAAAAAAATATTGAAGCTTTAGGAATTATATTTATTAGAATTGATAATGAGGATATTGAATATAATTTAAAATCAGTTTTGAAAAACTTAGAAACTAGAATAAAAAAATTAATTAAAAAATAGAGTATTCTCCCTTCTCCCGTTTTGGGAGAAGGGTTGGGGATGAGGGAATATAAATAGTAATTCCTTATTCCCTCTCCCTGATTTGGGAGAGGGTAGGGTGAGGGGAAATCCATGAAGTTAAAACAAACAAATTTAAAATACTACATCTCAGCCATAGTTATCGGCATTATGATTGTTTTTGGTGTAATTTATTTACTTCGTGTTAACAAAATGGCCAGTGCATCTTGGTGGAATGATTCTTGGAA
>CAZWVD010000055.1:0-4875 GCA_964636855.1 uncultured Gammaproteobacteria bacterium | reverse complement strand
ATTTACTTCGTGTTAACAAAATGGCCAGTGCATCTTGGTGGAATGATTCTTGGAATTATAAAAAAATGATTACAATAGATAAAGATAAAGTTGGAATTATTTCTGATATGGCATCTAATGCAAACTCAGGTCAAAAAGATATTACAGTAAAAGATGGAACTTTGTTTGCAAATGGAGAGACTGTTGTAATAAAAGATTCTGTCAGTCGCGAAACAAATACAGTAGCAAGTGTCGCGGGTAATGTTGTGACGATGCAAAATAATTTAGCAAATACATATACAACAGCAAATAGTGGTTTTGTAAAAAATACTGCTGATTCCGTAGATCTTGTAGACTTTCCAATGCTTGTAAGTTTGGACTCTGATGCATCACTCGCCTCAAATGCAAAAAGTGATGGATATGATATTGCATTTACCGCTTCAAATGAATCAACTCAACTTAAGCATGAAATAGAATCATACAACAATTCAACTGGAGCTCTAATTGCCTGGGTAAAAATTCCAACACTTTCGACAAGCGCAGATACGGTTATATACATGTATTATGGAAATGCGTCAGCTACTGATCAATCAGATAAAAATAATGTTTGGAATAATAATTACGTTACAGTTCAACATTTGAACGATCTTACTACTTCTACTGTAGATGATAGTACTTCTGGCAATTATGATGGTGCAAAATCTTCTGCTAATAATCCATTAGAATCAGACGCAAAGATATATAAAGCACAAGACTTTTCAAGTGATAGTATAAATTATGGAGCACTTAGTATTTCAAATACATATACAGCAGAGGCATGGATAAAAGCAGATACATTAAGTGCATCTGGTGATAGAACCACTTTTGGATCAAGTGTTTTTGCTTCTGCACTTCTTGGTTCTGGATATGGGACTTGGTTGACAATTGGAAAGGGTGGAGGCACTGAAGTAACTTTAGTGTCTTATGAAACTGCAAATACTGGACACAATACAACTGGCGCAGGACTTAATACTACAGACTGGTTTCATATCGTTGCTATTGCTACAAAAAGTGGTAATGCGAAAGTTTATGTAAATGGTGTAGAGCGTCTTTCATTTACAACTAGTAACACTGCTTGGTCTGGTAATTTTACCCTTGGAGATTTACGTGATGCCAGAGGAATTTATTTTGATGGATTAATTGATGAAGTTAGATTATCTAATAACATTAGGGACTTTGATTGGATTTCTACAGAATATAAAAATCAAAATAGTCCATCTACTTTTTATACTCTTGGAAATGTTGAGACAAGGCCAGTTGATTGGTGGAATGATTCTTGGAACTACAAAAAAATGATTACAATAGATCATGATAAGGTGGGAATAATATCTGATTTAGGTGAAACAGCAACTTCAGGACAAAAAGATGTCACAGTAAAAGATGGAACATTATTTACATCAGGGGAAACAGTTGTTATAAAAGATTCTGTCAGTCGCGAAACAAATACAGTAGCAAGTGTCGCGGGTAATGTTGTGACGATGCAAAATAATTTAGCAAATACATATACAACAGCAAATAGTGGTTTTGTAAAAAATACTGCTGATTCCGTAGATCTTGTAGACTTTCCAATGCTTGTAAGTTTGGACTCAGACGCATCGCTTTTAGCAAATGCAAGAAGTGATGGATATGATATTGCTTTTACTGATAATGCTACTACACCAAATCAACTCAAACACGAAATAGAATCATATACTAGTGCAACTGGTGCTTTGGTTTCTTGGGTAAAAATTCCAACACTTTCTACAAGCGCAGATACAGTAATATATATGTATTATGGAAATGCGTCAGCTACTGATCAATCAGATAAAACTAATGTTTGGGATTCTCACTATATTATGGTTCAACATCTTACAGATTTTACTACAGCAACTACTTCTGATAGCACAATAAATGCTAAGAATGGTAGCAAAACAGCACATAATAATCCAGCTGAAATAAATGGTCAAATTTCAAAGGCCCAAAGTTTTGATGGTTCAGACAGAATTGGAACTACAATAAATGGAGCTTGGGGAGATTTTACAGTCGAACTTTGGTTTAAAGATACTAGTGATACTAGAGCTTATGAAAGATTGGCTGATAAAGGTTATGCAGGATGTTTTTGGTTGGGAAGAAATATTAGTGGGGCCAATTCTTGGGGTGGAGGAGTAAAGCAAGCATCTCCTCCTTATGGAGTTTTTATTACCCTTAGTGATAATTCTTGGCATCAGATAGCTACTATTCGTAGCGGTACAAATCATTATATATGGGGTGATGGTGGATCTGCTCATGCCACGGATACTGTTAGTAATACTCTTTGTACAAATGGAAATTTTGCTATTGGTGGCTATGGAGATGGTAGTACGCCTGGTCAATGGCTAAGCAATGGTCTAATAGATGAGGTTAGAGTTTCAGATATTGCTCGAGGTAGAGATTGGTTTAAAACAGAATATAATAATATTTATTCCCCCTCTACTTTTTATACACTAGGAAACGTTGAGATAAAACCAGTTGTGGGTGGTGATTTGACAGCGTCATCAACCATTTTTATGGGAGGATCAACTTCTACAACATTACTTCCGCCAGTTATTTATTATAATTTTGATGAAGGCTATGGAACAACAACACATAATATTGTATCAACTACAAACAATGGTATTGCAAACGGAACGTCATGGACAAATGATGGAAAATTTGGAAAAGCATTAAGTTTCAGTGGAAGTAGTAATTATGTTTTTATTAATGATAATCCACAAAGCTATTCGTCATTTTCTGCTTGGATAAAAACTAGTAGTGCCTCTGAGCAAGTAATTGCATCTGGTATGTTTGATAATTCTGATATATTAATTGAAGGTGGAAAAATTACAAAAAGCTCAGTAAGTGGTTTGGAATCTTTGAAAACAGTAAATACTTTTAATGATAATTCGTGGCATCATATTGTTGTTATTAAAACTGGCTTAGCATATCCGGATAATTTTATATTTTATGTTGATGGAAAAATTCAGCAAACACAAACGAGTACAAGTGCTAGGCTCGCTGGAAAGCAATTAATTGGCGCGCGTTATTCTGCTAGTAGTTATAGTCTTTTTTTCAATGGTTTAATTGATGAAGTAAAAATTTATGACTATGCTTTATCTTCTGATCAAGTAAGGTTAGACTACAACGATGGCAAGGCAATGGTACTTGGATCATCGGGTACAAGTAGCTCAACTCAGTCTTCAGGTGCGCAGTATTGTGTTCCAGGAGATACGAGCTTTTGTGCATCGCCAATAGCAGAGTATAAGTTTGATGAAAAAATAGGCACAGTCGCAAATGATACAAGTGGAAACAATAAAACGGGAATAATTACAGGAGCTCTTTGGAGTAGAGGAAAAATAGGAAGCGCACTTACGTTTGATAATGTTGATGATGGGGTAAATATTGCAAATGAAAATTTTACATCACTTACTGACTATACAATGTCAGCTTGGATAAATATAAAAGGTACACATAAAAATTATACAGGAGTAATTATTTCATCTGGTAATTGGAATGGCAATCATTGGGCTTTTGGTATATCTCAGAATAATGCTCAAGTGCAATTTAAAAAACCAGATGGAACAACTTGGTATGCAAAAGCTTATTCATTCTCTTTAAATAGGTGGTATAAAGTTGATGCGGTTAGATCTGGTATAAATCTTTATTATTATGTAAATGGACAATTTATTGGAACTTCAACAATTGGATCAGGAAATATTGTTTCAGACGCAAGCAACACTACAATTGGAAGAGAAACTTATTCTAGTGGATATTTTGATTTTAATGGTTCTATTGACGATGTAAAAATTTACAATTACGCTCGCACCCCAGCTCAGGTAGCTTGGGATTATAATAAGGGCGCGCCAATTGCTCATTACAAATTTGATGAATGTAGTGGCACGGTTGCACATGATAAATCAGGAAATGGATATGACGGCACTATCTCAATAGGTGCTACAGGAGCGCAATCAGCGGTTGGCACATGTACTGACAGCGATACAGCTCACGCATGGTATAATGGAAGAACTGGAAAATATAAAGCAAGCCTAAACTTTGATGGAACAGATGATTATGTTTATGGTGCATCTAATCTTGGAATATCTGGTGATGTAGAGTTTACAATGTGTGCCTGGGTTTATTGGGCTGGAGATAATTGGTCTAGTAATTACCCATCTTTTATGGGAAACAATAGTACGGGAGTTACAAATCAGGGTCTATCTTTTACGGTAAATAGTGGTAGACCAGCAATTGATTTTTGGGTAAATCGTTTTAGAGCTACAAATGCACTGAGCGTAAAAACTTGGTATCATATATGTGGAACAAAGACCCCGGGAATTATTGGTAGCACATCAAAGATTTATGTAGATAGTAAATTGGTATCAGGCGCGGTTGAAGGAACCAATACCACACCAAATATAACAAATTCAGTTTCTATTATTGGAAGACTTGATGCAACAAGATGGTTTAATGGAAAAATAGATGATGCAAAGTTTTTTAATTATGCACTTACCTCAGAACAAATTAAATTAGAATATGCTGGTAGTGCGTTGAAGTTTAATTAACATATGCCAACCCTGGGTTGCCGAATAGTCAACCCAGGGTTGGGCTCTTAGCAAATTCATGAAACAAACAAATTTAAAGTATTACATCTCTGCAATCATCATAGGCATTATGATTGTTTTTGCTGTGATTTATTTACTACGCGCTGATAAATCAGCACAAGCTTCTTGGTGGGATGCTTCTTGGCTTTATCGTAAATCAATTGAAGTTACAAATACATCAGGAGGATCTCTCAGTGATTTTCAAATTAAAATTTTAAACAACATAGACTTATCATCAGATATTAATTTAGAAAAAATTCAA
>CAZWVD010000054.1:0-6216 GCA_964636855.1 uncultured Gammaproteobacteria bacterium | reverse complement strand
TTATACAATCATAATAATCAACAATTTTTTCTTGTAATTTATAGTTACAAATATACGCTGAGTTGTTTGAAATTTTATTCTTAACAAAAATAACAGCCCCGTATCCAAAAACAATTTCGTTTTGCGAAAGTTCATTAAAAAATATATCTGAATATTCGTGATCTATTTCTTTTTCATCTTTATTCAAATTCTCCGCAATAATTGATGTGGCTATTTCTTTATTATCTACACCCTCTTTAACATCAAAAACATTTTCTTCCCCTGGTGTCATATTTTTTGTCCAAAAATATTCCTTACTTAATAAACTATAAGAATATGATTGATCTTCATACGACTTATCATATTTTAAACTTGTTATTAAAATATCTTTACAATCATAAATCAAAACTTCTTCCTTAGAATTATTGAGGGCGAGATTAGAATCTTCTCTTGATATAAGAAAATACGATTTTGATTTTATCATGCCCGTTAATTTAAAAAATGATGACGATAAATCTTTTATTTTCCAATTTGTAATATTTATATCGTAATCATTTGGATTATAAATTTCTATAAATTCTTTAGAATCATCTCCTCCTGGATTTGGGAAAACTTCAGAAACAATCACATCTTTATTTAAACTACTCGTATCGCAAACAACTTCTTCTTGCTTTGTGGTATCACTCGTATTGTTTGTGGTGTTATTAATAATAGTGACAGAGCTAGAGTCCTGTGCACTTTCTGTCAAAATGTTTTCCAAACCTTTCGTTAAACTAGTAGTCCAGTTCCAAGAATTAGTAAATCTAGAAAAAGATTGTCCCTCTTTTACGTTAGAATAATAAATTTCTGAGATTTTGTTTTCACTACTATCAAAAATAGTAATTTTATCTCCTGTATTATTTAAAATAATTCTTGAAATAGAGTAGTCTATAGTAAAAAATTCTCCCGACATTATAGTTGTTGTAGAAAAATCATCTGGAGATATTAAATAGCTCCTTCCAGATTCATCTTGGATTAAAAAATCTATTAAGCTGATGTCTTCACTTGATATATTTTTTAATTCTATCCATTCACCATCATCGTCTCCTTCAGGATTTGGTAATAACTCATTTAATATAATTTTTCCTGTATAATCAACTAGTGGAATTTCTGTACCACTATCCAAAACATTTATTACTACGCTTGTCGTATTTGATGCGGTAGCATCTGAAACAACAAGAGATACATTATATGTTCCTGAATTTAAAAAACAATAACTAAAAATCTGATCTGTTGAACTTACAATGCTTCCAATATTCCATAGATAGCTCAAAATATCTCCATTTTGATCAGTTGAAGAACTTGCATCAAATGATAAACTGTCTCCAACATAAATTGTTGTAGTAGAAACATTTATTACAGCAACTGGCGCATAAAAAATTGGCACAGCATTAGAAAGACTTCCAGGGGTCCCGCCAGTTATAAATCCCTCTGTCCATACATTATCATTAGACTGAGGAATTAGTCTTTCTAGTGTTTTTCCATTTCCATTTCCACCTATTATAGAAGCATAATTCTGTTCTGTTATTAAACTTGGACCTTGAAATAATTTTATTGTTCCAGAGGAGTTATTCAAAGAAAAAGAGGATTCATACAGTGGCCTATAAAGACTTGTATAGCTTGGATAATTGTTTAAAAAATTTGAGGCATTTTGAGTTATTACAAAAAAACTTCCTGGCCAAATACTCTCTGGTCCATTATAGAAATTTATTAGGTGATTTGTTCCATCATTCAATCTCCAATCCGATCCAATAGACACACTACTCGTTGTTTTATTGAAAAGCTCTATCCATTCATTACCAGAATCAGATCCTATTGGATCGTACATTATTTCAGAAAAAATTATTTCCTCTGCCCTAGTAATATTTATAAGCACCAAAAGAGAAAAAAAGAAAATTATTACTAAAATAAAATATAAATTTTTTGAATAATTTGACATATAATTAGAAAATTTAAAGGCTTAGATTATCGTTTCTACTTGGCGCTTTTTTATCAACGGCCGAAGTTGAATCAAAAAACGCCAAATGAAACATGGTTGCTATTACTCTTCAACAATAATTTCTTCAACGGCGAGCTCTTTTGCTGTTTGTTCTGCTTTCTTTCCACCAAGCATAACTAACTCTCCCACAATGACTTCCGTCTTATAATGCATTAGCTTGTTTTTATCTTCCCATTTTCTTGTTCTAAGTCTTCCCTCAACATAAACTCTATCCCCCTTTTTTAAATACTTACCAGCAATAGAAGCAATTGGTCCCCAAAAAATCAAATTGTGGAACTCCACTTCTTTTGTTGTGTTAGAATTCTTTGTGCTTTTCCAAATAAGATTCGTTGCAAAAGAGCAACTTGTTAAATCTTTTCCGGTTTTTGTTTTTTTTACTACCGGATCATTTACAACCCTGCCAAGTAATGTAATCTTGTTTACATCCATACTTTTCTTTGTCCAGCTAATATAGCTAGATAATTAATTATTAGATACATTTACAAAGCGTGGCTTCTTGTTGCAAGAACTTGACAAATAAATTTATTAAATTATAATAAAAATAAGAGGCCAATCTCGCTTTAAACGAGACCACGCTTCATAAATCGCTTTTCGCCAACTCCCCGCTTTATGCGGGGTTTTGGTTTATAAGATCAAAGCTAGATTAAAAGTCTAGTAATCCATAAACCACAATACTCTTATTTTTTATCATACCAATTTTTTATATTCAATATCACAACAAACAATTAATACGCCTTCATTTTCAAATAGCCACCATTAATACTTTATTGCTTTATTTATGAATATATCCTACTTAAAAATACGTCCTAAGACGGCCTATAGAAAAAAGACGGCCAAATAAAAAACCGCCTAAGTCATTTGACCATAGGCGGTAAAACTGAACTTGGGTTAAAACTTGTAAGGCAAGACCCCCTTTTGATAACAGAGTTGTAATCCTTGCGGATTCATATTTTGTAGTTGAGTAATCCTAATATCCTTTAATTCTAAAGAGACTTTCGGATTGCCTAAAATATCGCGCATAAACACAACACAATCTTGTGCTGATACTCCATCAAAGGGATTATCAAAAACATTAATCCCAAACTCAGTTCCTTGCTGTACTAAATCTGTCCCTGGTTCAGAAAGAGCACTACTTGCTCCACTATCTCCATTTTGATCTGCCATTTTTCCTCCTTATTAGAATAGGCATAAAGGGATATTACAACTATATAAACACTTTGTCAATGATAGAAACTGTGGATAAAACACTTTTTAATTTTAGCGCATGTTTTTTATTACTATTTAAAATGTTATAATATTTATATAATCATAACACATCTTAACTCCACAGCTACGAAACTACGTGACTATGGGGCTATAAAACTAATAATATGCAAAAACAACATTTAGGAACAATTACAGTAATGGTTACAAATAGACAAGTAAATTCCGAAAAATTAAACAAAACACTTTCAGAAAATGGACATATTATACTAACTAGACTTGGTGTAAACATAGAGCCCCGATGCATATCAAATTGCTCAGGACTTATAACAATAGTTGTAAAAGGTGGATTAAAACAAATAAACGATCTTACAAAAATACTAAACAAACTCTACGGCATAGTTGCAAAAAATTGTATAATAACAAAATAAATTGACACTTAAATACGCCCCCTTTACAAAAATGCATTATTGATTTAATATACTCAAATAATATCTGGAGGATTATAATGTTTACAATTGCGATTTTTGATCATGACAAATCTATTATCGAGCTTTATCAAAAATACTTAAAAACTGCGGATAGCGTAGAATCCATCGTTTATACTTTTTCAAATGAACAAGATGTTTTAAATTTCGTAAAGGAAAATCACATCGACGTTCTCATAACAGAGTATATTAGTGATAAAACTACTATTCGTGACCTAGAACATCATTGTGGACTAGAATTTTTGCAAAGTATCAAAATTCATGTTCCCAAGATCAAAATCATGATATGCTCAACATACTCATCTCATTGGGTAAGTGACTCATTGGATAACGTTATCGGCATAAAAAAGCCGGTGAGAAAAGATGAGTTTTTAAAAACGTTTAAATTGTTAATAAAAACGGGTTAATACATACCCGTTTTTTTATTTAATCGCTTAACAGGGAATTGACAAAAAGAATATAATATGCTAATTTTATATGAAAATTCAAAAATATAGGGGGAACTAAAAATGATTATTGGATCATCAAAGCTCTTGGATGAATTCCATCGTATCTTATTTTCACTATTTTCAGTAGAGGAAAATGAACAACTCCTGTCTTTTATGAAAGATGGGGAATATCTGAAACCGAAGACGAGAAAAAATCCCGCCTTTAAAGAATTGATCAGAAAAATCTGGGAAAATGAAAGTGCACAAGAATCAATCAAAAAAATCCTTACGATACTTTTGCCATTTCTTAACCCAGAAAAAAACTTCGGCACAGACCTTTTCAACGTCATGTCCCCATATTGGTGGACTCCTGCGATAGAGGGCGTTGCTATAAGGAGAAATCCTACAACGGAAAAAATTCAAGTATTTCTCACGAGACGCGCTCCAGATGAAGCATCATACCCAAATGAACTTCACTGTCCTGGAACAGGGCTTCGTTCTGCAGATGCCTATAAACAAGCGCCTAAAACGCAATTTGACAGATTGAGTAGAGTCGAGGGTTTTCATTCCACGGGACATACTTTTGTCGGAATTAAATACACCCCCGAAGAAGAAAGAGGGCCGTATGTTTCCCTTGTCTATCTCGTAGATCCTGAGGATATAATAGAGGCTGGGGAATCAAGATGGTATGACTGGGAAAATGTCAAAAATGACCCCACCTTGGTATATCACCACAGAGACCCAATTATTCCCATGGCCCTTGAAGCCTTCAAGAAGGCTGAGAAAAACAAAAAATAACAAAAACTACAATAAAACCGCCGGGTCATATGATCCGACGGTTCTTTTTTTTGAAAATAAAATAATTATTTTATTTTTTTCTTTTTTCTTGGTATATAAAATTCTCCTGTCCCAACAACAAAAGTATTCTCACTCATATTAAATTCTTTTCTATGTCCTTCTTCAAGTGCCTGTGCATCACTATATGCACCAACTTTGCCCAAAAATTCATCACCTTGAGATCCGTGAGCTTTGTTGTAAAGTTTATAAACCTGCTTTTTCTCACCCATTATTTCAGCATATGGCTCGTCTTCTTTTAATCCAAGCTCATTTAACTTTGCTGTTTCTTCGTCTATTTCGTCTTCAAATTCGTGCTCAAAACCAGTTTCTGCCAATTGATCTACATCATCATATAAATCATCTAATTGTTGTTTACTTATTACCTCTAAATCATCTTTTGAATTATCTTTTTTTTCTGGTTCATCAAAAATATCTCTTTGTTCATCTTTTAATGGTTCTTCGTGAAAATTATTCATATTTATGCTATTATATATTAATGAAAATAAACAAATGCAAAATTTACATTTTAGGCTTAGTACTAGGATCTTGTTGCTTCTTACTTTATTATACCCAAATAAAGGCTCAGGAAGCAACTACAACACCAATAGGTATAGTAGCCACCACTACAACAATATTAACTACAACAACACCGCAAATAATATCAAATAGTTTTCCAATGGAAATAATTTTTGGACGTGCTATGTGGTATGGAAAAGCATTTCATGAAAAAAAAATGGCTAATGGAAAAAAGTTTGATATGTTTGATTCAACCCTTGTAGCTCACCGAACCCTACCACTTGGTACAAAAATAAAAGTAGTAAACATAAAGACTGGCATATCCATTGATGCAATAGTATCTGATCGAGGACCATATTCCAAAAACAAAAAAACCAAAAAATATTTAGCCGAAATAGATTTGTCATATGCTGGTGCAAAAATATTAGGAATTGATAGGGCTGGTATTGCTGATGTAAAAATAAAAGTATACTAATAATATGATAAATAAAAATAACAAAAAAATATCTAACACTTTAAACAAATTTTTTTTAGCATTTTTATTTGCATTTCGTGGAATTATTTCTGCACTAAAAGAAAGAAATATTAAATTTCATTTTTTAGCAGCAACGATAATTTTATTACTCGGATTTTTTTTAGTTCTTTCTAAAGTAGAATGGTTTATAATACTTATACTAATAAGTCTTGTGATATCACTAGAAATGATAAATACATCTATAGAAGAGCT
>CAZWVD010000053.1:0-6340 GCA_964636855.1 uncultured Gammaproteobacteria bacterium | reverse complement strand
CTCTATATACTTTTGCAACAATAGACGCTGCTGCGATAAGAAAATGCTTTGCATCACCATCGACTATTGTTTCATAATTTTTGAAATCAAGATCAAAATATTTACTAAACCCTCCAATATAATCAATCATTGCATAATCAATATCTAATAAGTGATTGTATATAACTCGCTCTACTATTTTTACATTTGCAGTTTGAATTCCTAACTTATCTATCTGAACATTGTCTATCATTGAAATACCAGATTTAAACCTTTTCTTTATTTCGTCTGATAATTCCTTTCTTTTATTATGGGTTAGTTTTTTGGAATCATTGATATGTGGCACTAAATCAAGATTATTATTTAATTCCTCAGGGGTTAAAAAAACATAACCACAAACAATAGGTCCAGCCAGTGGCCCTCGACCAGCTTCGTCAAATCCAATGATCGTTTTATAACCATTATCAAATAACATTTTTTCTAATTCTATATTTACCATAAATGCATTATATCTTTATTTAGATAAAAATAAAAATCACCCATTCTTATTTTGCTCTCATCCCCCTGGCTACGCCAAAGGCTTCTCCGAGGCGAGCAACCCCTCTCCCAAAACGGGAGAAGAGCGCTTTATTATAACCAAACATCCTCCCCTCTCTATTGTAAATAGGGGGGTGAGGAAATGATAATAAATGGACAAACAAAAAACATAGAAATTTCAAGGTTCTATGTTTTTAATAAATAATCAATCTAAAGGTGGGAGATCATCTTTACCTCAATCCTTTTTAATGCTGATACAAAGGCTGCCATTCTAAAATCAATATCTTTTGCATTTGCAATATCATAAATTTCATTAAAGGATTTATACATTGTGTCTTTTAATTGTGTATTTACTTCTTCTAAGCTCCATGACTCATCATTAGTATTTTGAAGCCACTCAAAGTAAGATACGGTTACACCACCTGCATTTGTAAGAACATCTGGAAGCACCAACATACTTTTTGACTTTAAAATTAAATCTGCTTCTGGCGTAATAGGACCATTTGCAAGTTCAAAAACTATTTTTGCCTTAATGTTATTTGCGTTATTCTCCGTCACTTGGTTTTCTAAAGCACAAAGAGCTAGTACGTCACAATCAAGTTCTAATAATTCTTGATTTGTGATTGTCATAGTACTTTCAAAATTTATTACACTTCCCGTGCTTTCTTTATATTTCAATACCTCATCTATATTTAAACCCCTATCACTTGTAATCGCACCCTTTGAATCCGACACCGCTATTATAGAATACCCAGCATCATACAATATCTTTGCAAAAACTGCACCAGCGTTTCCAAATCCTTGAATCACAACTTTTGAGTCCTTTGATAAGCTCAATTTTTCTATTGCCTTTTCAAATACATAAAAAGCGCCTAGTGCTGTTGCTTTATCTCGTCCAAGAGATCCGCCATTTTCAATTGGCTTACCAGTAAAAGCAGCCTTATCTCCAATTTCATCTGCCATTATTGCCATTATCTTTGGTGTTGTATAAACATCTGGAGCTGGAACATCAATGTCTCTTCCTATTATACCTTTTAATTTTTTTACATACCCACGAGATAATTTTTCAATTTCATTTTCTGATAAAACTTTTGGATCTACCGTTACTCCACCCTTTCCACCACCGAGAGGAATTCCCACGACAGAGCACTTTATTGTCATCCAAAATGATAAAGCTTTTACTTCATCTAAATCAGTATCGCTGTGGAATCTAATTCCACCTTTATATGGCCCCATTGTATTATCATATTGTACGCGGTAACCTGTAAAAACTTTCAACTCGCCATTGTCCATTCTTACTGGAATAGAAACCTGCACAAGTCTATCTGGGCTTTGAAGTTTAAATAATACATCTTTATTTAATTCTGCAATTTCACTAGCACGTCTTAACTGTTCCATTGCATTTTGATAAGCGGTTTGCATAGTATTAGTATTTAGTATTTAGTATTTAGGGTTTAGGGCTTAGGGTTTAGGGTTTGGGATTTAATAGTTTTAACTTTTCTCTTGCGCATTTCACCTATTTTATAAACGTATCAATTTTCTCCTTCAAAACATCTTTTGCTATAAGTCCCATAAGAGTATCTTTTGCAACGCCACTTTCAAAAAATATCATAGTAGGAATGCTCATAATATCAAATTTTCTTGCTGTGCTTGATGACTCGTCTACGTCTATTTTTACAATTTTTATTTTGTCTTTATATTCTTCGCTTAATTCATCCATAATGGGAGCCAACATTTTACATGGCCCACACCACTGCGCAAAGAAATCTACAAGTACATACTTGTTGTTTTTTAATGTTTCATCAAAATTTGTGTCTTTTAATATTTCTGTCATTTTATTAGCTTTCTTGCCTACCGGCAGGCAGGCAGCTATTAGCTTTCAGCAATCAGACAATCTGATGTCAAAAACTAATATTAATTATAAATTATAAAATTACAATTCAAACTTATCACCCTTTTCTTCTGGGAAATAAAATTGTGCTTTTGCATTTGTAAGGGCCTTTTCAATTGAAAAAAATATTTTATCAATTTGTTCCCTATTATATGAATAGGCACTTCTATTTGCACAGTTTGAAAGAGTCTTTATCTTTTTAAGTATCTCATTTGTACGACAAGTTGCAAGACATTTAAACTTATCTTCTCTTGTTTTACAAGTTGAAACACATTTTTTTTCATTCATATATTTAATTTATATAAATATGGGACTATACATATAAATATACACCGTATTTATAAACTAGTCAAATATATCATGATGCAGCCATAAAATGATTAATAGTTATATATACTTAATTATTACACTTAAAGCGTTGCCAAGCTATTGAGACATTACGAACAGTTGACAAAATCCATTATATTGTGTAATATTATATGTTAATATAAGACTATGGAAATTACCAAATACAAGCCAAAAATTAAGTTACACAAACATCAAGTCCTTGGTATATTTTTGCTATTCTTTTTAATAAATCCATATAGTCATATTTGTAAGGCACAAACAAACACACCCCTTATTGCAAACTACTTTTTAAAATGGTCTATATCTGATAGTGAAGTAATAGAGCTTTCAAAATGGGACTTATTAGTGTTAGATATGGAAAATCAAGTTAATAATCCTCAAAAAATAAAAAAAATTCGCGAACTCAATCCTGACATCAAAATTCTTGCCTACATAACAACCCAAGAAATAAGAAATTCCTGTGATAGTAATGATATAAAATTAAGATGTGAATTATTATCAGAAATTAATGACTCAAACTATTTAAAAAATACGAGTGGGGATAAATTAAGCTTTTGGCCAAATTCAAGTCTTTTAAATGTTTCCGGAACTTGGAATGAAATCTTACCAAAATTTGTTAAAGATAAAATATACTCATCTGGATTATGGGATGGGATTTTCTATGATAATCTATGGGGCAACATTTCATGGTTTAATAATGGAAATATAGACATAGATAATGATTATGATCTAGATGATAAAACATTTATTGATTCTCTGTGGAAATCAGGAATATTAAAAATTATTTCATCCACAAGAATTCTTAGCGACAACAACTTTATTATTATGGGAAATTCTATAGAAGATAAGGATGTCCTCTACTACACAAATGGAACCATGGTAGAAAATTTTCAAACCAAGTCTTGGAAAAATATAATGCCTCTTTATCTTACACAAAATATATTTACCCCCAATACAGCTATTATAAACTCAAATACTGGAAATACTGGAAATAAAAATGATTATAAAAAAATGCGATATGGACTTACAAGTGCCCTTCTGGGAAATGGATACTTTGCATTTGACTATGGCGACATGGATCATGCACAATTATACTGGTATGATGAATACAATACTAAAATTGGAAGCCCAATATCTAATCCGATTAATCTAAAAACGAATACATCAAAAATAGACCTAGGATTATGGAGAAGAGATTTTGAAAATGCAACATCTTTCGTAAACTCATCTAAAGAAAATCAGATATATATATTTGAACAAGAAACTTTTGAAAAAATCAAAGGGGCGCAAGACACCAAGGTAAATGATGGGACAAAAGTAAACTATTTGAACCTTGCGGCAAATGATGGCATTATTCTTCTCAAAGCAAATCAGGAAATACAAAACTCTGTATTTAACAATGGGGATTTTTATAGAATATTTGATTTCTCGGGTTCTCAAACTAGAAATGGATTCTTTGCTCTAAAAAGCAATTTCACACTAAATACAAAAATTCTTTTAACCGACATTGATAATGATGGAAAAATAGAAACAATAAGCTCTGAGGGATCGATTATAAATATATACAACAAATACAAAGAAACAATAAGCTCTTTTTATCCATACGACAAAAGTTTTAAGGGTGGAGTAAACTTTGTTGTACATGATATAAACAACGATGGCAAAAATGAAATAATTACAGGTGCAAACTCGGGGGGATCTCATATAAGAATATTCGATTATCACGGCAAATTGATAAATCAATTTTTTGCACATGATAAAAATACGAGACATGGCGTAAAAGTTTCTGTATCTGATGTTAATAATGACGGAAAAAATGAAATAATAGCCTCTTTTGGAATGGGTCTAGAACCAATTGTAAAAATTTTTGATACTCACGGAAATCTATTGTCTAGCTTTTTTGCTTATGAAAAAAGTTTTAAAGGTGGAGTAAATATAAATACCTCCGATATAAACAATGATGGAAACTATGAAATAATTACAGCCCCAGCCTCAAGTGGTGGTAGTCACATCAAAACATTTACTGGAGGTGGTAAATTACTAAGTCAATTTTTTGCTTATGAAAAAAGTTTTAAAGGTGGGTTCAATATTTCAATAAACATCACAGATGAAAATCAAAAAGAAATCCTAATATCTGCAAATAAATAAAATTTTTATTTTTTACAATTATTATCTATAATGAAGATATGGCTAATATATTCACAAAACAATTCAAAGTACTTGGAAGGTCCAAAAAGGTAAGAATAATTACTGATTCAATATTTCTAATTGCACTTACCATTGTTTTGTTTTTTTATTCCTACAATTACATCAAAAAATTAGACATAAAGCCTCTTATTCTAAATACAATCTCAACAATACAAAACAAAGAAAAGGAGCCAGAATTAAAACCGATACAAGAAAAAATTTGTACTCTTCCAGAAATAAAGGCAAGCGCTTATTATTATAATAGCTTTGGTGATCAAATAGGAATAGGGCCAATTCCTCCAATTGTTTCTATCCCTACAAATTATTGGATATTTCTAAAAATCACCAACAAAGAGAACTTACAAGAAAATATCAAAATAGAAACAAGACTGCCTTATAATATAAAATTTAGCGGCAAAAAAGGAATAACTAACGGCAATCTATATTTTCTTTCAACAAATAGATCTATGATTTGGGAAATAACTAATCTAACAAAAAATGAAATAGAAGAAGCAAAATTTGAAATATCCCTCACACCAACTCAAAATAATATAGGAAAAATATTATTACTCACTGATAATATAAGCATTTCATCTAGTGACATAACTTGCGAAAAAAATACCTCTAGCACAATAGAAAATCTTGATACCAATCTAAAATATGATAATCTAGGCAAGGGTAAAGGAATAGTACAAAATTTGGAATAAGAACAATAAATCAAACCAAAAATCCCCATCATTTGAGTTGGAGATTTTTTTAATTTAAAAACACTCCAACCCAGAGTTAGCTTACTAACCCTGGGTTGGTATATATCTAATAATTTATTTTTGGCAAATATTCTCGCTCCGTTGCTTCATCCTCTTCAATTTGATAAGAAATACTATCTTCTTTTGAAGAAGAAAAAAATCCCATACTTCTTGCTAAATAATTTGCTTCTATCAGACTCTGATCTACTCCTGATATAAACTCTGAGACCTCCGCATCCTTGAATCCATCATATTTAAAAATAGACAGTGGATAAGTAAGAATAAGATATTTTTTTGCACGAGTTATCGCGACGTAAAAAAGTCGCCTTTCCTCTTCAACTTCCTCTACCGTTGTAGCAAATACATGCGGAAAAGCATCACCTATTAAATTCATTACAAAAACAGTGCTCCATTCAAGTCCTTTTGCCTGGTGCACCGTACTTAAAACCAGACAGTTTCCACGATTCTCTTTACTACTTTTTAGAGTAAAACTTTCTTGCAGACTTATTTCTGATAAAAACTCTTCGAGGCTTGTGTAATTATTTGAAAACAAGGCTAATTGATCCAAATCTTCTTGACGCTGTTTGTAGTCTGGATATTCTGATATGAGATAAGTAGAATAATCATCTATTAAAACATTTATCATTTTCAT
>CAZWVD010000052.1:0-6381 GCA_964636855.1 uncultured Gammaproteobacteria bacterium | reverse complement strand
AATTCTCATGACGATCTGGTCATGTCACTTGCTATTGCATGGCAACTCTACCAGAGATGCAGTCCAGAAGTCTCATCGTTTGATAGCTCATATATTACTTTTCAGAATAAATCCCATGCAGATCAGTGGAGAATATAGCATCACCACCGTCAAGATTGAGAAAAAGAAAATATCATACAAAGGGATGACGGGCTTTTGGACGAAATGGGGAGGAGCGAGAGAGTCTGCTTTTGGCTCACAGCATGAGGTATTGCCCGATGTGTGGGTATGTCAATCATGCTCTAAAGATCAACCACTTGCTTTGGGTGCGTCTAAATACAACCTTGAAGGGGTGGGATGGCTCAATGTATGTGCTACGTGTAAGCACAATGGGTGTAGGGAACTTTTGAAACGCAGACGTTGCGAACCCTAATCTTCATCCGATAGGTTGACTTTATATGGCAAAACTAACTCCTGATGAAGTAGTGACACGACTTTCCTATCACTACTCGCTTGGAACCAACGAGATTGATACACGCATGACGCGCAAAAATGGATTCAATGACATTATTGATGCGTATATGGGTCGGCTTCCATCTAATTGGCCCTATCTATCTGTTGTCACAGATCCACGCATTAGAACAGTCATACTTGAGAAAACTGCACGACTACTCAATGCAAAGCTCCGTGGTCGTCTTGTGCCTCGTGAGGGTGGAGACGTAATCAAAGCACGAATCAACAATGCACTCCTTGATTTTCAATGGGACAACGCCACGACAGGCGGATCCATGATCGAAAAAGTAGCAGCTCTCGATCAAACGTGTCGTCTTTTTGGTGCTGCTTTTGCTCTGACATATTGGGACACTGAACGATCAACCAACGAAATGAAAGTTATGGATCAGCGCGATATATGGTGGGATGGATCAGCTACGCATCCTATGAACGCGGAATGGTGTCAGATACGTGAATGGGCAAACGTAGAACAGCTTGAGGATAGAGGCTACGATGTATCAAAGATAAAGACAGCTATCAAAAAGGGTGATTTAGATTCACAAAAACAAGATTCAGTGCGAGTATCTAAGGTCAAGATGAACAAGAGTGTAGAGAACAGAGTCGGTGAAATTGATGATCCCGATGATCCAGTCTTTGAAGTGGTAACGGAATGGGCTCGAGACTACAAGCGAGTATTTATTCCTAAAATATCATTACTTCTTGAGGATTCAGAAAATCCATTTAAGCACGGAAAAATCCCCGTATCTATGCTCAGATACTATCCACTTGGTGATGATATATATGGAGAATCAGAAGTAGAGAGCGTCCTACCAATCCAAAGAGCGCTTAATGCTTTCTTGTGTGCAACCATTGATGAGGTAAACATATCAATGCGTCCTCCTCTTAAAATTGCATCAACAGGCGTAAGAATTGATACGATAGTGTATGGTCCTTCTGCTAAGTGGATCATGCAAAATCCAAATCTCGTACAAGAGATGGCATTTAGTGGTCAGGCCCTATCAAACTTCCAGGTTGTCTATCCCTCCTTGCTTTCAGCTTTCAATACCGCAATGGGTGATTCATCGCTTGGCGTTTCCAATGGTGGAACCGGACGATATGACACTAAAACCGCAACAGAAGTTGCCTCACTTGAAAAGCAACAGAATAACAGAGATCAATACAATCAACTATATCTGACCGAGTTTTTGAAGGATGTAATGATGATGTGGCTAGCAAATAACAAGCAATTCTTATTTGATGATAAATCTAAAGAGTGGCAAGTTGTAAAGATCCTTGGCAAAGACAATGTTGGCTACTACAAGCAAATGTTGCTTGACCAACAGGATATACCAGACTATGCAATGAAGCAGATAGCTCAAACTCTGCTCGATGCAGGTAGCCAGGTTAGCGATGCCCAGCTCAGGTCAATCGTGGCAGATGTTTCTGTACCTGTACATCCAATCATTATGAATCCAAAAGAGAAAGATCCCGCAAAGTTTGAGATCAAGTCAAAACTATCAGTATCAGATCAAGGTGATGAAGCAGACCTATACATGACCAGAGCAGATATGGATGGTGAGTTTGATTACATCCCAGATGTGTCATCAATGGCGGCTGGTGCATCACTCATGCAGAAGGCTGCACGTGAGAAGGCGATGCAGCTTGCATTCGATCCAAATACGGTTGCAATGCTCAAGGAGCAAGGTTATAAAATGCCTATCAAAGAATTATTAGTTTCAACGCTCGAAGACGCAGGCTTTAGAGACGCTGAATCCCAATTTGAGAAGTATGATACAACCGCCCAACCACAACCAACCACCGGAGCTCTCCCCCCAGGACAGGGAGCTGCTGGAACAAGCCAACCTTTTGTTGGATCTACAAACCCACAAGGGATGGGCGCTGGTATTAGCAATGCTGTCACGCCTCAGTTCTAAAGATTACCCGACAATTGATACGAGTAGTCCAAAGGGACTTGTTGATGTGACCTTTGAGAAGATGATGCCTGCATATATCTTTTCTGTAGGTAAAACAAAGCTACTCGAAGAATTGCTTTTTGAAATGGCTCAACAACAAGCGGTTATCGATAACATTAAGCAGAAATTATCTACTAAACATGACCCAGCAGTTTGATCCAACACCAGAAGTACAGGACAAGCCAAAGGTAGAGCTTCCTCTATCGTGGCACGAAGATAACATAAAACGATTTGGAGCAGAGACCTTTACTACCTCCGCGCCTCCACGGTGTCAACACGACTATTATAGACCAAATCCCAGAGAGTTTCGGTGTCGAAAATGTACCGCCGGATGGGTCGATAATGGTCGTATTCCGCTTCCTCCCTCTGCTACTTGATAACCCCCCGCCCTATCCCATAGGTTAGCACCAGATCACAGGTGATGCTCGCCTGATACAAATTGAGCAACAAACTTTTTTATATGGACCAGGATCAGTCCAAGGGCACAACAACAGAGGAAACTCTGATTAAATCGGCTGAGGTTGAACAGCCAGTACCAATGCCTAGTACAGAACAAACATCAGACAGTACTCCGGTAGCTGACACAGCGCCAGAGGAAGAGTTGAGTTTACCTGAAAACGCGTCCGAGAGAACGCGCGAACAGTTCGAGAAACTCAAGGCCAAGTTGAGGGAAAAGGAAGAAGCTCTCAAGGCCAAGGAAGTGGTAACACCTCCAAAAGCCCCAGAGCCCGAGCCAGTGTCTCAATACGGAGAGAGTGTGTATTCGGCGTTTCGCCCAAGAGTACCAGAGGTAGCTCCGGTACCACAGGTTGACCCACGTCAATTCACCAATCTCAGTCCTCAACAGGTAGACACGATTCAACGATCCTTTGTCGATGACCAAGGAAACGTTGACGTTGCAGGTCTGAACCGAACGCTCCAAGAAGCGCAACAAAGAGCGATACAGGCTGAACAGTTTGCTCAAAAAGCAGTCCAATCAGTCGAAGCCAAGGTAAATGAGCGCTTTTCTCAAATGGAGGAAATGCGTGAAGTCCAAGAGGCTCACCAATCCCACCCAGAGCTTGATCCGAAAAACAGGGAGAAGTTCAATCCCCAGCTTTTCGAGCTTGTTAGAGATCGCATCTTGCGCAATATGTACGAGGGCAAAAAACAGCCTCTCGCACAAGTTGCAGCCGAGATGAAGAAATTCGTTGTTGAGAAACCAAAGGAGACTCCACAAGAGACACCAGAGGACCCAGCAAAGAAACAAGCCATAAAGAATCAAGCCCCTCTATCTGTAGGGAAGGCAGGTCAAAGGATTTCAGGCGCAGAACTCGATGATTTAAGACGTCGAACCCGAGAAGGAGACGGAGACGCACTAGGCGAAAGACTAAAGCGTCTTGGTATTTAACATTTAACATTTTTTATTATGGCACTTTATACATACGATGATTCAAGTCGTCGTGAAGATCTGCTTGGCGTCATTCGTGACGTATCACCAGCAGCTTCAAACTACTTGGTCACCAAACTAGGCAAAAGTACTGCGTACAACACAGTACATGAATGGCCTGTCCGAAACATTTCACGATACACTTCTGACCAGTCAGTTGCTGAGGGAAACCCAGCAGCCGAACCAGTCGGATCAGCTCCTACCCGAAGCAATAACTTCACAGCTATTGTTCAATTGGGTGTGAAGGTATCTGGAACTGAGCAAGCTATTCGCCGCGCAGTCAATGGTAGCGCTCTTGACGATGAGAAGAAAGTCAAACTCATCCAAATGAAAGCTGCTATGGAATGGATTTTGATTAACGGTGCGAAAGCCTCTGGAGCATCCGGAACCGCCAGAACAACCGCAGGACTTGTTGGAGTTATTTCCACCAACCTTACTGCTCGTCTATCTGGTACCTCGATGTCTACCACAGAGCTTGAAGATATTCTTCAAAACTCTTGGGATGCAGTCGGTGATGGCTTTGTAGCTGACACCATACTCTGTCCTATGGGCATTAAGCGAAAGATCGCAGGATTTACGACTGGTGTTACTCGTTATACTAATGAGAAAGACCTGATCGTGAATAACGTTGCTATCTATGAGTCTTCATCGGGTGTTGTCAAGATCGTTCCTCACAAGGACGTCCGCAATGCTGGTGGATCAACTCACGTGATCGCAATCCGTGAAGAGTTCTTTAAGATGGCCTTCCTACAAGGACGAGAGCCAGCTTATAATGAGCTCGCAACAACTGGAGACTTTACATTCGGTCAATATGTGACTGAAATGTGTCTCGAGTCACAGGCTGAAAGAGCCAGCGTGGTCCGCACGGGCTATGCTCTGCTTGGCTAATATCCAAACAGTGAATTTCCCCCCTTTACCGGGGGGATTTTTTTATATCTTGACAATGAAATATCTTCCGATAGGTTGCCCTATAGATGGATACTACACTCGATCCAGCTCTAGATTACGTACCTTTCGAGAAGGAGTTAGTTGGATTTGTGGATGCAGCAGTCGCAATGGCAAGCGCACTCAAGACAAACAAGACAATACAGTCAGAAAATGATTGGAAAGTAGCCGAGTTTCTATATAAAGGCTGGAAAACACTCTACACAGAACACGCAAACGAGTTTGAAAAGCACATGAGTATTATCCGTGCCATATCAGTACAAAATGGTGTATCTAAAGAAAAAGGTGGGGCTCAGATCCAAGCACAGATGGAAGTCCCTCAAAAACTCTACCAGATGCTGTCCGCATTTTTTCCCTATCAGATATGGGATAAGAAGTTTGTAAGGGAGTTTTCCAAAAGATTTCCTCAATTAAAGAGTTCAAATGCAAAGTTATGAAAATACTGCTCACTGCTATATTCAAAGACGACACAGAGATAGAAATGGCCGAACGGATGCTTTCATCATTCATGCCGCAAGTTGACGGACTGTGTGCAGCAATAACTGGAACAGGTGAACATAAACTACTTGAAAAACTCCTTACAGAATACAAAGCAACGTATGTAGTAACTACCCCGGAGTCACACCCTCAAATCTATCACGAAGGGAAGTTTGCTAACTTTGCTGCTGCACGAAATGTAACTTTTGATCTTGCCGATAAACAGGAAGGGTACGACTGGTATCTATGGGCTGATGTAGATGACATTCTAACTACACAAAATGAGCTCAGAGCTGTCGCAAAAGAAGCGTTGAAAATGAAGATGGATACGGTATTTTTCACCTATTGGTACTCAGTAGCATTGGATGAAAAGAATGAGTTTAACGAGTCTAGTGTAGTTATTGACCACCTACGAGAAAGACTACTCAGACCAAAGGTATTCAAATGGGTATCGAGACTGCACGAGGTAGCAGTGCCAAAGGATGATGCGTACAAACCTACTCATACGCTATATGAGTTTGATCGAAAGAAAGGTCAAACACTTGCTTGGGCGCATCTCACGACACAAGACAGACAGCTTGATACGGGTGAGCGAAATGCCATGATATTGAAACTACAGATAGAAGATGAGAAGGGCAAAGACCCACGGACACTCTTTTATCTTGCAAAAACATACTTTGACATGAATGATCCGAAGAAACACCCCGAAATACATGAGTTGATTGATAAATATCTGGTTATGTCAGGTTGGTCAGAAGAGCGAGCTAATGCGCTAGAATACAAGGCAGATACATATATAAAGGACGAGAAGTACCAGGATGCAGTTGATTGTATGCTCAAAGCGCTCGATCAGTATCCAAATCACATCTCTGTAGTCCTCAAGCTATCCAAAACATATAGCTTGATGAATGAGCATGAGAAGGCAAAGCATTGGCTGAATGTTGCATTGAGAATGGATGCTCCAAAGACACGCACTACGATAGGCAATCCCGCTTCTATTAAGTACCTTGCAGCAATACTCAAATACAACGAGTGTATCAGAGAGCAAAAGCTCAAAGATGCGATCTATTGGCTCAAGGTCAAAAA
>CAZWVD010000051.1:4264-6384 GCA_964636855.1 uncultured Gammaproteobacteria bacterium | reverse complement strand
GCATGGGCGTAATCTGCAAGAAGTTCGCGTTTGTCAGTCATTCTTCAGTCTCCTTTCGTTCTTCATCTCTCAAATAACACTCTTCTGAACACCGTGCGTATCCTGGACGCACGATGACCATATCAGCCCCGCATTTGCGGCAAGTTGATCTCCACCAATGACCAAACCCATCCGTGATATTGCCAGGCGGCATTTTGTCATCTGCGGTGCAATATAACTCCCGAAATGTAGCGACTTCTGCCCGCAATTTCTCAACTTCATCGCATAACGCCAGCACTGCACAGGGATAATGTACGTATTCGCATCCCTCCCAATGCGTGCTTCCGTCCAGCCAGATGTTTCGGTAATTCTTATCTTGTACTGCTTCTCGCATCTTCTTTGTGTCAATCATCTATTCCGCCTTTCTCTATTAATGCCCGGCTATTGCCCACCCGCCCGGCTTATATTCATGAAATGGTACTGATCTCCATATCCAGCGATTAGTCCATCTAGCTAATGCTTTTAGCTTTTCCTCTGTCCAGTCATAACGAACCATTGGGCGTTTGACTAGCGTATTTAATGCCATAAGCGGTTGTACGTGCGGTTCCCCACCCCATTCGATTACCTGTATGATCCGGCGGTAACACGACTCAATTGGTTCATTTCCGATCAGCACATAGACGCGCTTTTTTTTGGGTGGCTCATCACGTAGAATATCGAATACACGCTTTACATCATTACCTTCCTTTTCCTCATCGTAAGCATATCTCCACGGACCGCGGTTGATAGCCTTCCAGCGGTGGTAACAATCCTCGTCAAATGTCATTGGTTCAAATCCGCTGTTTGCGTCCAGCAATGGGGTATTTGTCTTGATGTACTTATCTATGATGTAATTCTGATAATCAACGGGCAATGCGCTCAAATTGTTATCGCATAGAATCGGGCGCGGTATGAAGTTTGGTAATAAGGTAAAGGTCTTACCTTCCATTCGCGGGACAATACAGAAATGGCAACCAACAGGACATCCTCTACTGGCAATAGTCGCTTTTGGATTATGATGAATAAGCGCATCCACTTCGCCACCGATCTCTGACACATCAGCCATCCATTTCTGGCGCACCCATACCGCAGGACCGCCAGCGCGAACACGATAACCATTAATCCCATACCATACCGCGCGCTGAAAGGCATCCGCTAATCGCCACGAAAATGTAACACTTATAAATGCCGTATCGCCTTCAATCCACTCAGCTAATCCGTTTGTCCAGCCCATTCTGTTACCATATTTTGGAATGATTTTCCATCGGTCAAGTCAGGAACGCTAATTACAATAATCTTTTTTTGCATTGCAAAAGCCATTCCCAGATCAAACAAACATCCTTGACTGATACCGTCCCATACAAAATGCACAACATCGGCTTTTGACATAGCTAATCTATTATCTGAACAAATTCTCAATCCTGTATCATCTACCTGATTTGTATCTCGTGGCGGATAATAAACATTCCAGCCTTCTAACGTTAATTGATCTACAATATTTTGTATCTCATCAATTCTATGTCCACGCACAGGACAAATCAGAAATGTTTTTTTGGCTGTGTCAATCATCTATTCCGCATTCCTCTTCCACTATATGGTAGGTTTTTTCCAAATAGTCAGTCAGCCTGTTGATCTCATCACATAGCTTTTGGCTTTCTAGTTGCAAAGCTTCAAGCTTTTCTGCTTTCTCTCTCGCCTCATAGACGCCCTTGATAATCCAACCTGGAAGATCATCTGGAATAACTATTGTTTCTTGGTAGGCATATTCGCCCGCGTGGATCAAGCGTACCGCAGCGCCGAATAAAACCAGGGATACAACACGATCTATATCTAATTTTTCATGGTCGTCATGCGGAAAGGTGCATAAGCAACCGCTAAATTCATCTATCTCGCTAAATTTGATAGATTTATTACCTATTTCGTAGATTCTTTCGCTCATTATTCCGCCTTTCTCTTGCGAATATAATTCCGGCTTGTTATCACCAGGTAACCATCTGTAAACCTGACCAGACAGCTATTCATCCCGCCCCGGATTAGAACCTCACAGGGCTGAAGATACCGCTCCGGTAATCTGGTGCGCACTCGCCAGTAATAT
Source organism: uncultured Gammaproteobacteria bacterium (assembly GCA_964636855.1). Classification (GTDB taxonomy): domain Bacteria; phylum Patescibacteriota; class Patescibacteriia; order UBA1558; family S5-K13; genus S5-K13. The sequence continues at coordinate 4,271 of CAZWVD010000051.1, read as the reverse complement.
CTCATGG
>CAZWVD010000051.1:0-4164 GCA_964636855.1 uncultured Gammaproteobacteria bacterium | reverse complement strand
GGCTGAAGATACCGCTCCGGTAATCTGGTGCGCACTCGCCAGTAATATCTCATGGACGTTTCTCCATGCAATATACAGTTTCCCAGTCAATTCGCGGACTGCCCTTATTCTCAACCAACCGGCGGAAGAAACTTTTCCGCTCGACCTTGCGGCTATGGTGGTTACCATCTAGCGTAAACTGTGTCCCTTTATCCTCGACCAGCCAGGCGCGGTGTTCGTGGACGGTCACAAAGCCCGCCGCCTCGCAGAGCTGCCGCCATTGGCCGGGGAAGTCAATCCGCTGTTTGTTCTTGACAAAGTGCTTGACCACCCAGACCGCATGACCGCCAGGCGTAAGCGCGGCGTACACCTGGTCAACGATCTGGCGGGCAGCAAGCCAAAAATCGTCAGCGCCACCTAACTGCCCGGGGGTGGTTCCGTAATTCTCGCCTGCCCATCCGTGCGGGTGTTCTGTGTCTCGATCAACTTGTTTGCTCCAATCAATACCACTCTTACCATCGCCTAAACTTTCTGCATAAGGCGGACTGCTGACCATGCCATGAATACCAGGCAAGTGAATTTCCCCGCCTTCAACATATTCGGGCTTTGGATCATCCCCACCCGTATGCGCGCATCCATCCGCATAAGGAGGGCTGCTGACCGAAGCTTGCAAGCTATCCGCTGTCCCGCGCATGTTGCCCAGGTTGCCTTCGGTGTTACCATAATCTCCAAATAATCTTTTCGCGTTGATAAAATCAGCCTTGCCGCCATTGTGCGGAGACCTATCCTCAAATGGCGGGCTGCTGACCACTCCCCCCGCCGCGCTCACCACTTCCAGCAGCTTCCGGCTGTCGCCCTGGATCAGCCTTGCCGTCCCCCAGCCTGGGAAATGCGGTGCATAGCGGTTATTCCATAGGTCAATATTTTGATTGCCCAGGGTAACAAAACGGGCTTCCAATTCGACCCCAACCCATGCGCAGCCGTGTTTCATCGCGTGAAACGCTCCGCCCGCAATGCCGCCGAACGGATCAACAATCACGCTCCCAGGCTCGATCCAGCCCTCATCTGCCATGTGCTGGTAGATGTGTTCGATTAGCCCGAAGCTGTATTTCGCCGGATGGCTAAACGCCTGGGGGATAAGCTCATCCCTCCAGCCCTTACGGTATAAACCGTGCCAGTTGTCAACTGTCATAGCCTTACATCCTCAGGCAGTCCGATATTCGCCGGAACCCACATGAAGCCCGCAAATGACGTGATCCCTGCGCTCACCCTTGCAAAGATCGCCGCGTAGGGCTGCATCTTCATCGCCGCTGATGCCGGGATGCTTGCCCAGCCGTGATCTTCGATCAGGTATCTCACCATTTCGCTTGCGGTACGGGCTGTCATTGCCATCCCGCGCCCGCCTGTGAGATACCGGAATTGCCCCACCGGGTCTTTAGCGGCGCAGTTGATGCACGCCCCGCCCCAAAGTTCCCCGCCTTGCGGCCAGAGCGCGAAGATCAATTTGCCGTCCGTGATAATGTGCGTGTTTGGCGCACCCGAAAGCGCAAGCTGCAATCCCCTGGCAGTTGCCCCGGCGCCCAATTCCAGCACCTGCCCGTCCGCCATTGGTGCGGCGGTGCATCCAACCAGCAGCGAGATCAACAGCCCGCCGTACATCTTGACGAACAACTGATAGCATTTCCTGATCGCGTTCATTTTTCCCTTCTTTCTATTCTTGGCTCCAAAATTTACCGGGTTCAGCAATGGCATAACCCATCGGTTTAGCCATGTAAGCCGAATATTGCATCTCGACCTGGCACCTCACGGAACAATAGGTCTTGTTTTTGCCCGTGAAGTATTGCCCGCAATTCGGACAGATAAACAGTTTTTCTTCCGGCTGTTTGAATGGATCGGCTGGCGGTCTGCCCGGGGGTCTGCCAGTCCTGCGATTGATGTTCCTGATCCGCTCGCGCTCCTGTATTCGGATAACCTTGTGCGCCTTGCACAGCAGGTTATCCGTGCGGTAACTTCTGGTTCCGACGTTCTCCGTGCAGCCAGGATAACTGCATTTCACAATCCTGAACGGGCCTTGATGTCCTTTTGCCATGTCAATTCCTTTCCGGTAAATAATCGCCAAATACGGGATATTCCTTAAGCTTTACCAGATGCAGATAGCGGGCTGGGTCTTCCAGTTCCCGTCCCTTTGCGAATAGCAGCGTTCGCATATTCGCCTGATCGTTGGCTGGTATAAACCCATCGCTTACAGTCACAGCCATAAAGGGATTGAGAAAGGCTATGATGTCCGCGTCGTAGGATACCTGTCCCGATCCGCTCAGGTTTGCCATGTCCGGGGTGGTTGAATCAATTCCCGCTTTGTTCATGCTGTGAACGATCAGCCCGGCCAGGTCAAGATTTCGGCAAATCAGTTTCATATTGCGGCTGATCATTTCGGTGCGTTCATTGCGATCCAGGCTGGGCGCATCGCCTGCCAATAGCATGTAGTCGAACACAAACCATTTGATATTATGTTCAGCTTTCAGCCTGGCAAGGTCAGCCCGCAATGCGGTTGTTGTCCAGTTGGATGCGTCGCTCATGTATACCGGCAATTTATTCAGCCTTTCGATTGCGCCCAATAACACAGGCCAATCGTTGTCATTCAACCTGCCGCTTTTCATCGCGCTTGCCTTAATCTTTGACCTGGCACTCACGATCCTGCGCGCAACGCTGATACCGGTCATCTCGATCGAGTACAAAGCCCCGGCGTGATTGCTTGCCATCTGTTCGGCCATTTGCATCGCAAGCATGGATTTTCCCATGCCTGGTTTTCCGCTCAAGATGAATGATTCCCCCATCTGAAGCCCGCCGGTCACTTTGTCGAACCGCGAGAAACCTGTCTTGATCCCCCAAACATCGGACGGGTTTTTAGCGCGTTCCTCAATGTCATCATATAGATCGCTTAACCATTTCCCCCAATGCACAGCCCCCATACTCAGGTCGGCTACCCTGGACAGGCGGTCGATGAACGTGCCTGTGTCTAATTTCTCATCTCGGTTATGGGCTGCTTTGGCAATGTCGGAGGCGATTTGTATCATGGATCGTCTCTGCGCCAGTTCCTTGACAAGTTCAGCGGCTTGTTCTGCCTCATGCCGGTACGAATATGAGTTCATCAGGATCGCAATATTGGCGGGACCGCCGCATTCGTTCAGCTTTCCGATCCGGTCCAACTCGTCAACCAGGCTGATCGTGTCTGGTATCTTGCCAGCCGCTGTCATGCGCCCGATCACGTCATACAGTATCCGATTGCGCGCAAGATAAAACATGCCCGACTCAAGCCCCAGCTTGTTTAGTTCTTCGGGGTTGACGATCACATACCCGATAACGGCGTTCTCTGCTTCTGGGTTGAACAGTTGGTTATTCATGCTGGCGTGTATCCTCTAGCGCGCAATATCGCGCCTGGATCATCTTCGTTTGGTTTCGATTTCTTATTGCTTTGGAACCCGTCTATCTTCCACCGATTAAGGATTGCCAAAACATATTTCCAGTTGCGCTTATTATTTCTGGCTGCTTCCTGGATTGCCGCGATTATCCATTCAGCGGTAAATTCCTTCTCGGCATCTTCCAATTCCTGTGATATGGTCGGCGTAAGCGCTCCAATTTCGCGTTCATACGTATTAAAAAGAGAAGAGATTAAAGATCTAGAGGTAGAGGTAGAGGGTAACGTTACAAATCCGTTACATGCACCACCACCACTATTTTCGATCTTTTCTCGGTGACGCTTGACTCTTTCATTACTATTGTCACTTCTACGCTGTCTTTTGTCCCAACTGACAATATAATAGGTTTCATTCTCAACCCGAATCAAGTCCATTTCGATGAACGCATTCAATAAAATTTCTGTTTTTTCTGGAGATGTAACAAATGCGTCCGTTACATCTCCGTTACAGTAACGGTTTTTTTCCGTTACAAGTAACGCCCCTCGATCCGGTGATTCGTTCGCGATGCACAACAAAATTGTCCATGCGCCTATCACCTCTAGGAAGCTTAGACCGGTATCTCTGGCAATGCGCATGAATTTCATATCGGTGCGCATCTCTGAATAACAGCGGAACCACGGCATACTGCTCATGTCATCCCACCCGATACCATTTCTGGTATCCGCAATAATGGCAGGTATAAATTTCGTCCCTTCCGCGTTGTTCAATC
>CAZWVD010000050.1:0-6568 GCA_964636855.1 uncultured Gammaproteobacteria bacterium | reverse complement strand
AATACGGCTTATCCTGTTGATGTTCCTACTGGTTGTAGAATAAAATTGCCAGTCGGTACTTGGGGTATGATAATCAACCGATCGAGTACGCCGCGTAAGCTCGGTCTGGAAGTAGTTCCCGGTGTGATCGATAACGGTTATACGGGCGAATTATTCGCTTGCGTCTGGAATCGTACTGGTGAAGACGTTATCGTGCCGAAAGGTTCGAGATTAGCACAGATGGTAATATTTAATTCAGTAACGCCTCGTATCATCGAGGTCAATAATTTGCCGGATACGGAAAGAGGAGAAACCGGATTCGGAAGTACTAACCATGAAGAAGCTTCGAAAGCCTAAATCAATTAAATCTAATAATAAGCTTTATATCAAATGTATCGCTTGCGGCAGGTTGCGTCCAGTAAGGGCGCAAAATCTGAAACAGATTAAACGCTGTATTCCTTGCGAATACGCTCATCGCCGCGTGAAGAATACTCTTTATAAAGCTAAACAATACGAATATGCTAAAACCAAAAAAACTAATCATAGCCGCGTCAAGTCTGCCAGTAGGCTTAAGCACAAATAAAGAGGCTACTCTCCAAGCTAAATACTCGAAGATAGTTAATGAATTAGAACTTAAAGTCTCCAAGTTCGAAGCTAATAATCCGCAATCCGTCAACGACGGCGTAGCCCTTATCAAAGAAGCTCAGTTTTATGAAGGTGAGATAGACGATACGCGCGTCGCGATGGTGAAGCCGCATAATGACTACGTCAAATCTATCAACGCGCTCGCCAAAGCCCTGTCCGATCCGTTCTCTAATCTGAAGAAGGTAGTAAACGCCAAAGTCAAAGAGTATAATGACAAAGTCTTAGCTAAAGCGCAGGAAGAGAAAGCTAAACTAGAGGCTATCGAAAAGAAGAAGCTAGCCAAGATCGAAGCGGATAGGAAAGCTCGCGAAGATGAAGAGAGAGCGAAGCGCGAAGCGGAAGAGAAATCCGGTAAGATAGATGAAGAAGCTCGCCGCAAGCGTGAAGCTAATGAGGATAAGCTCCGGATTAAAGAAGACATTAATCTATCAAGAGTGATCGGCAAGCAATCCAGTATGATCGATCAGCTCAATCAGGACGCCAAAGTCAAAGGTATGCAGAAGCGTTGGACTTTCCGGGTCATCAATCCGGCGATGGTAGACCGATCTTTCTGCTCGCCCGATTCTGTGAAGATTAATGCGGCTATCAAAGCCGGACTCCGCCAAGCCGAAGGTCTGGAGATTTATGAAGATGCTAAAGTAATCTAATTATGGATAATCACACGCTTTCAGAATTGGGAAAAGTCTGGTCTCAGGAATACTGGGAAAAGGAAGCGGAACGGATAGAGATGGCTTATTGGCATCTCGTCAAGGATAAGCTTCCCAACGTTCCAGCCGCTTTTAACCTGCCGATTGCTTCTGAACACCGGATAGAACAATTCGTACGCAAATTAAGCCGTAAGAAGAATATCGGTAACCTGCACGTCGGGCTTACTTCTTCAGATTTAGAGGATAATATCCGTAATAAGCGTTTAGAATCTAGTTATAAATTGTTAAATCGTCGTTTGAATGAATTGATGATAGACTTCAATTCTGCTCCAGATATTAGAGTAAAAGCCAAAACGCATTTACTCGATGCTGGGGTGACAACTATCCAAGATAGAAAGGATTTATTGCTCGATACATTTCAATCTATTTATAAGCCAATTTTCGTTAGCAAAGGAATCGGTGGATCTATCGGGCAATGTCATGTTCAAGAATTTTTGAAGATAAATGACGAAAGATTGTTCGAAATCTTTAGTTCTTCCCAAACTTTGAAATGTCAGACTAGTAATCATATTACAGAACTCGAATTCGCTCAATGGATACAGACTAATGCCGCGCTCCTCATAAAATTTTGTAATGATATGCGTATGATGTTCGCTTTCGGCCAAGCTCGGCATCTGCCCGGTGATGTAGCTAGTACGGCGATAGTGAGTAAGAAGACGCCGAATCCGTGGCGGTATGAGAAGGCTTCTTCTCTGCTCGATCTCTTGCTTGACATTCCGGGGCAGGTAGCACGTATCATGGGTAATTGTTTGTTAGAACGTACGTTGACTAATCAGTCAGCTCTTAATCAGATATTTGAACGGTCTACTAAAGACTTTGCGGCTATCATCGAATTAATCTCTGAAGCCTGGCAAAAGACGGAGTTCATCAGCGATGTGACTGAAGAGAAAGAAAATGAAGAGATAACGATGGTTAAACTCATTCAAGAGAAGAAGATAGGCCGAGAAGAAGCTTATCGGATAATAAATGGAAATATATCTTGACACGAGCTTGTCAATGTGATAAAATTTTTATATAAGATTTAATTAATAAACCAAAATTATGTCGAATCACAACAGTGAGCATTTGAAGCCGATTATCATCGTAGTCGGCGGACAGTACGGTTCGGAATCTAAGGGCTTAGTGGCTGCCGATTTAGCAGTAGAGCGTAAAGCTTATTATTGCGTCCGTACCGGTGCGATCAATGCCGGTCATACCGTTTATTTCGAAGGTAAGCCTTACGTCAATCAGCAGATTCCAGTCGGCTGGGTAAACTTGAACGCTAAATTAGTTATCGGTGCCGGTGCTTACATTGATCCTGAAATCTTAGCTCAAGAAGTCAAGATGATCAATGAAGCGACTGGGTTAGATGTTAGAGAGAGATTATTTATCGATCAACGTTGCGGCTCTCATCTGAGAGAAGATTATAAGACGGAAGAGGATATGAAGCTTCATGGTAAGATGGGATCGACTGGACATGGCTGTATGGCGGCTATCGTCCGTAAGATGGCACGCGATGAGAAATATCTCTTATTCAAAGATCTACCGGAAGCTAAAGGATATAATATCGTCGATACTGTGCAGATGCTGAACGACGCTTATGATAACAGAAGGCAAATATTGTTAGAAGGTACGCAGGGTACATTACTCGATTTTCACCTCTCTCACTATCCATTCTGTACGGCGCGCCAGACTTTTGCTGCTAGCTGGTTAGCAGAAGCTGGCTTATCTCCTCACCTTCGGACAGAGATCCACATGGTAATCAGGACTATGCCTATTCGCGTTGCCGGTAATTCCGGTCCGATGGGCGAGAAGGAGACACGCTGGCCGGAATTAGCCACATTAGTAAATAAGAAATTAATAGCGGCTGGTAAAGAGCCGATGGTCAATCAAGATTTAGTTGACAAATTTGATCGCCTAGAAAAAGAATACATAGAGAATAATCTCTATTATGATGGAGAGCATACTTTCAAGACGAAAAAATTAAATCTAGATCCAAATTGGCCGGGTACTGACTACACTAAATGGACTAAAGAACAGAGATGGCAGCACAATATCTTCTTATCTAATCTCCATTCCGAAGTCTTGAAGTTATTCACTCCAGAAGAAGTAAAGGAACTCAAGAAATTCTTTGAAATTACGACCGTCACTAAGAAGTTACGCCGTATCGCTTATATCGACGATAAGGAACTCGCTTATTCCATCATGCTGAACCGTCCGACTTATCTCGACATCAATTTCCTCAATTATCTCTTCCCGTCTTGCTGGGGAGCAGAGACGTTCGAAGAATTGAGAGCTTGCGCCGAATGGCCGATGATAGAAAATTATCTGATCAATATCTCTCTGAAATTCAAAGTCGCCATTGCTAGAGTCAATTGCTCACCGAAGAAGACTATAGTAATTAATACGATAGGCTGTCAGTTTATCGAATAAAAGAAGGAGGAAAGATGCGTTTGTTCTTTGAACACAGAGAATGTGAATTAGATTTAGCTCTCAGAGTTAATCTATTTCCAAAGTATCGCTTCTGTTATCCTGATAAAGAAGTCAAGATAACTATGGCGAGTGGTCAGACTAAAAGAGTTCTAATCAAAGACCTTAAAACAGAGGCGGAAGAGAGGAACGAGGGAGAGTAATCTCCCTTCATTTAAAACAATCCAGCCAATCTTTAAGAGCTGGTTCACATATAAAAATATGAAAAAGTTAAGAATGTTGATGATTGCGATAGCTTTATTTGTTGTCGCATTCTCTGCTAACTCGGTTAGCGCGGCCTATGGTATGGCTCGCCCTGCCGACCCGATTCCTGCCACTTCTTGGCAGATTTACACCATTAGAGATGTCAATGATATAACGAAGAATTGGCTTCAGGTCTTCAAGACCAATAACATTGCCGATGGAGAATGCTGGTCTGATTTCGCTTTCGTGAAGAATGAGGCCGGTATGCCTATTAGCAATTATCACGGAGCTTGCACGAAATAATATATTATAAAGCTGCTTTTAATGGCAGCTGCTGGCCGTGTAGCTCAATTGGTAGAGCAGAACACTCCGCGCGCGCTATAGAGTGACTTTTTGGTTACAGGTTCGAGTCCTGTCACGGCCTTATTAAAATACAATACTAATTATATGAAGTTAGTTTATATTGCCGGTCCTTACCGGGCAAAGACAATAAACGGCATCCACGAGAATATCGAAAGAGCTAGAAAAGTCGCTCTTAAATATTGGAAGATGGGGTATGCTGTTATCTGTCCCCACATGAATTCGGCTCTTATCGATGGGCATATATCAGATGAGCATATTCTAGAAGCAGATAGGCTGATATTGAGAATGTGTGATGCTATTGTGATGATGAAGAATTGGAGAAAATCAGAAGGAGCTACACATGAACGAGCAGTGGCTATGAATAATAATTTAGAAGTCATATATGATTAATTTTTACATCGATGATGAGCAGAAGATTCTCGTATCTTATAATACTGATAATGGAGAAGTCCATTATTATAAACTGATACCGAAAAAGAACACGACGGCTGATGCAGCTAAAGCGGAAAAAGAAACCGTAGATATACTAAAACGGCAATACTCTCCTAAGATTACCAGAGAGAAGAAGCGAGCTAACTGGCGTACTATTAACAAGATAAGCACGATGCAAGCTGATGGTTTTAATTCAGCACAGATAGCTGAGAAATTGCGTCTGCCGCTAGAAATCGTTAATAAATATTGGGTAATCGACAGGAAATTATAATATGCTAGCACCGGCTTATTCTCATTTCCCTAGATATCCTGATAAGCAGAATCTAGTAAAAGATCCAGACGATTATTTTAAATTTTGTGATAATTGCGGTTTTGAGTATAATTTTGGCGGTGGGTTATACATAACAAAACTTGCCAATAAACCGCGTATTATTATTCCTTCTACTGATAAGCGGAATCTGTTAAATCTTTCTTTCGTAGAAGAAGTAAAATTGGCAGAATCATTCGGCTTAGATAGGAACTTTGTTATACGAGCCTATCTATACGCTTCGGCAATAGTAGACGAATGGGATCATTATTATACTAAGAGAGAATTAGAAGATAAAGAACGTATTGATTTAACCGAAGAATTAAATTTATGGTTAAAGATGAAGGTTATCTTTATCAAAGATGCTATTCCAGAATTAATCGATTATAGTAATGGAGAAATAGAAAGGATAAATAAACGTTTGAGATATTTAGTATCTAAGAATTCACCTTTATTACCTAGACGTAAATCTTTTGATCTGGAACAGATAAAGAGGACTGATATCGTGCAGATAGCCAAATATGCTGGATATCATGTGATTACCACTGGTCATAATAGACATAAGATGAAATGCCCTTACCATGACGAAAATACACCCTCATTCGTACTTTATAGTGATAATAATACTTTCCATTGCTTTGGATGCCAGGCGCATGGTGACGTAATCTCCCTCTATATGAAGCTTAATCAATGTAATTTTATAGAAGCCTGTAAGGCTTTAGAATAGTATGAAACACTTTGATTTATTTAGCGGCTATGGAGGTTTCTCTTTAGCTTTACAAAAATAATTATATGAATGAAAAAATTATCTGTGACGAGTGCGGAAAAGAATGTGAGGCAACTCCATTTTCTCCATTAATTGAAAATAATATTGGTCAAATGGTATGTGTAGATTGTCAGAAAAACCAAAAATAATTTTAGATGGAGATAAGAATAGCGGACAAAGATTTAAGGTTTATGATACCGACCATATTAGTCCCACTGTTCAAGCCTGTTGGGGACACGCCCGTTCTAATGCGGCGTTTATAATACAAAAAATATGCAACAATTCGACTTATTCTCTGGTTATGGAGGATTCACAATCGCTGGAGAAAGACTTGGAGCCACCACTATTGGTTTCAGCGAAATTGATAAACATGCGTCATCAGTCCTTAAATACCGATGGCCTAAAGTTAAAAACTATGGAGACATCACGAAAATCGACTGGTCTAAAGTACCCGACTTTGATTTGCTCACAGGCGGTAGTCCTTGCCAAGACCTTTCTATCGCAGGAAAGAGGGCAGGACTTGGAGGAGTTAGAAGCGGCCTTTTCTATGAATTTATGCGGGCGGTCAATGAAAAAAAACCTAAATATTTTATATGGGAAAACGTTAAAGGGGCTCTTAGTTCTCAAAGAGGATTCGACTTTGCCGTCGTTCTCAATGAAATGGCCAAAGCAGGGTATTCTATCTGGTGGCAAGTTCTCAACGCCAAAGACTTCGGT
>CAZWVD010000049.1:0-6668 GCA_964636855.1 uncultured Gammaproteobacteria bacterium | reverse complement strand
TCTATAATTCATTCAGAGAACCAATCGAAGTAGGTATAGATTTCGGTGGTTCAAAGAACTCAAGGACAGTAATCACTGGTTCTAGGTATGATGTCAATACTAAACAGATGATTAGAGTATTCCATAAGCGTTATCCAGTATCACAGGATTCAACGTTGCAGAACGATATAATGGATATAAATAGACGTTATTATGTAACTAAATGGCATATAGATAATCAAGGTGGTGGTTCTAGTTTCTATGCTTGGTTTAGGAACGAATTTGGTATAGGTAACATAGATGAAGTATCATTCAGAACAGAGAAAGAAGGAATGTACAGGCAGTTCAAGATTAATTGTTATCAGGATAAAGTCAGAAGTTATCACGATAATGAATTGTATCAAGAGTTCGTATCGTTTACAAGAGATATGAAACCAATGAAAGGATATACAGACGATATGCTGGATTCATTCGTTATGTCGTGTAGAAGTTGGTTAGAACAGAAAGAAAAATCAGATTATAGAGTAATACTATATTAGGTATATTAGGAGAATAAAATGGTAAAAGAAGGAAGTCAAAGACGTAAAGATACCATAGCTAAAGCTAGTAAGGTAATCAGTACAGATTATTATAAGATGCAGAGCCATCCAAACGGAACTGTAAGTAATGCAAACGAACACCAAGAAGTAGAACAAGCTCTCTTAGAAGACGAAGAGATTAGAGGTTTTTACTCTTACATAGTAGATACAATACTTTCTAGTGGTTATAGGATAGAAGGTAATGAACAAGAGACAAAGAAAGGAGAGAGTAAACTGGATAAGATTAATTTTGATGGATTCCACGAGCATTTGCTTAATACGGTGTTACCTCATCAGGATGTATTTGTAGAGATTGTACCTAGTTTAGCTGGTAAGCCAATAGAATTGATTATACAACCTAGTAAATGTGTATTACCTAAATTAACTGATAAAGGAGAGTTATTAGGTTATGTATATTCAGAGAGTATGCTTACTGCTGCTGAACTAACTAAAGCAGAAGTCAAATGGTCTCCTAAAGAGATGATTCATATCCAGCTTGATAAGATAGGTACTGGATTCTGGACTACTAGCCAAATTAAGACATTGAAGTTCTGGATTAATCTTAAGAGAAAGACACAGAGATATATAGACTGGTGTTATACTAGCAATCAGTTCAGGACACATTTCCACGCTAGAAAATTATCACAGACTGATACTAAAGCTTTCATAGAGAACATCAAGGAAGCTATGATACAGTGGGATAAATGGGTTATCACGTCTGGTGAAGAGGATATGCAACCTAGATTGCTACTAGACCCTAGCACATTACAATATCATTTCCAGACATTAGACGAATGCCGTAATAAGATACTTACTTTACTTAGAGTTCCACCAATAGTAGCTGGAACTGTAGATAACAGTAATAGAAGTAACTCTGATGTACAAGCTAGATTTACTTTCGCTAAGCGTGTAAAGAGATTGATGAACGGTCTTGAGAGAGAACTTAATCTAAAGTTATTCCCAGTATTATTCGGTAATTCAAGGACTAAGATAAAGTACAATGCTGTTGATATACGAGATGAGACAGAAAATATAGATATGGCATTGAAACTAATGGGTGCTGGTGCTGATAAAGTTATGATGCTAGATTGGCTTAATTCTAAAGGATTAGAACTTCCAGAAGGATTATTCGATAGAGCAATAAAACTAGAGGAAGAAGCATTACAGATGCAGAAAGAACAGCAAGTAGCTACCCAATCTGATGGTGGTGTTAGACTTCCTAAGAACTCTGATTTGAATCCTTCAAGACAAGCACAGAAGAAAGATTCTGCTGATGTCAAGACTGGTTCGAGAGCATCAACTAAAAAAGAATAATTCAATTTCTTTTAATTCTTTTTATTTTATTGTTTTGTATAATTAGATTATTTAGAAACGAAATATTTATATACTAGTATTGCTTTCTATATATTAGTTACTAAATATCTAAAATACTATGGATTTATCAGATATAAGTAAATTACCACTTGAAGCTAAAAAATTATTCGTCTCCGTCTATGATAAGACTAAAGACAAGAACTTAGCTACTAGTGCAATCAAGAAACTATACAAGTTATCAGATAGTCATTGGACTACTAAAAAGACAGTTCAGATTAAGACTGTCGTCAGAAAAACTGGTTTCTTCAATCCTAGTTATATTATAGAAGTACCAATTTCAAGTACTAGTATAGATTCAGATGGACAGAAAGTATCTCTGGATTTATTAAATAAACTTCATTCTACCAATAAAATAGATATAGACGGAGATATAAATCACGTTAAGCTTGATGGTATGACTGATTATAATGGTTTATTCAAGTTAATCAAGCACGATATGAATGGTAATGAGCTTACTGGAACTTTAGTTCTTAATAAAGCTCATCCTTTATCAAATCAATTCATTAAGTTAGGATTACTGGATAAGATAGTTGGCGTATCTGCTGAATTCTATGGTGATTTGATTACAGACGATAATACTATAATTGATTGTGATAGACTAGGTTGGACTGTTGTCTTAGACAATTTATCTCCTAGTAATGCAGATTGTTTCATATAGTTTAATTTGAGGAAAAAATGGAAATGAGAGAAATAGAGAAGTTTTACTCCGATGCAAAAGAGCAAGACATTAAAAGATGGGAACACGACCTTGAAGAACATAAGAAAGAATGGTCTGAAAAGGCAAAAGAAAAAGTAAAGGATTTACCACTCAAGGAACTTAATTTCAATCTAGTCTCTAAGTTTGAAGAGCTTAAAGAGAAACAGAATAAGCTCGAAGAGGAGAGATTAGGTATAGAAGAGATTGAGATTTTACTCAAGACTGATTTATCGTTACGAGATGTAGAAGAATCAGTTAAGGATAATCCAGAATACATCAAGATTATAAAAGAATCACAGAAGGTTCGTTTAGAAGCACAGTTATCACAGTTGAAGAAACATAAATATGATTTATTGACTGAAATAGCACAGTACACTTGTTTCATTGAAGAGATAGTAAAAAAGATTAAAGCTTTCAAGGTGGTCTAAATGGATACACCAACTCAACCAGATAATACTCCTGTGCTTAATGCATCTCCTCATCAAGGGGAAGAAGAACCTAAGATAGCAGAACCAAAGACTGATAAGTCTGATAAACCAAAAACAGACAAATCAGAATTAGACATTAACTCTTTACTGGAAGAAATCAAGGCAGAAGAAGAAGCTAAGAAGAAAGCAGTAGAAGAGGAAAAACAGAAAGACAAATCAAAGCTTAAAGATACTGTTAAAGACCTCTTAAGGAAACAGATAGAGGAAAAAGAGCAGTATGAAGCTAAACTCAAAGAATTAAGTTCATCTATGGAAGAATTAAAGGCAAAGATGGAAAACACAAGCGTAGGTAGTAAAGTTCCACAGAACAAAGTAACAGAAGCACAGAACGAACAGAAACTAAGTAAAATGGAAGTTGCTATTAAGTATTACGCTGATAAGCTTAGGAATTGGGCTAAAGATTAAATGATTATCTAGAACGAAACGTTAGAATAAACAAAAATAGTGATTAGAATATGGCTTTAGAAGCAAACGCATACGTATCAGCATCGGCAGCAACTGATGTCGTGATACCAACTCTTTATAATGAGGAGTTACAGCAGTTCCAGTATGAACAGGAATTGCTTAGAAGGTTCGGAACAGACGTAACATCAAGGATTCTCCCTAGAGCTGGAAATTCACTTTATATATATAAAGGAACAGAGTTTTCAGTTAGTGCATTAACACAGGGAACAGATACTCCAGTATCAGCACTTGACTTCAATAATGTACAGCTTACTGTAGCAGAGTATGGAGACGCAAAGCAGATACCATTGGACATCATAGAGGATTCCTTCGAGTTCATAGTTAGTGATTTAGCTTATGGTGCAGCTTCCGCTATGGCAGAGAACAACGATGCGGTTATAATGACAGCACTCGTAGCAACTAGCACATCAGACATCTATCCTATCTCATCTGGAACTACAAGATACACATCTAGTACAATCGTAGCAGCTGGAGTTCTTGATAAGGAACAGATTAATCAGGCTAAGAAAGAGATGAGAGAGGACAATAGGTTCTTGAAGGCTTGTATTGTTTCACCAAAACAGGGTAAAGACTTAAGGGACGATGCAGACTTTTTAGATGCAAGTGCTTTCCCAGCTGGAACTCTTAGTACTGGTGTAATCGGAAAGATATATGGTTGCGAGATTGTTGAACATAACTCAATCCAGACTGCGACAGAGAACTCCGTTACTGTTTATCAGGCAGTAGCTCTTGGTGAAGATGCATCAGGAAGACAGAAACCTTTCGTATTCGGATATAAGAGAATGCCAACTATGGAATTCGACAGAGAATACAACAGGAAGAGAGCTGTTACTTTCCACTACCATTATAGGTTCGGTGCAAAGATTGTCTGGAATGAAGGAGTTTATGTCCTTAAGTCTGCTTAAATGCAGATTTTTTAATTTTTTTCTTTTTAATTAGAACAGACAGAATTCAATTTCAAGGTAATATAAATGGCAACAAATACATTTGCAGAATATTTCGCATTATGTTTACAGACACAGATGGACACTCTCCCTGTGAAACTTCACGCAGATTCAATGACTAAGGGAATGGTTGTACAGATTAGTCCTTCAACAGGAGTAACATCAGCACCTAGTGCATCAGACCAGACTGGATTATTTGGTGTTCTTGAAGCAGATGGAAATACTGGAGATATAGTATCAGCTAGAATTAGAGGAATCTGTAAAGCATTGACTGGTGACACTAGTGCAGTTGGTTCTTTAGTAGTTCCGATGGCAGACTATATGTTGAATTTACAGCCAGTAATCTCATTGACTGGAAACGCACAGGATATTAATCAGCTACCTTCTTTCGCAAGATTGCTAGAAACTGGTGTTGATGGCGAGTTGAAGTTAATCCAGATTTGTGGACAGTAAATTAAATAATTATTTTTAATCTTTTTTATTAAACAAACAAGGTGTAAGAAATGGAAGTAATAGAATCAGGAAAGAAATACGAGTTCGGTTCACAGCTTAGATATGACACAACAGTTATGCTAATGTCCTCAAAGGATGCTAGAGTTTGTCATATAGACTTCGTTAAAGATAAAGAAGTAAGATGTACTGAACTATTAGCAAGAGCAATACTAGACAATCCTAAAGCTAGAGATTCAATGGGCGATGTATTCATCAGGAGAATCGGTCATATAGGAAAGGTCGGTGTTGGTGAAGATAGGGTCTTCAAAGAAATATATTACGATACTGTTAAATCAAATAAACTAGATGCTATGGAAGCTAAGCTTAAGGAAATGGAAGCTAAACTGAATGTTAAAGCAGAACAAGAACCTAAGATAGTAGAACCAGACGTTAAAGTAGCAAGGTCTAGTGAAAAAAGGAACAAGGAAGACAAACCTAAAGACCTTTAATTCTTTTTATTTAATTAACTAAGAGGAAAAATGGGAGACTATATACAAGCAACTGATATTACAGCAAAGACAGGAGTTACTTACTCTAGTACATCAAGTCCTACATTAAATCAGATTAACGCTTATATAGCTAGTGCTGAATCCCAATTTGAATCAGAATGTGGAGTATTTAAAGATGTTACATTTACTAACGTCATAACCGATGGTTATTCGTTTGGATTGTGGCTTAATGAATACGTTCCACTTAATACTATCACACTTTTAGAAGAGAATACTGGAGATGATTTTACTCCAGTATGGGTTACTAGTACACTTAAGAAATACATAGATGATTCAAATCTAGGTAAAGTAATACTAGATAATCCTGTCATAGGTCATAGAATTTACAGAGTATCAGGAACTTGTGGTTATACTACAATACCACAGAAGATAAAAGATATAGTTATGTTATATGTCTGGAGAGAGATTTTCCAGAATGAGTTTTTCAGTAAGAAGGGTGCATCCGTTACAGAGACAGTAGACGTTAAAGTCTATAAGGAAGTAACTAATGGTGGCTCTTTATCGAATGGTGTCAAAGACCTAGATTCTTTGATTGAAGAACGAAAGAGTAATCTACAGAAAAGATTAACTACATATTTAATTTAACTATATACTTTATCAAATGGCTACATATCAAGAGATACAAGGTAAACTGCTTAATAAGGTCTTTAATAGACAGGATTTAAGTCAGAACATTGAAATAGATACTTATACCACTAGCACTAATACATTTGGTGAGGAAGTAGAGACTTTCAGTGTACAGACAATAGTTCGTGGTATGGCTCTTGAATATCAGTTATTCAATAGGACTTACGACCAATCTGGATTATATAAGGATGCTAGTTTTATACTTCTAGTTCCTTATGATACAGTAGTAACATATCACGATAAGGTTGTGTTCAATTCACAGACATTCACAATCATAGGTATTTCACAGACACCTTTGGGTGCTGGGTTTACTCATAAGCAACTTTTTTTAAAACTAGTTCCTTAGAGAGGTTCTAGTTAGTCTTAGAGAGACAAAATGGTATTAGCAAACGTAACATATAATACAGTAGATACGGTAGGTTTCACTAACGTATTCGAGACTATAGACACTGCTACTACTGTTAAGGTAACTTCTTCTTTTTCACTTAATTCGATAATACCTATCATAGTAATAG
>CAZWVD010000048.1:0-6712 GCA_964636855.1 uncultured Gammaproteobacteria bacterium | reverse complement strand
TATAGTTATAGGCCTAAAATTTATCAAATCAGTATTTATTGTCTGCAAAATAAGAACCGATGAAAAACACAAAAACAATCCTATTAGTGATGTAATCATCTTATTTTTTGCCTCACTGATTTTGGAAGTATTACCCCCTGCTATAATCCATTTAAACCCCGCAATAGAAACCATTATTACAGCAAACACAGAAGAAGCATAGAGTAAGTATTGAAAAATCGATGACACAAAAGATCCCAAAAGCGATCCATCCACAGTTGTTGTAGCTTTAAATCCTGGGAAACCAACTTCTGGCTTAAACTTCAATGGAGGTGTTGTAGAAAGTGTCATGCCGGGCTCTTCACTTACGGTGCATGTTGTATTGAGTTTGGTTGAAATATCAGCCAACATTCTTTGTCTATCCTCTGCGGATCCTTGTTCATATTGGACTATCATTTCTCTAACAGTTACAGCGACTGGACTAGTCTCTGATAGTAAGGTGTTACCATCATAAATCACAGAACCGTCTGAAGACACTTTTATTATTTCTCGCCCCACGCAATTTAATAAATAATTTTTACTTTGACCAGATACAAAAAATGGATTTATCAAAAAAATTACAAATAAAAACAATGGAATTATAAAACAAAATATTTTTTTTCTTAAAATAAGCATTATTATAAATAATTAATTTAATAAATCATCTAAATGAAAAATTATGTAGGAATTAAATGCACCTGAACACTTCTTGTTGCTATATTTTCAAAACCCAAATTTACACATTTATCATATAAAATTTTTTTATTCGTACCCGTTATTGTGGGCCACTCATCTGTGACATCACCTCCGGCCATATTTGCAAAGCAATTTTGTGTCACAGTACCCCTTGGACAATAATAATTATTCCAACTATCTTTAAATGCCATGAGATTCCACCTTATAGTTCTTAAAGAGGTAAAACTATAACACTTACCCTGTACCATTATTCCTGGCTCTGTTCTATTAACTCTACAGCCAGGAGTCCATACAGTGTTGGTAATTTGGGTTAACCCTAGTCCAAATGTATAACCTATATTTGCATATGACTCATAATTATTTGCTGTAATATTAGATTTTACAGCTTTACTATGAACAATGTCACTACATTGTTTTACACATTGCCCCGAGACGCGCTGTAAACATCTCTCACAAACATCTGTTTGTGGACAACATGGTGGATTCCATTTACAAACTAAAAGACGGCGACTTTTCATATCACATCTAGGAACGTCTGCGTCAATACCAATAGCACCCACCTGCCCATGTGATTCTTGATGTACCACGGCATAAACAGCGCAATTATCCATACCAAGACTTTTAATTCCATCTATTACTGCTCGAGTAAACGGTGTTGTGTTTACAAGTCTCGTTGGATTATAAGATCCTTTGTTATCTCCACCACTTACAACCTCAACGCCTTTATTATCCTCAGATATTTCTTCTAAATATTCTCTATCAATTACAACAGGGGGAAATGGAGTCTCTTGGATATCTTCCAACTTCAAAGCGTTCAAATTTACCAAATCAATATTTATTGTCTGCAAAATTACAACCGACGCAAAACACAAAACAAGTCCTGTAACAGCAGCCATAATTTTATTTTTTGCATCTGATATTTTACTAGCGTTACCAGCTGATGCAACCCACTGGAATCCAGCTATAGAAATCATTACAACTGCAAGCACAGAACAGGCATATAATAAATACTGAAAAAGCGCGCCTATAAAAGCTCCTAAAAGTGATCCGTCAGCAGAAGTCGTAGCAGTAAATCCAGGAAATCCTACTTCTGGCTTAAATTGTATTGTAGGAGACTTAACAGGAACTGATACATCTGGTGGTCTAGATATACCACATTTATTTTGTAACATCTCTACCATCTCTTGTCGAAGTTGTTCATCAGCATTAATCTTATCTAAATCATTTGGCGTATAGCCAGCTTGAGCAGCCTCACTATCTGATCCTCCATCAAATGAATATAACTTACCACCTGCATCCACTGCTGTTGTTCCTGGCAAAGGACACAAACCACGCTCTAAAATCTCCTGAGTAAGAACATCATTTGCCTTTGTATAAGAGACAAAAAGAAAAGAAAACAAAAAACAAGGCATCAAAAATACATACAAAAATTTTCTTTTATTCTTTAAAATCATAATTATTGAGCAAGAGCTTTTATAACACTATCTAAATTATCAAAATTTATTTCTTTTTCAAATCTAGTTTGATTTATAAAAATAGTAGGAGATTTTTCAACATCCAAAACATCTGCTTCTCCATAATTATATTCAATATCTTTCAAAAATTCTTTTGAATTATAGCAATCTAAAAACTTTTGAGTATCCATTTTTAAATCTACTACTGTTTTTGTATAAAACTCCAAATTAGATTCTGTAGGATTGTTCAATAAAATATTTACAAATTCCCAATATTTATCCTGCTTTAAAGCACACCTTGAGGCAAGCGCAATACTTTGTGAATAATAACTATTTACATATCTAAAGTCTTTCCATACAAAATTAACATTGGTTGGATATTTCTGCACAATTTTACCTACCACATCAACAACACCTTTTGTATCACTTGCTTCAAAGTCTAAAAAAGCATATATATTTATTTTTGCATCCTTTACTCCCAAAATAGCATCATTTAAAAGTGGGGAAAGTTCATAGGGTTTTTCAATATTAGCTTCGATAACTCTTACATTTTTTTTGGTTTTTAAAATATTTGCCCAATCTACTATAACATAAACCACAAAACTCAAAAATATTACAAGAAGTAATAAAACCGATATTGACAATACTTTATCTTTTTGATTTAACCCGTTAGATATATTTTTTGTCATATTGTTATACTATTATTAAGATATTATTATATTAATTAACTCCCCCATTAATAAATAATTTTTTTATATTATCTAATTGGGTTTCCATAAAATTATTTTAATTCAATACTATATAAATGATTATTAAATTGATCTGTATAATAAATTTTTGAATCCTGATTATTCAAATAAATCTTATTTATAGAAACTCCTGCGCCATTGTTGATGGGCTGAGCGATTTTTTCTAATCTTCCTTCGTTTATATCAACTTTATAAATACTATACAAAGCTGAATTAGCAATACTTGGATTCATACCAGATCCCTTTGGTAAATTTTCTGGCACAGCGCAATAAACATATTGAGAATTGGTATTTGCAAAATCACACTTATCAACCCACGTATTTATACCTAGATATTTTTTTCCTCCACCCAGCTGATCACTTTTTCCATTTGCTACCCACAAAGTTGGATTGTAATTTGAACCACTATTATAAACACTGTATAACAATTTTTCTCCGCTTGGATTCCAAGTTCCCTTAAAATTACCCCCCTCCACTATTAAAGAAGTGAGATTCTTCCCATTTTCATTTATAAAAAATATTTCTTGTCTTTCTGAGTCTATATATTTTCTATAAGTTGCCATAATTTCATTGTCAGGACTCCAAACAATTTGTACATTTCTTTCTTGCATTCCCATTGGCTCTACAAATTTCAAATTACTTCCATCATATCCAGCGCCTACTATATAGTTATAATCCTCATAAGGACCTACCCATTTAGAAGCTATTTTATCCTCCGATGCAGAGAAGGCAAACTCTTTCATATCTTTTGGAAATGTTGCAAGAGATCTATCTTTATTAAAATCATATAAAATTTTTGTCCCATCTGGATATTCAATAATTGCACGATTATTTTTGTCAGACCATGTAACATTTTCTACAGAATAAAATTTCTTGTCTGATAATTTAGTAATTTCTCCAGATTCTGAAATTCTAAAAAAGGATTGTTGTCCTGGACTATAATATGCCATACCATTATTTGTATTACTAAAACTTTGAGATCTTATTGTTTCAGCAATATCTTCTTTGACTTTTGTAAAACCACCCTGAGCAAATTCATCAATTTCTGTTTCTTTTATTTGTGTTTGACCTTGAGTTGTGCCATCTGCAGAGATAAGTCCAGAGCCTTCTTGCACGTTTTGAGTACCCTCCCCAAGTTGAGGCAAAGATCCACCCTGATTTATTGGCTGTTGCTCTTCTAATATACCAACCCTATTCGTTTGAAAAAATATTTTATATATTACAAAAATCATTAAAACAATAGTAACTAGAAATAAAATTATCAAAATTATTTTTTTTCTCATATATTTATTTATTTTTATTATTGTAAAAGTTTTTCTAAACAATAAGCAAAGGCTTCACCCAATCCTCCTGTAGCAAGCTTAACTCCTGCGCCAGTTGCCATTTCAATTCTTTCTGGAAGTGTCATTGAATTAAATTTTATTAATATATATAAAAACACCATCACCAAAAATATTACTGCAATAAGGGCTGCGGAAAGACAAATAAAAGCAAGCATCCATCCATAATCTATCTTTCCATCCTCTCCTTTTTCAAGTACGTCTTTAAGTTCCGAAGATGAAAAGGGACTTGAAAATTCTGAAAAAGCCTTAAAAGAACCTATATATTTTACCCAGAAATGAAACCACAAATAAAATATGGGTAGAAAAAACAAATCTAACATATTGGCCCAAGATAAGCTATATAACTTATGCGTTCCTAATCTAGATGCTTTTTCTACAGCTTCTTGAAGAGCTTTTGCTTTTTTTCCTGATACTATTTGTCGTGCAGCATTCAAGCTTGCTCTGAACCTTCCAACATCAGAGGTGGGCACCGCAGATGAAGAATCTTTATCTTTGGCTATATTTTGCCCATTCACAATAAGATTTTCTTTGACTGGTGCAGAACTTGATTTTGAAGAAGATGCGCTAGAATTACCCCCATTTCTAGATGCCCACTGACCTATGCTTGTTACATTCGCTTCGCTCATCTTATTCCCACTTAAAAGATGATATTAGCCACAAATCACCTTGCTTTATTAAATTTAAATTTAAATTCTTATAAACAACCGTAGATTTCAAGTCATTGCCACTAGTTTCTACTTGTTGTACCTTGACTATTGCAGTAGCTGAGGACCCAGAAATAACAACTTTTGAATTTAGGGACTTAGAACTAACTCCATAATAATCCTGTGCTTTTAATTTTTCGTTATTATCAATATAAGATTTCAAAGAATTTTTAGCTTCTTCCGTCAAATAAGAATATGCCGAGAGAAAATTTTCAGCTTTGTTGTCTGTAGAATAAGAACCAAGTCTTTCTGCAAAATTTCTAGAAATATTCTCTATGAGTGACCCCTCTGTTATTTTTTTTGCCACAACTTTATTTTCTATTTGAGGCGTGACAATTTTTTGCTCTTCTTCAACTTGTCCTTGTTGTGGGATAGGAAGAACTACATTTTGTTTTTGTTTCTTAATAAAAAATGTTGCCAGTATAATAAGCACAACAATGACAAAAACTATTATTAAAATTTTTATTTGTTTTTTGTTTAAAAACATATTTTCGTTTGTCCCGTTCAGGGCATGCCACCATGGCGTGCGTATGACGGAATATATTATTATTTAATTATTTAACATTAGGAGTGCCCTGCATATCTTTTGAAAAATCACTAAATTCTTGCTTTGCCTGTTCTATTTCCAAAAGCTGTCTTGGGTCAGATGTAATAAGCTGATCTTCTGTATATGATGCCTCTATCTGTATTGCAACATGTTTATTGCCAGCAAAAAATATTCCCTGACCAACGCGCCCTTGAAGTAATAAATATTTTTCCTCTTCTGTGAGTATAAATGTTTTTTGAACAAGCTCTATAGAAGCCGGCGATTGTTTTAACAATAACTGCATTGATGAATTTGTAACGATTGCTTGACCATATGGAGAGTTCAAAAAATCATTTACATCCTGAGTAATAGTAGTAATACCTAAATAATATTTTCTACAACGTTTGACAAGGGCAAAAATAAATTTTGCACTATCTTCTTGTTGCATGAGCCACCAAGCCTCATCAATTACTAAAATTCTCTTTTTTACTTGAGATCTTACAACGTTCCAAATATAGGTAACTATAGTATAAATTGCTATTGGACGAAGCTCATCTTCTAAATCTCTTACACTAAATACAACTAATTTATTTGATGTATCAACATTAGTATAAGAATTAAATAATCCTGAAAAAGTACCACTTGTATATTTCTTTACTCTCTGCACCAAGTCTTCTCCACCCTCCATGCCAGATAAAACATCTTCAAAGTCTTGCATAAGAGGTGGTTCTAAATTATCTATATCTGCATCTGCTGTAATATCTTTTTTTGCATATGTTTCTAAAAGTGCACGATCTACCAGTGAATCTTCTAAATGAGACAAATTTCCAACCATAAGTCTTATAAGCCCTTTTAATGCTATAACTGCGCTTCTTATAATATCACTTGTACTCATTTCTTTTGTCATTCCCTTGGGCAAATCAAAAGGATTTAATTTACTATCTGAATTTAGTGATAAATTTATATATGCACCACCCACCGCTTCACATAAATGCTCATATTCTTTTTCTGGATCTATAATGATAACATCTGTGCCAAGCATTAGAGATCTTAGAACCTCTAATTTTATAGCATAAGATTTTCCAGCACCAGAAGTTGCAAAAACAACAGCATTAGCATTTTGAAGTGAAAATCTATCAAATAAAACTAAGCTATTATTGTGTCTATTTATACCATATAAAATACCGTCGTTTGATGTAAGTTCTGATGATATAAATGGAAA
>CAZWVD010000047.1:6258-6888 GCA_964636855.1 uncultured Gammaproteobacteria bacterium | reverse complement strand
TACTTGGATTTGCATATCTTTTTATCGTTGAAAAAAAACTTACGTCACTAGTGAGAATTGCCGGAGTGATGCTCTTTGGAATTGCCATATCTGTTGTTGGTTTTGTTGTAGTAGCAGTAAAGGTAGACATGTCTAATTGAGCGGTAATTCTTACCCATTTATTTAGAGGGATAGATTGATATGATTGGACATAAGAATAGTTACTTGCACCAGCATTCCTACCTTGTAAACGTATCTGCCCAGTGGATTCAACGTTCAGACCCCAACCGCTTGTACCGTTGTAGCGAGAGACAATCTCTCCACCAGCATAAGAAGTCATCTTCACATACGCATCAATAACGAAGTCATCAGTAAAAGTTAGTTTATTAGGTGATGTCTTTACCCAATACTGTGTTGTACCGTTTAGCGAAGTACATTGAGTTGGGGCTGCGACTGTGCGAGTAGTTTTAATTCTTTGTCCTGGGGAGAGGATATTAGTGTAATCTACACCGTTAAATACTAGGTTATAACTTCTTTGACCGTTATAAGTAACAGTATTAGGAGGAGTAGCAATAGTAGTCCAGTCAGCCGATGGTGCTTGTGAACCTACTGTTAGGTTGGTAATAGTAGCGTTAGTTATAGTAGCGTTGG
>CAZWVD010000047.1:4063-6248 GCA_964636855.1 uncultured Gammaproteobacteria bacterium | reverse complement strand
CGTTGTCCAGGACTTTTAATTGAAGCCACAGAAGATGGGTAGGTAAGAGTATAACTTCTTTGTCCATTATAGACTACTGAAGTAGGTAGAACTGATTGAGTATTATAATCTGCAGGAGCTGTTTGAGTTCCTACTGTAAGGTTGGTAATTGTAGCATTAGTAATAGTAGCGTTGGTCAATGTATTATCGGTAGAAGTAACTGAATCAGCGTTAATATCTGAATGTTGTCCGTCTTGTTTGTGTTCTTCGATAATACCATCTACTAAACGATTTTCTCGGCTTGATGCAACTGGTATATAGACACGAGTTGTTGATCCAGCAGGGTAGTTCTGGTCTGTACCATAGCGTAGTACCATACTACCAATTGTAGTAGCACCAGTTACGACTCCTTGCCATTCTGTATATGATCCGACATTTCTTACTTCTTCGCCATTTACAATGGTTACTGTATCTATAGCAAAAATAACTGACGTGTCTGTTGACCAGTTAGTTGTTGATACTACGTTAATTGAAGTGCCGCCAATTGTATGTCCTGGAGCTGCTAAAGTTGTAGCTGTACCTGGACTACCTACATGAGTAAAATATTCTGTACTTGTAACTGGCATTTTATTGTTCCTCTTTTCTTATATTATAACTTTTTGCCATTTTAATCAATTGAAATTACATACCTTTATATATTAAGTCTGTATTCGCAGTTCCTCTCGTGTTTACAGCACTTAAGTAGTAATCGCAACCTGCTGATTCTGTTACGATCTCCCAATCTTCTTGGTTCAATAATCCTTTTGGCCTAATACTGACCACTGCAACACTCTTTGCAAATGATTCAATTTGTCCAATGTCATCACCATACATAAAGTCACCTGAGTAATCCCATTCTCCAATACCTGTAAAGCTAGTTTCCACCGAGTAAGTATCTGAGCCAGTATTGCTTGTAGCACCTTTTTTGGTTAGTCCGAAAGTATTGATTAAGATATTTCCTTTAGGTTGTATAAGTTTATAGTGTTGTTTATATATATTGCCAAGTGTTATACCGTTCTCGTCCCATTTAAGTGAAGAGAATGCACAACGTGTCCTAAATGGTACTCCATTATCTGTAGTAGTTTGTGTACCAGCACGAGTGAACTCAAGTATTTTATTGTCCACTAAAGCACAGAAGTGTGGTAGTCCACTGTTATCTTCATATAGCCATAAATCTTTGGCAGCAACCGTCCAACGTAGCACCCAAGCGTTCTTGCGTGATGTATCAATGTACCATATTTCATTATTCTCGGTTGAACCGACTGGAAGTGCAAAGTAAACTTTGTCTTGATATTCTACGCCGACAGCTTTATGTAAACTGTTTAAGCTGATTTTGTTTATATCGTCCTCAATTAAACTAGACATTGTTGTAGTCGTTAATATATTTACTATGTTTTGACTCGTTCCAGTGGTCTTAATAGCATCACCAGTAGGATAAATCAAAGCATCTTTAACTTTAACTGTAGCTCTAGGAGCATAAGTACACGATTGTCCACTAGCATCAATAAGATTAGGATAAGTAAATGTTTGATCGCCATAACTTGCAGTTTCAAATGTAACGTGAGTAATTTTGCCTTTACCGGCAGAACCACGACTTGAACATGTAAGCACTGGGTCACCTTTACCAGTTCTAAATCCGTCAACAAAGTTTAATACCGTATCGCCACCATCATCAATTGGTACATATCCACCACCATTAAATGGACTAAAATCACCAGTTCCAGGTGCAGAATAGTACAAATAGTTATTAGCATTAACTCCGAATACTTGTGAGTTCTTAGTGTCGACATACATCCAGTTAAATACTTCGCCTTTAGTTGAGTTTCCCTCTGGGTATTTCTTAAATGGATTCAATGTGAACGAACCATCATCAACAAATGATAATGTTCCTAAGTTAGATAGTGTTGTTATCTCATACAATGAATTAGGGTCGTCACCACCGTATAACGTATAGGCAGTAGCACCTGCAACAGCCGACCAAGTTATAGAGACTGTCTTAGCAATAGATGTTTCAGCCGACCAGTTATCACGAATGTCATTAACATTTACAGCAACACTTGCAGCACTAGCAGCACTCTCACCAACAGCATTACTTGCAGATACTCTGTAGTAATAAGTATAAGGGGTAGTGCCGGAAACGAGATTAGCTGGAGCAGTTGCAAGTGGT
>CAZWVD010000047.1:0-4053 GCA_964636855.1 uncultured Gammaproteobacteria bacterium | reverse complement strand
TATCTCGGTCTTTATTAACATTTATTGCAGCACTTGCGACACTAGCAGCACTCTCACCAACAGCATTATTAGCAGATACTCTATAATAATAGTTGAACGAACCAGCCGTTAATCCAGTTTTTGCTAGTGTTGGTGCTGCTGGAGTAGCAAGTTCGGTATATTCAACAGTTGCCCAAGTAGCAAGGTTGATATATGTAAGATTATCTACGCCATTATATACATATACTTTATTCTTAGACTGTACAAATCCAGCCCATGCTTCATCGTCATAAGCATTAGTACCACCAACTAACGTAAATGCTCCACCATCTACTTGCCTATAAATTTTACCAGTTCCACCTACATTAAGCATGAATAATAAGCCACGCTTGCCGCCATAACGATACTTGCCACGTCCTATAACTGTATAAGCAGGTTGTTCTCCATATAGTACCAATGGTGGTCGTGGTCGTGGAATATTATCTTGCGTCAACTCCATATTAGTCATATCTGACAAAGAGTTGATTGGTCGTCTTGAACTATTAAGAGTAGAAATATAACCTCTACTAAACTCTTTTTGACTAATGTTAATAATAGCCTTATTTGACTTCTTTTGCTGTCTTGAGTTTCGAGGTATATACATACTAAGCTCCCATACCTATTTTCTTAAGGTTTACTGGTGTTATACGAGGGTTACGGTTAGTTCCACGTCTATTGTTATTAGCCATTTGTGAATATATGAAGTTTGCCTTACCGGCTAAGTCATTAGCTTTGTCGGAGTATGTCAGATCATTAAATGCTAATTCTGAAGCTGTAGCATATACTAACCAATATGGATCAACTACTGGAACTGTTGAGTTATCATCTGCTAGTGCAGTAGGTGCATAATAACCAGGTATTGATATAGTCCCACCAACTATTACATCGCCAGTTTTAATATCATCAATAAAGTTCAATACACCCTTATTTATATAGCAACAGCTTTGACCGATGTAGTTATCTCGTTCTTGTGGCTTTACCAATGTGTAGTAGTGCTTGTTTCCAGACGTATCAGTAATGTAAATCTGATCGCTAGGTACAATCAAAGTAGCATCTACTGAATAGGTCTTGTCGTTAGCTACGACTACTCCAGTTATATTTTTTACTTCCCATAATGTTTCCCACGTGTTTTTTGAGTCATTTGACCACTCAGTTATTTTACGATTAGCAGTGTCAATCCATAACTCATAATCGTCAGTACCTTGTGTTGGAGCTGAATCGTCTGTTCCACGATATGCACCGTTTATTTGTCTAAATAATTCTGGGACTTTCATTTTATACTCTTTCTGGTAATCTTAATACCTTTTACTAATTCCCTTAGTGCTTTGTTATTCGAAGAAGTAATTTCAGCAGCGTCAAACATCTTTGTATAATCAATTTTGCCTGATCGACCACTCTTACCTTTAGTAAATCCACCGTAACCCTGATATTTTTGCATATTTTTAATCAAAGTATAGGCATCATTTTTTAGTTTAACTGCGTCTAGTTCGTCAATTGATGGGTCGCTTAGTTGTTCCTCTATAGATGCAAGCTGTTTATTAGCAGTTTCCATCCATTTAGTTAGGTTGCCACTATTCTTGTATTGCTGCATTTTTTCAGTATTGACTTGGTAATCGTACTTGACCTTTGGAGTTGCTGTTATTTTGCCACTAGCATCACGTCTAAGCACTGTGTCGCCAACGAGCTGATAGTTTTTGCCTGATTTATCAAACGAATCTTTAGCGAGCGTTAATTGTGCTTTGAGAGTTGATTTAGTTGGGTCAATAATATTTGCAGTTGATAGTGTTCCAGTCGCTACATCGTTTCTAGCACTCTTTCGGACGCTATTAGTAATATCTGTCAGTGCTTTTTGTTTAGCGTCATCTGATGCGTTCTTATACTCTGGGGTATTTATCAAACTGTTAAATTGTGGCCTAATACTATTTCCTGTTGCTTCTTCAAACTTATCTAGTTCTGCATTTGTCATATCTACTTTTTGACCGGCAATAGTCTGTTTATTCTTTAATTTGGATGGTGTAGCACTCTTATCTTGGCTAAATAGTCGTGATAATTCTACAGTTAATGGATCATTATTTGGTGTTGTAGAACTAAATATATCAACAAATGCTGCTGCACCAGTAGGTATCTGTTTAACTGGGTTGCCTAATACATCTCGTTGTGGAGTAAGTGTATTACGAAGTCCAGGTATTCCAGCTTTAACTGAGCTAATTGTGCTTCCAATAAGGTCGCCAGATTGAGCAGTTTCACGTTTAGTTGGGTCAAATGCTTTCGCTACATCTTTTACTACGTTTGGAATAGCAGATGCGACTTGGTTTGGTAAGTAGTAGGCGGCCTGTGCAGGATCGTTGATGAAACTTAGCGGCTGTTGAATACCTTGTAGGAATGTTTGTCCCATAAAGTCTTTTGCAACACCAAATCCAGCTTCGCCAATATCTTTAGAACCTTGTATCTTGTTTCCAGCCAGTAAGACAAGTGCTTCCGGACCGACAGAGTTAATTGAACGCCATTTACCACCTATAAGTATAGAGTTTGGCTGTTTCCCCTCTAATTGCCATTGTTGTGATTCTTCAGCGTCTTTTGGCTGTCCAGTCATTAGTCCCTTAGATGTTAGGTATGCACCTAGTCCTATTAGGCCAGTACCAATTATTCCACGACCAATTTCTTGTGATGCTTGTCGTTGCAGGTCTGGAATATCTTTTGGTTTGATTGATTTGCTTAGGATTTTGTAGTCTTTCTTGATACCTTGAAGTAGTCCAATAGGTGAGTATGCTACCATTTGTCCGGCAATGCTTGATGGAACTCCAGTAAATGGCATGGTCATATTAGCAATAGCATTGTATGCTTCACCCTTTTGTTTAGCCCAGCCTTTAATTCTACTTGTAAGTTCACGAGCTGCGTTACTATTTTGAAATACTGCAGTTTGTGCATCTCTAGTAGCATTAGTTACCATGCGTTCGGTTGGATTCTGTACAAGTTTCTCTATAAATGCACGATTGCCTTTTTTACCAGCATTTATAGCTTCAGCACCTGCCTGATCGTATAACGAACGTGCAAATGACGCATTATAGAATAGTTTATCTTCTGAACCTAGAATCCTGAATACACCATCTGTATAGGCCTTAAGTAGTTTTTCACCTTTGCTGTTGCCCCATGTTACATGGTTTATATCTAACTTAGCGATTGATTCTTCTGGGTCGAATCCTAGAGTTAATATATCCTTAGCAGACTGGACGCCTTTTTTAGTTCCAGATACAGTGCCTTTAAGAGTTGATGTTAATTCACGTTTTCCAGTTGATTTAGCTAGTAACATATCGTTTACTGCGGCCAGTGGGTCTTTTGCAGTTTCGGCCAGTCCATGAACGGTGTTACCAATGATGTTTCGGATTGATGTTCGTGGTGATGTCAATAACCCTGCTTTCCATACAGTGATTAGTTTGTCAGTCTTTGTAGATGGAATTAGGTTTGCTACTTCCTCTCTTAGTTGATAGGTAGCAATCTGTTTTTCACGACCATCTTTCATCTTTGATATTTTATCAGCAGTTTCAGATAGTTTCTTAACAGTAGCATCGTCAAGTGTGATAGGCTTTTTCATACCAAGTTTAGTTTCGTTAAACTGGTTAATCTTTTGAGCAGCAGATACTACAATACCCTCTGGTGACATCTTATCGATCAATGATGCAGCTTGTATTTCACGACCAGCTTCAGTCAATCGTTTTGCCTTTTCCATTAAGAGTTCAGCTTCTAGGTCGTACTTACCGGCCTTTCTGTACTGTTGAGCCAGCGTTATGGCTGTTGCAGTAGCTTCATCCGACTTGTTACTCAATGCGAAGTTACGAGCTTTCTCAGCGTCTTTAAACACCCTTGCAGATGCTTTCTTAGCTAAGTCTTCGTTGTGTTTGACTTCATAACTTGTATCAACTTTTTCAAGTATATCCTTAGCTTGTTGTGAAACTTCTTCAGACGATTTAGCCGATTTAGCGAATCCACGTTGTTTTGTAACTGGCGTAACAGCACCTGGTAGTTCTGTGGCTACTT
>CAZWVD010000046.1:2398-7561 GCA_964636855.1 uncultured Gammaproteobacteria bacterium | reverse complement strand
CCGCTGATAGTATTGTTCAAGTTCTTCACCTGTTTTTCTACCTGCTGCAATTCTTTTGTCTTAGTAATAAACTCCTGTGTGCCCGGTGCAAGTCCTCCTATTTCTTCTCGCAACTTGGTCACCCTGCCTTGCAGCACATTCAATGAGCCGCTGGCTCCTAGTTCCTTAAACTGATCTTTTACATTAGCAATTTCTTTTCTTACTTCTTCAAGTTGTCGTTCTGTTTGCGCAAGCTCTTTGGTTTTGTTTACAAATGATTCTGTTCCCGGAGAAAGTTTATTGATCTCTCCATTGAGTGTACGCACTTTGTTTTCAAGCTGAGCTATTGATCCATTTTGCCCCAATGTAGTAAATGAGCTTTCAACAGCTTTTACCTGCTCGTTCACTTCGGCAATCATCGTTTTTACCAATGCAACTTCCTCGGCCTTGTCAATAAAAGATTGTGTGCCCGGTGCAAGTTGCGCCAGTTCTGTTTGTAATTTATTCAGCTCTGCATTGAGTTGATTCAGGCTGCCCGCTTGGTTCAGATGTGTAAAGGCTTGTTTGGTTTCCTTCACCGCAGTCGAAACTTTCTGTAACTCACTCTCAGCAATAGAAAGCAATTGCGCTTTTTCAATAAACTGCTGCGTTCCCGGTGCTAATAGACGTAGTTCATCATTCAGTTGCTTAATCTCGTTTTCCAGATGTGCCATGCTGCCCGGTTCTCCCAACTGCTGCATTTGTATTTGTGCATCCTTCAATGGCTGTTTCAGCCTGTCTATCTCTGCTTTAATTACTGCTATTTGTGCCGCTTTTTGTTTCAATGCAGCATCATCACCACCTACGGCTCTAAACTCCCTCTGCAACTGCTTGAGCGCATTCTCAAGATTCTTTATGTTTTGTCCTGCTACTTCTCCATTGATGATAATGCGCATGTCTGTCTTCATAGACTCGCGCAGCTTCTGCACCTCTGCCTGATTTTTTTCAAGCATCTCATACAATGCATCCCGCTTACCCGGCTCACCGGTTGCAGCAGCATCTATTGCCTTTTCTAATTTACGGGCTTCTGTTTCGAGCTCGCGTATTCTTTTCTGCGCCTGCTCTGTGCTTAATCGTATCTCTACTTCTCCGGTTTCTTTTCTTGTTGCCATGGGTTTTGGTTACAGATTTATGGTTATTTCATTTTTTTGCATCATGTTTTCTAGCGTAGTGATGGCTTTGATATTAAAGTTATCGGCAAGAAGTTCCAGCAAGCGTTTGGTCTCTGCTGTGATTGGTTTGTTATATACCGGTATTTTCTTCCTTTTGTATTTATGCAACTGCCCCAACCGGTTTCTTTTTTTATAAAAATTCTTGTTAACAAATCTGCTGCCTGATGCTACGCCTCGCCCTACACCCATATCAAGATAGCGCAGGTACTTATAGAAACGCAGGTGTATTCTACTTACTTTATCTCCATGTGCATCTATGCTTTTTACAAAGGAGTTATACAATCGCCTCCTTTCACTGCGTGTGTACTTCTCCAGTAATTCCTGTTCGTTTTCAACTACATATTGCAGCCATTGCGTAACAAGCTGCAGTTCGGTGATTGGCTCAGTTCCCATGTTCTTATGCTACTATTCGGTTCGTGATTCAATGAGCGGCACTCGGTGCAGCTCCATTTCTATTTCGTCAATATCATCACCAATATTTATCTGTGCGTTTCGCGCTATGAATAATTCCGAATCAAAAAAGTACAAATCAGAAATATCAAATTGCAGTAGCTGCGGAAACCTGATCCTGAATTTTTTTACAAAAATTTCGGCAAAAGACAGAATATAAACAAGGTTTTGCCAGTAATAAAGTAGGTTAGATTTATTCCATACCAGATTATGTTGCAAGTCCGAACCATAAGTAGTGATACAAACACTGCTGGCTGTGGGTATAGGTCCCAGATCACAAAATCCCGATACTATACCTAAGTAATGTACCAGATGCAAATCATACGGGTTATCACCTAGTCCAAACTCTTTGCTGCTGCCTAATTGCTTAATGCGTGGCAGAATCTGATAGTGTGGTGTTCCCGATGTATAATAAACTCTGTGTTTTGTAAAAAGTGGCGAAAGCTGCGGACGAATTTCAACTGCACCTTTTTCGTTTACAACAAAATCTTTATACCCCTCACAATAGTATTGCCATTTGTAAACACTGCTTCCAAGGTCATTGCATTTCCAAATCTGATGCAGGCATTTTACGTAAGCAAAATATCCTACTAATGTTGCGTCATTATTAATAAGTACATCAACATTATCTGCCTCTCCCCAAAATTTATTAATGTCGTATTCTTTCCACGAGTCGGCAGAAGAGCTGTCATTACCACCAAATGTGTAATTAAAAGATTTAATAACAATAGAATCATCAAATTTTATTTCATGATTGGACGTGGACTGATTGGTGAAATCACGTTGTGGTTGTTGCAACAGCTCATCGAAATAATGTATTCTTACTATTTTGTTTACCCTGTCAATCTTATAGGTGAGATTATAAGTTTCTTTTATTGCATTGAGTAGCTGCCCGAATGTAATGTCCGGAACCTGATCGCGCATATTCCAGTAGCGTTTGAATACATTAAAACCGGTAGTATTAGGCAAATCGTTAACACCAAAATAAGAATAATCCAAGCTGACATAACCTGATGGATTTGTGCCACCGGGCATCACAATTTCAAAAGTTAGCCATAGGTCTTTGCCTACATCTGCAACATTTGCTGTAAACAAAAAGGAAGCCTGAATAGGAACTATTGTTCCGGCCTGACTGACTGGATAGCCCATAAAATTGGTAATAAGTACTCCATCCTTATACAATTTTAGTTTATAAGTAACACTAACAGCTGGCGAACTCATGTTGAATGGTCTGATATTGAGGTTAACTTTTATGAGGTGTTGTCCTGTTGCTTGAATGGTATAATGTCCTGTGGCATTATTGTATGCTCCTAAACTATCATAACAACCACCGAACGAATCATTGATAAATATCAGTGTATGTTCGCCCATAGCCGCTGTATGTTTTGTCGTTGGCCATGTCGGGAGTGTTCCTGCAAGCATCCCAAATCCTGTGAGGCTTCCTTTCTCATCTATTGATTGATTGGTATATACAAGCAAATTTTTCTTTGTAGCATCCGCCATAAAACCTACCGTGTCATCCACACTGTATCCGTCAAATGCAAAACCGCTATTGATGATGTGATGCAGATAAACCATAGGCACCAGCGTGTTTTTGTTGCTCACATTATTATCCAGATAAACACCTGCTGCAATGTCCCAGTTATTCATAATGTTGAAATAATCAGGATTTTTATTGTCTGAACCCTCGCCATAAAAACCCTCGTTATACACCGGTGGAAAATTAAAATTGGTTGCAGGGTAATTCAATGTAGCAATGTTGTTGGCAAATGCAATTTTATCTATGCCCATATCTATATCAGCACCATAATCGAATTCACGGAGTTTGGTGCCGGTGCAGCTTAATGAAGAAAAATTTAAACGTAAACTAAGGCTCGCTTCTTCAGCAGTAACACTATTGATGTCAATAGTGGCACGTAGCCAACTAAATCCTTTATACAACAAGCGATAGCCTGATAATATGCGGCTTCTAACAGGCATCCAGATGGAATGAATAAAATCAAATGCCCTTGCATTGCCTTTATAAGGTACATTAAAAGGAAGCACATATTCACCCTGCATGGCATTGGTGTCAAACGTAGGGTTGTTAAATTGTAAGCTTATGCGTGCATCAGGAGGCAGTAAAAGTTCTTTATCATCCGAATCTCTCTTTATTGAAATCATTATTTCTACATATTTTTTTAATTGTTATAAAAATGAATTTGAGGGCATCCACACACTGTTGTCTTCACAAAATCTAAACTCAATGGTGTTTGATTGTAATTGTTTCATCGTGTCTGTAAAGTCTTTATTTTTTTCTACAGGCTCAATTGGATGAAGGTAATTGTCTCGAACAAGGTATGTTCTTGGCGAAAGCATTACTTCCCGCAATTGTTGCATTTGTTCTATGCCAAAGTACTGAGTGCTTATTTTTATAATTTCTCTTTCAGCAGTTGAAAAAGTCTTGCGCAATCCGTCAACAGGTTGTGTTACGTTTCGGCTCATGGCACTCACACTCCTTTCATATTCTGCTCTGGATATTTCATTCCCTGTAAACCGCAAACATTCATAGCCGCCAATGCCATTTTGATAAACAATGTAGTTTACATTACTGTAATATTTTCTATCAATATAAAATGTAATCAACTCACTGATTCCTTTAAAACTTTCATCTGCTATCTGTATAGTATAATGACTTACTTGTAATGGATCCCGAGAAGCTGCTGTAACAAGTGCGGCAATGCCTAATGCACTCCAGGATGCATTGATTGCAAATGGAAGGTAACAATCAAAGGAGCCATCAAATATTTCTGGTTTGATCTCCACCCATAACATATGTCCGGAAGAATAGGGTCCATATACTTTTATAAGAATATGCATTTTCCCGGTACCGCCATGCCGGGTAAAATACAAAGGCTGTGGGGCAAACAAATCTGTTATTCGTTTATTCTCTCGCCACGAATTAAATGGGCGCAATGGCGCTTTTGATGCTTTCCAGTCAAAATAATCTATTCCCGTACTGCGTTTGTTATGGGTAAGACCTCCATGATAAAACAGGAAGCCCTCAAGCAGATATTCTTCATCATTCAACTCTACGGAATATTCATCTGTTAGTATTCCATCAACATATTCTGTAACCAGCATTTTCATCCAAACAGTGGCATTGCTAACCATACTATGATAACTTGTGCCAAAAGGTGTAATCTCAGTAAACCTATTCCCTAAGTAGTCGTCCACTAATGGCGTTAGATTAAATTTCACTAAACCTGAATCATTACCAACAGCTTCAGCATAATAAACGGTATAGCTTCCTTCACTGTCTAATTTGATGTCAATGCGTAAAACTATACGCAGGTCGTGTGTGGCAGGGGCACTGTCATTATACTGCAATACCAGCCAGGCAGGCTCTTTTGCCAGATTCAGCTTCTTTGGTGTTTTTGTTATATCAAAATACATTTATTAAATGTTGTTGTGTGGTTTTGTATTAATTGAATATAAAAGACTTGTTACTGCCTAATGGAACAACACTGCTTATTCCAACCAT
>CAZWVD010000046.1:0-2298 GCA_964636855.1 uncultured Gammaproteobacteria bacterium | reverse complement strand
ATATTCTTCTGCAATATTTTCTGCATACTTCATCACCTGTGCATGTGTGGTGAGCGGATAGGTTAGCGGGTGCATATTATCTTGTTAGTTTTTGTAAGATTCTTCCAATCGTTTTCGTTCAAAATGCAACTTTGTGAGTATAATCATGGCATTAAGAAATGGCATCCGTTCTACCTCTTCCATAGTGCCAAGTTCGGGGCCTGCCAGTGAGTGTATAATGCCTGCCCATCCCATGTTGCCTGCTTTGGGTGTATTACCCGGATCATACAAAAACTCAAACTTTTTATTTACGTGTGTATGAAAAGCTATAAAATTGTAAAGCGCTGCCTGTTTATACCATAAGGGTATAGTTGCTATTGAAGCCCCAAGCCTGTCAAGCATTTTATCACTGAATGGTGTTCTTGGATCGCTACCCGTTTCTTTATAGTCAATAAAGGTATCTTTATTGGCTTTTCTGTATAGCACACTCACCATTTTGTTTAAGTCCTTTTCATTTCTTTCTTTGGCATACTTCTGCATCAGCATCTCCGCAACAGCAAATTCTGCAACGGTTAAAAAACAAAAGTCATTTCCAGGTCCATAAAATGACCGCCAATTATATTGGAACATTGGCATCATTAATTTACCTGAATCTATCTCCTTCGAAAACAAAAAATCAAGCAACGGATACAATTCCTCTAAATCCCCTGTACGCATTTTAAAGAATTGGTTAGGTTTAATTTTCATCCAGCGATACAAAATTGTTTTCCTGATTTCTTTATCT
This sequence comes from uncultured Gammaproteobacteria bacterium, assembly GCA_964636855.1. Taxonomy (GTDB): domain Bacteria; phylum Patescibacteriota; class Patescibacteriia; order UBA1558; family S5-K13; genus S5-K13. Next base: position 1,535 of record CAZWVD010000046.1, on the reverse strand, counting down.
GGAATGTTCAGATTCATTACATAACAAAAAGTTGTTATGTAGTGATAGTTCATCTCATTCCAGTTTTCCGGAAGATGAAAGGTTTGTTCTCTTGGGTATCCGTTTTTAACGGTTTGTATTTTTATCTCGTGCATTATACATGTTTTGCAAATCGAAAATTGCAGAAATCACATTTTCGGGAGTACCGCACTCAATCACGTCTGTTCGTCCGTTCATTTTTGCAATACGTATTTTGGTGCCTTCCGACTCAAAGAACATCACCTCAGAAGGCTCATGAATCGGAAAATATTTGTTATTTATTTTTAATACCATCGGAAATTTCGTTTATCTTATCAGACAAGGTGTTGCGCATGGCTTCACCGTTTTGTTTACTTCCTATAGAGGAACCGAAGTAAAAGTTTATAACAGATAGCCGCTCTCCGGATAGCATGGTTATGACACTACCAATTGTTGCAGACAGCAGCGAAAGGATTACACTCTCCAGATAATAGGTTGCTGCCGCCAGCATAATCAGACACAATCCTATTAATGGCAGGTTGTAACGCATCACAAGCAAGGCTACTCTGTCCGTCATTTCCGATTTCGATTTATACACCTCGCGTGCATTGGCCATTTCGCCATAATACATTTGCAGTTCAGATAAATAGTCCTGATAGTTTGTAAGAAATTCTTTTTTGTCTGCGTCACTTAGCAATACAGTGCCGTTCACTATAGCATCTTTAGCAAGGTCCAGCACTTTAAGCGGTGGTGCAACAGTGGCTCCAATATCAAGAGCTGTGTCAAGCCCTTTGCTCGAAAGAAATTTAAAAAACTTTGTGTCTTTGAATGGTTTCATAGTGTGTTTATGGTTCTTGGGTTTCTGTTTATATTTCGCTCAGTGCGGTAAGGTATTTCTCAGCATAACCGGCTATGGTACGGGCTTTGTCTTTTCCATTGATGATTTTTCGAGCACCAATAAAATCACTCAATGCAGATCCGTTTATATAGTCGCTTAGTTTTTTGCCTGTAAAAAGGCCATGTATCATGCCATCAAATAGTATATCGCAAGCTATATTGGGGTTGCAAGCAAGCTCAGGCTCGGTTACTAATGGAAAGCCCAACCGGTCAGAAAATTTTTTGTAGTTTTCTTTCCAGGTTAACTGCACATAACCTCTGCCATAATAAGCTTTGCCGGTAATCTTATCAGGCTGTCCGTAAGCCTTACCTCTTCCTTTGCCATATTCTTCTATGGGCTGCATGGTTTTGGCCGTTTCATGATATACTGTTGCAAGCATATAGGCAAGCCACCTATGGTCGGTAAGTTGTTTGTCCTGCTCCCATGCATCAAGAATAATTTCATATCCTTTAACTTGCTTTTGTACAAGGTAATCATGTAGCGGATTTAATTCAGACTTAATGTTCTGATAAAATATCTTACGGTTTATCATTTGGGGTTTTATGTTTAAGCATTTCGTTTAACATTTTCTGCAGCGTGTCTGTTATTCCTTCCATCAGGTTTACCCCTGCATATTCACTTACATTTTTTATATTCAGTT
>CAZWVD010000045.1:0-7599 GCA_964636855.1 uncultured Gammaproteobacteria bacterium | reverse complement strand
AGGGTGGGTGTGGGTTCCGGTGTCTGGGTTGGTTCTGGTGTTGGGGTTGGTATTGGCGTCGGGGTTGGCGTTGGTGCGGTGATCTCGCGGTACAGGTCCTTTGACGCTGTGACACATCCCCCGGTAATCAAGAATATCACCACGAGTAGCAAAATACCGACAAGCATGAGCAGCGCAATGAGCTTTGGTACCCGGTACTGTGTATCTTCCGGGAAATCAATATCAATCATGTGTCATCAGTCCCACCCATCGGTTGTATTCTGAAGGTACTTCTTTTTCTGGCGGGATAACCATTTGAGAAAACCTCCCCAGCTCGGGGAAGCATTCAGTTTCCGCTTCTGCTTCTTCCGGGGGTTGGTCATGGTAGGTTCTGGCATATGTAATCTTCATCCGTGCTGCTTGTTCTCTGTCGTGTTCGTCTTTCGGATATATCGGCCAAGGGAGCGGCCTGTCACTCGGGCTGCTCACTCCGTACCTGTTCACGAATTTACATTCATTGCGTTGGAACTGGCTGCTGCGTTTCCATCCGGGTACCGTTGGCTTGCAATGGATCGCCAATCTTCGCGGTTCCGCAATTTCTGCGTTGTTGCAGATGATCGCGCATGCCATATTGTCACGGAGCGCCGGGGGGGTGTTCGTGAACCCCTGCGCTGATATGGCAAGCCTCCATCCGTATGTGCGGATCTCCAAAGCGTTTTCTGTAATCACTTCTGTTGCCTTGCTGCGTTTTGGGTCATTGGTGACGCGAGATCCTGCGATGAGCCATTGAGATTCGTCGAGGAAAACGGTTATACGGGATCCTCTAGTTCTGTTTGATGGTATTGCGAATCTTGGCATTGTGCCGTTGCCTGTCCATTCTGCAATGATCCGGAATAGTTCGATCATCCAGTCGAGTAAGTTATCCCGGTTGTGGAATGCCCTTCTAACTTCCAGAATGTTGATGTGATCGTTTTTGATGGCGTAGATCACATCTGATGGGTCACTTACGAAGGATTTTTTGTATTCTACTGGCTGCCCTGCAATGGATATATCGATATCAAAGTACCTAGGGGTGATGATGTTGACCGGCTTTCCCATGTAGAACAGCGGGGCTATATCGTTATCCTTGGATGCGGATATCCAGAGAATTACATCGGTGTGTTTGAGCCAGTTTACAAGATTGTAATTTTTGTTAGTCTTGCCACTGCCGGTCGGGCCGATCACATACACGTGTTCTCCGGGAACGAAGAGGAAATGATCCGCGAAAAATTTCCCAGGACCTGTAAGGATTGTTTTTTGCTGCCCCTCGTCAAGCTTTGCCAAGTATGCCGGAGATATACCTCTCATCCGAAAACCTCTCCCTGCTCGTCATCCATTCGCCCTTTGTCGATGATGCCTGTGATCGCCGTGATATCATCGAGCCGTTCCTGTATACCTTCGAGCAGCTCCTCAAATGCCGATTCGGCGGGATCGTAGATATCGCGGTTCTCAAATGTACTTTTGTATGCTTTTCGGGCTGCCCTAATCTCTTCGCCTACATCGTGAAGCATTGGGAGTAACTTTTCTACGTACTCTTCCTTTTTGTTTTTATATCGCTCCGATGTGTCATCAGCGTTGTAGAGTACCGGGAGATACGCCCGGAGTGCTGAATACCAGTTGTGCAGGATGGTGCGCTTCTCATCGTAGCGCTGTGCTCCGTAGCCATACCTGATTTTTTGGAGAAAAATATAACCCGGGTATCCGGCAAGCCCGATCCTGCCTATCCGCGTCGTGCCTTCCATAAAACACCAAGGCGATATGCTGCCATCGAAGCGAGTGCACCGGCGATGGCTGAAAAGATCATCAGGGGGAATACCCGATCAGGGGGCACGCAGGCTGCGCAGTATTCAAGCATGTGTCATTCCCTTCCTAGAATCCGACTGAAATTTTTTGAATGCTTTTTCGTCTATGACCTGGTATATTTCGGTTTGTCCTCTGCCTTCAGTTGCTTTGATGAGGTTCGCCATTGCTGCCTTGAGGATATCACCGGATACCTGATCGAATTTGTCATTGTCACATTCGATGAGTGCGATGTAGTAGTATGGTTTTGACATTGTTATCCCGTCCTTGTGTCCTTGATGCGTTCTTGAAGCCTTTCGGCTCTCTGCTTGAGCGCATATCGTTCTTCAAGCGATACTGTTTTGAGATGTAACCTCAATAACAGGAACTGCCCGGAAAGATACACCGATTCGCGCAGGAGTGCTATGCGGTATGGTATATCTGTCATTGCTGCACCGTCTGCGGCTGTTGTGGCTGCCCGCGTCCTGTGAGCCGGCCCAATGCCCGCTGTAGGAATCCGGGTTCTGTGCTCTGCGGTGTCTGAGGCAATCCCTGGATAATCATCTTCGGCTTCATTAGGAATGCCATGAAGGAGTTGAACAGCTTGGCGTCAATATTGAGGCTGCCTTTCTCGTATGAGTTGTAGAGAGTTAGTCGGAGTTCTGCGTTGTATCCTGTCGGGTTGTCCTGGGTGTGGTTGATCGCTTTGTAGATGGCTTTTCTTACGTTGAATGCCTTGCTGATATCGCTTGGTGCATCCATGCCCTTGAGCATGTCCTTGATCATGCCCATTGCGGCAAGGTCCGGGTCGAGGTCTGCCGGGGTGGTTGTCGGGGGGATGATGGTTTTTGAGCCCGGGGATTCCGGGCGGGATGGGGGAGTCATGACAACACTGCCCCGAACACATTGAACAACATCCACCATACCGGAGCCGATAGAAGTCCTCCAAGAAGAATATTTTTCATCGACTTGCCAAGATCCATCGCGTCGGTGATATCGTCAAGTGTTGCCGCTTTACCGATCACCTCTTCGCGGTTTGGGTATATTGATGGTCGGATATAGAGAGCGATTGTTTCCCCTCCTTGGGTGATGAATGCCGGTTGGGTGATGCTGTCGGATGTGATGAAATTCACCGGGGGTTCCTTGATTTCTGCCCCCTTGGAATCCCACGTTTCGATTATACTGTTTGCCCGGCGTTTGTTTTTGCCGGCATCGCGGAATGTGAGTACCCTTCCGTCGTTCGCAATTTCGTCTACCTTGAACGTCTGAACTCCTCTGCCGAAGAGTTTCATTCTCCATTTTTCGATAAAGTCCATGTGTATCAAATCCTAAATATGCCCCTGAATGAGGAGATGATGTTCACGAGTTTCTCCCATAGTGTAATGATGAACTCGAACAATGCTTTCTGGTCCTTGAAGAATGTACGGAGTAACCGTATTGGGTTGCCCCGGCATGATCTTGCCGCGAATGCGAGCGAGCCGGAGATGTAGAGGGCTACCGTGAGCCCGAGATTGTCAATGAAGAAAAATTTCAGCCAGTAGATGAGGGAGATTACAACCGATAGAATGGTACTACCGTACTGTGTTGCAAGGGATACCCACTCGTTAAGTATATCAATTCCTGACTTTGTGGATTGTGTCTGGATATATGACTGCGGGCCATAACTTACGGTAATGGTCACCGGCTTATTCGATGTGAAGGAGAACCAGTATATCGGCTTCTTTGCCACATCCACCACCGGGTAATATGCAATGTTCTGTGACGTGTATGCGTTCAGTATTGAGGTATCCCATGCTGCGAAACCCATCGTTCCTACCGAATCGTCCTTGGCGTGCCCGGTCACCCCAAACCGTTTGACAACATTCCCTGTAATGTCAAAAAATGTGCTCGATGATGAGTTTGATCCCATTGAAACATACGCCGTTGATTGATACGAGAGGGACGATCCGGTATATACTGGAACCCCCACATACTCAATTTTCCCGGATACGGTATTTCCAACACCATACCCTAGTGTGTATGAAACGTTTGTATTCAGATCCATCGTGAATACGACGGACCCGATGGCGTCTCCCGGTGTGACATTGTAATACAATGTCGTTGTGCTTGGAATGTCGATTGTTTGTGCATCGGAGAAAATGCCCGATGGTACCGGCGATGCCATCGTTGGCACTACAAGCAATGCACAAAGGAGCAGGATGAGAAGGGGTTTTGGTGTCATCGCCACCACCTCAAAACAACCCTTTCAGCATGTACATGATCGTGAACAGGATGAATAGCATGATAATGTTCGGTGCATTGTCACGTATCAAAGCCATCAAGTTATCGTCCTTCTGGTTGTTGGTGAGTACCGGGGATGCCGGAACGATGTTACCGGAGCTGTCAGTTACAACCGGGGTTGGGGTTGTGGATCCTGCGGCTGCTTGAAGTTCGAGGCGCACCGTATCCGGACCCATCGCGGTTGTGCTCGTAGTTTTCGACAGTGAGCTATATCCTGTTTTTGAAGCGGTGACGTAGATAGTGGATGAATTCTTCACTGAGAATATTTTCACTCCGGCGTCGTTCGTGTAGCTTGCCTGTGTTGCGCCCGTTGGGTCTGATACGGATACCTGTGCCATGTATATCCCGGCACTACTTGTTTTGTCGTTCACTTCCACGATGAGGTTCACATTCCCCACTCCCGGATCTCCAGGGAGTCCGCTGCCGGGTGCCGGGAGCATCGATGACGGCCACATGATCAGCTCATACAGGCATGTGTCGGATACTGCACAGGGAGTGAGGTTTGGCCGAGATACTGATGCGTACCCGGTTGCTGTTGCTTGTGCGTTGATCGTCGCCGTAGCGTTCGTGAGGATATAGGTTGTCCCATCCCATAACGACGTGCCGTTCGTCCATACCCCGGTTTGCATATCCTTGAGGTATATGTTTGCATTCCACACCCTACCATTGCTCTGCCCATCAACCGCCTGGAACCACGTTTTGATGGCTCCCGGGAGTGTGAGCGAGACATACCCGCCTTTTGTCAGGGTTGCATTTCCAGCGGTGTTGAATGCCGTCAGTGTTACGTTGTATGAACCGATATCAGCGAGATTAAATGTCGGGTTCTGCGCTGCGCTGGTCATCGTTCCTCCGGTTGCAAGAGATTTAATCGTCCAATTCCAAGCGATAGGGGTATTCGTGCTTGCATCTGTGCACGTCACCAGTGCGGTTGATCCGGTGCGGGCCTGCGTGAGTGGGGAGCATGTGAAGGATATACCGGGCGTGTAAACTGGTTCTGATGTGTTGTAATAAAAATCCCCGTATCTCGAATCCCATCCCGATCCGTTATTTTGAGTTAGAAAAATTGTTTTATATGGCGATAACATTTGATAACATTGTGAGGTTGATGAAGTCCAATGGTTTGTCTGTGTGCTGGTCCAGTAAGTTGAATTAAACGGGAATGTTGCCGAACCAATTGCTCCGGGAGTTGTAGGAGATGTATTTGTAAACCATGCCGCCCAGTAATCCGAAACGCCTCCGACGTAATTTGATTTTACGCAGATTTGAGTTCCATATGGGACACCATAGGTATAGGTATATGCCGATACCGGGGCAACCATCAACGATACCAGCGCCACCATGAGCGCAACACATGCAAGAGTTTTGATTGTCATCAGTACCGCCTCCCAAGCCAAAGGGCTATCAGCAACAGGCAGAACAGAATTCCAACCATGTTTGTGACGATGAAGTCAAAAACCGATGTGATGAGGTTGTTTGGGTTTTTGAGATAGTCGCTGCTCTCTGGCTTGATAACAACAGAAAAATCCGTAGATGGCAACGGGACCGCGTTTGATGTGGTGTTGTACGTTCCAAGCAATGCCACGCTACCAGAGGTCGCATTGACTGCGTATATCTGGATTGTCTGCGGGCCTGTGAAGCCCATTTCAGATATGCTCATATTCTGTGCCGATACGGTCCCGATGCCCGCGAGGACAAGGACCAGTGTAATAATAATCAGTTTTTTCATAATAATCTCCAGAATAGTAAAAGAATCACACCTGCCCCGACTAATATCCACCATGGGATATCCGTTGCCGTCATCGGAGGAGCGGGAAGATCCGGGATACCTGCCGGGGTATTAGGTTGGGGAGTGGCGGTGGTCTCTTCCACGGATGGCGTTGGGCCGCGTGATAATACAGCGGTACCGTCCCATTTCGTATAGTCGAGTAGTAGGATATTTGCCGCTGCATCGGTTGTGCTTTCAGACACGATAATGCAGGGCGATGTATCCCTGCCGGCTGCGGTCGGGATGTTCGATGAAACATTACCGGTCCACAAAAGCGCGTTTGTGGCATTGTAGAGACGATATTCGACTATATTGGGTGTTGTGTTAATCTGAATGGTCCCCCTATACCATACGCTTGCTGATAATGGGTATGCTGTCGAAGTCTGTGTCCTTACGTTGTTGCTTGCGGTGTTTCCGGTGAAATTCGTCACGGATCCGACACGGGTGATGTTGAACCACACTCCATCTGTCGGGAGAGTTTGCCCGGCTGTTGAATCGGACCATCCCATCCGAGCAGTCTGGTTTGGTCTCGTCCCTACAGATTGAAATATCACTTCGTAATATTCCCCTCCGCGTATAAGCGTTGTTCCATCGCACCCATACCTGTACCCTCCGTTGGCGGTGGTAGAATCGCGGAGATAGATTACTCCCGGGTGGTTGGCATCGGTCGCAACCCCGGCGACAGTACCGGACGATATCGGTACACCCAAAAGCCCAGGGATGGGATCTGTAGTTCCGCTGAAAAAATCCGATTCGATTGGCACTATATCAGAGGATGATGCAGAAATAGGATTAACAAAAATGAGCAGGATAAGTAGGAGAATGATGGCTGGCTTCCTCATTATCCAGTAGTACGAAGTCCGGGGTAATAAGGATTATGCAGGGATTTTGATATAAATGCGTTATTCTGCGAAAAATAAGGGGAGATCCCTCCCCCATGGGCTTGTGTCGATACTCCCCGATTAGGCACGATCAGAACTTGATCATGCCAAGGATCTTGTCGAAGAATCCTAAAAGGAAACCCACGACGGCAAGGGTGATTACGACGGGCACCATCGAGATAACCAGATCAAGGAAGAGCGGCATAATCTGTGTCACTCCCTCGATGATCGGGGTCAGGTTGGTTGCGAGATCGAAAGTCATAGTTTTTGTTCACCTCCCTTTTCAGTGTGTCAGCAGAAGCGGTTTCCCGCTCTGATTACCACTTGAACCACCGCATATATAAAACCTTTGTATGTCTCCGACGTGCGAAAATTTGACTAGTTTGTAAAAGACGGGAGTGTTTGGCAAAAGATATGCACGCTGTGAGATTTTTTTGAAAGTGTATCCTATCAGTTTCCTTTTTTGTTTGGGGATGAAGTGGAAATACATGTGCCGACATGACCACCGCAATATCTCACGTGGCTCTCAATTTACATCTACACCCGCGCACCTATATCCCCCCAAGGCTCCAAGCATCGGTTGGTTGGTTCTGCGGTGCTGCATTTGGTAGAAAAGTCCCGGATGTTTGTATCAAATTGGCTAGGTGCCGCATTGGAAAATAGATTATTAGATGGTGCGGTGGTGTCGGGCCGCACTATCAATATTGTTGTATCCGCTTGTTTTGAAGGATTAGTGCGTAAACCTATTGCTCGCCATCGGGGTTTTGGTGGGTCATCGCGGTTGTGGATTATACCACTCCAAAGCTGTGGAGCATGAGCAGGCCGAGCATAAATGTATTGAGGATTGTTGTGAGATCCTGTGCGGTTTCGGTCATG
>CAZWVD010000044.1:4500-7756 GCA_964636855.1 uncultured Gammaproteobacteria bacterium | reverse complement strand
GTTTCCCTGTAGACTAAATATTTTTTTTCAGACTTATGCATTTCCCATCTCCTTAATTTGCTGGAGATTAATCTGACTTTTAAAACGGTTTGTAAGCCCGTCTAAAGTCTTTTTATTTATCCAGTTGTACTGCGAGCTCAGGTCTTTCTCACACTTCGTCTTTACCCGGATCAGGATATTGTACATAAGCTCTATTTCGTCTTTTGAAAAATTTATAATCATTAATCTATTTTTAAAAGCGTTTTTAAATCAATATCATAATCTGCAAGAAGCTTATTATCTATAGTCAGTTCGACACTGGCGGAGTTTCTGATGTTGTGGAATCTGATAGTCGTGTAATAACCATAAGGAAATACCGTACACTTGCTAAACTGCTTGCCTATGTCTGTGATCAGTTCGATCAGGTTGCCTTTTGGAATATCCTTCAGATTACTCATGCTGCTATTTTTTTGGTTAATTCGTTAATTGTTAAAATGTAAGCGTAGATCCTTTTTCTCATTAAAATTGCTTTTCTTTTGTCGTTCAGTATTTTGCTCAGATATTCCTCTGAGATGGCGAATCTCTCAGCGAGAACTCTCTGCCTTATCCCGGACAGACGTACAAGTAACCTTAAAGCGTTTGCAGAAATCGAATCACTTTGGGTATGATTCTTATTCATTATTTTTATGATTTAATTTTTGAATCTGTTAATTTTTTGTAAGCAACTGCAAGTTTGTACTTCTCGTCCGGTGTGAATACTTTAGAGTCCAGACCGAGAGCGTAGAGCTTTATAAAAAGATCAGGGTCATCTGTGTCCTGAGATTCTGATAAGTACAAATTAATTTTGTCTAAAATCGTTATAACTCGTTCCTCAGAATACTTAGTGTTCTCAGATTTAAATATTTTATGCAGAGTTGACTCTGGCTCATCCAATACCTGCGAAATTCTGTATATGCTAATTTTCGCTTCTAAGAGCTTTGAATGTGTCTCGCCTATTAATTCTATGGTGCTATCTTTATACATTGATTTGCAAGTAAAATGCAAGTAAAATGCAAGTAATGTATTTACTCGTCTCTAAGCTGGAATTAAGAGTAAATTTATTTTTCGTTATTTGCATTATCCTTTGGTTAAAAAATAAGTTTTTAAAAGTGTTCAATTAATCTTGAACAAAATTAACACATTTTAATATAATTGTCAAGTTATAATTAAACATAATGGACGAACTGTTATCTTTAATTAACAAAAGCGGTTTACGACAAAATCATATTGCTGAGAAATTTGATATTAGTCCTGAGTATTTAAGCTTAATATTGAATGGAAAGAGGAAGGCAAATAAAATGAAAGATAAAATCATAAATTATTTGAAATTATATAATTATGAGATTAAAGATATTGAAGTGAGTGATGCTTCTAATATTTCCGAAAGGAATCACCGGCAGTTCAAATAAGAAAAGTTTTGGATTAAATAATATCACTTGACAAATACAAATATCATTTGTATTTTTGTAATGTAAAAAAATTAAACTTCGGACGGAGCCAGTCCGAATAGAAAAAATAAAACGGGCAAAATAATTTGACAGACAAAATAGACTGCACCGCCGAAACTTTGAGCTCCCAATTCGATTTAAATTACGACGAGATTCCTTCCGGATTGACAATCGGAGAAATCACAACATCGAGTAATGACTATCCGGACCGCAGGAATGAATCAGGCGAGTCTGACCATGCAATATTTGGATTTTGTTCATTTGAAGCCGCAGAAATGGTTGCTAAGAAAATTGGAAGTTGTGTTAAATACTTTCAAAAACGTGACGGCGGACACTTCTGGCACGATCACGGATATGCGACTGAGCCGTACACATACCAAGACTACTTAAGAGAGCTTGGAGATAACTACTCAGTGGCATGTGCTGAGGAATTGTTTGAAAGTTATAAAGAGCAGGTAAGCTTCGCAGATACATTCGAAGAAGCGGAAGCATGCAGAGATACATTTGTAGAAATAAATATGGAAATAGAAGAAGCTACAGATGACGAAGTCATCATTCTTTGCAATGGGAGATATTTCGAGACTGTCCAAAAATCAATGATGTACTTTCATGAAGATGTCACGACTTACGAGATCGGCGTATTGCTTCCCTTTGACTCTGAAGATGAAAACTAAAATATCAAAATACATGATTTGCGAAAACCCTCTCGTCGATGACGGGCGGGTTTTCATTTTGCATTCCCGTAATCCTGTAATTATTGCCGAAGCATTCCACTTAGAGCCGGATCAGGTTGCTGAGGCAATGGAAATAAAAAAACAATTCAGTGTTGGCGCTTCAGTCGACTATCCCGGGGAATATATCTTGCTCGGAGCAATATTCATTGAGCCGCTTGAAAGTGATGATCCGCAAAAAACTGCTGATGAACTTGCTAAAATAATGAGTCGTATGGGTGACTGGTATCACTCATACTTAAAATGGGAGGATGGTCATATTGAGGAATATTAATAAACAAATCGCAGGACAGATAAAAAAGATCCGGAAAGAAAAAAATATTACGCAAGTCGAACTTTCAAAAAAAATGAAAGTTACTCAGCAATCCATTCAGGCAATTGAATCCGGCAATATTAATATTAATTTTAATACACTTCAAAAAATCTGCAAAGCATTGCAAACAACAATCACAGTATCCTTACCTTAATTTTTTCTCCAATTAAAAACTTTAAGTAATATCATTTAATTAGTTTATTCATTTTTGTATTAATGAATGAACTACGAAACATTGACGTGCATATAATTTCCATAGTCGACAAAGGCGCAAATAAAAAAAGCGTCATCTGGAAGACTGAGGATACCGGCACTCCTACGCTGAGCCATACATTCCCCATTCTCAAAACTAATGATGAAAAAAAGATAGTTTACGGTATTGTGTATTCGCCGAACGAAGAAGACGCGCACGGTGATTTCGCTACTGAAGCAGAGATCGAGAAAGCTTGTTATAACTTCATGCGCAAGTCCAAGACTGACGCAGTGGACAAACAGCATGATCTCGATACAGCTCAGAATTTATTCATCGGAGAGAACTGGATCGTTAAGAATAATGATGCTTTATTCCCGGAAGAAGTAGGAGCCTGGGCAGTCGGAATTAAAGTCGAGAATGATGAAATATGGAAATCAGTGAAAGCAGGTGAGTTTACAGGAATAAGCATGTACGGATATGCTGAGAAAATCGAGAAGTCAGATGATGAAAAGATTGAAAAAGGAATTTTAAAATATTTCAGAAAAATATTCGC
>CAZWVD010000044.1:2444-4400 GCA_964636855.1 uncultured Gammaproteobacteria bacterium | reverse complement strand
TGAAAGAAGTCCTCGACTCAGCCGGCAAAGCCAGCGAGAAAAAACAGCTGCATAAATCAGAAATTGAAAAAAATAAACTCGAAGGAGAAATAGAAATGACACCGGAAGAAATTAAAAAACAGATTGATGAGGCTTTAAAGCCGGTTACAGAAGCAAATGAAACGCTGAAAACGGAAAACGCAGATCTGAAAAAGAGACTGGAAGATATGGAGAAACTGAGCAAAGGCTCTACTCAGTCCCATGATCCGGAAGATCCTGAAAAGAAGGAAGTAAAGAAAATATTCTCCTGGGCTTCAGGGATCGCTTCAGCGGTAAACTAAAAAACGAATTTTAAAACAACCTCTGACCTGCTAATGTAGGGAGGAAAGGAGATAAAACAAATATATGAAAACGAATAAGCAAATTTTAGGAGAGGACGATTTAATCCTCAAATCTATTAACTCTACTACAGGAGGTCAGTTAAGCCCGGAGCAATTATCAAGCTTCATTGATACCGTTGTGGAGGAGTCAGAGATTCTCCAGGAGATAGATGTCATTGACGGCATTGAAGCCAGCGAGTATCAAATGGACACTATCGGTCTGGCATCAAGAGTTCTAAGAAAAGGAGTCGAGGGAACAGCTCCGACTGCAGTTGATGCAACAATAGACCGCAGGACATTGAATCCGGTCGAGGTGATATTGCCTTTTGATATAACCAAAAGATTTCTCTTGAGAAACATTGCAAGAGGTACTGCAGATGCGGCTATCAATGCGCTGTTTGCCAAGCAATACAGAAACGACATTGTTGATCTGATGTTCAACGGGGACACGGATTCGTTAGATGATTTCATCAAAATTTTAAACGGATACATCGACAGAGCGAAGGCGGACACAGACGCTCACACAGAGACATATTCTGCAAACGATGCATTGAAAGATGTATTTGCTGCAATGGTTGACTCCATGCCAAATAAATGGGTCAATGAAGACGAACTGATAATCGTCGCATCTCCGAAGATGCAGAAGAAATATCAGCGCCAGCTCGGAGAGAAAAATACACAGCTCGGAGATCTGATGACAGTTGACAAGCCGAAGATCTTCTTCGAAGGAATCGAGATCATAAAAGTTGCACAGTTTCCGGACACAGAATTATTACTGACACCGAGAAAGAATTTATGTCTTGGTGTAGGTGCGGAAATGAACGTCGGAATGTCTTACGACGAGAGAAAAAGAGTGAAAGAATATACTGTCACAGGTTATGTAGATGCAAACTACAAAATATCTGATGCAGTGGTTCTCTACACTGAAGCTTAGTTTTACCCGGACAATTAACGGATTAACCCCCTCGGAGCAATACCTGATACTCCATAATTAATAGGGGGTTTTAAAAATAAAATAATGCCTGATTACTTCACATCATACGAATTAGTACAGAAGCTCGGAAATCTTCCGAAGGTCTCGCAGGAGAAAATCGAAGTGCATTTCCCGATGGCTCAGCATGATGTGGTAAGTGTGATCGGTCAGGATGCTTATGAGGGAATATACGATGTAAGCGGAGACTATACCGAAGCCGACAAGGGAAAGCTCGAACAGGCGGAATCTTACATGTGTCTGAAGTATCTTCTGCCGGCAATTAATAATGAATCTACCGGCGGCGGCGTAACGAAAGCAACCGGCTTTGGAGACAGCAGAAAAGAAAACCTTTCGGAATTTGATCTGGACAAAATCATAACAAGATACAATGACAATGCAATGAAACTTTTGAATAAATATGCCAAGAGCATAGACATAGATGAAGACGGAGCCGAAGATATTTTAAAAGTACAAGGTCTGAGCATGGCTTGCATCAGCGATGAGGAAGGTGATGAGTAATGATCTCAACCTGGACAATCTTACTGAAAAAGTCGAAGACGAAATAGAAAAGTTTCTTACCCGTGTTCTTTTAAAGATAGAATCAGATTCGGTAAGGATCATAGA
>CAZWVD010000044.1:0-2344 GCA_964636855.1 uncultured Gammaproteobacteria bacterium | reverse complement strand
GAATTAAACAAGGTTAAATTTACTTAATGCAGGGACAGGAATTTCTAATAGAAGCAATACAGGATCTGATACCGGATGCGGAGACGCCTGACAGCATTAAGCATCTCTCCAGAACTACACTGATAGAAGCACCTGCATTCCCCGCAGTATTTGCAGAAGAGGAACCTTATGACTTCAATCAGGACATCGGTCAAAACGATGTGATCACGCGAAAAGAAAATTGTAATCTGATAATAGTAGTAGAGTCTGTAAATGTAAATGAAATGACTGAAGCTACATTTCTGGCGGCAAAAGAAAAACTGAAAGAATTAACTGATACTATAATAGCAAAGATATTGGAGAAAGTACCGACATTCAGCAAGATAGCGAACCTGAGACTTGGACGAGGAGAGATATACGACGGCACGATAAGCGCAACACCGGTAATGTGGAATCTGATCCCGGTAGAAATAATTTTAGTGAATTAAAAAATCTAAGGAGAAATAAGACATGGCAGTAAACACAGATAATATTGAAATCGGCGAGGGAGATCTCACTCTTCAGTTTGAAGGTGAAGCCAGTGCAGTAGATGTCGGAGGATGTATGGACGCGGAGCTGGGGATCAAGATCAAAGATCTCGATGTGGAAGTCGGTCAGTATATAGACCCGATAGATTCCTTTGATGTGTCGAGAGAGATCACATTCGACATCACGCTGAAGGAAGACACCATGAGAAACTTCGTTACTGCCTTGGGCGGAGATCCGGCTGACATTACAGACGCAGTAGATCAGGAGACTTATGATCTGCCGGGTAACAGCGTAAACACTTCCAAGTTTGCAGAGCTTATCTATACTGTAGCGAGAGTCAGAGACAAGACAAAAGTAAGAAGAGTCACGCTTTACAAAGTGAAATCAAAAGGCGGGATCAAGTACTCATTTAAGAAAGACAAAGAAGTACAGTACAAAGTAAGCTTCCAGGCATACGCGGATCCTGATCATGACGGTAAGCCCGGTAAGATCGAAAAAGAAAAGCTGGCATAGTAAAAATAGATTTATAACAGACTCAGAATTTAAAATATAAAAAATAGGAGAAATAAAATGTTACTCAAACATTTAGGAAGAATAATCTTGTTTGTATTAGCTCTGTCAATATTTACTTCGTTGAATATCGAAGCGCAGACTCCATATACAAACACAGGTAATGCAAAATATGTAAAGACAACGGTTGACACATTCTCAATACCCGGAGTGACCGGAGCATACAGGAAGGGATTCATAACGAATCAGTCTACTACTCTGTCGCTGAATGTAATGTTCTCAACAAGAGCGGGG
This sequence comes from uncultured Gammaproteobacteria bacterium, assembly GCA_964636855.1. GTDB lineage: Bacteria > Patescibacteriota > Patescibacteriia > UBA1558 > S5-K13 > S5-K13. The sequence goes on along the minus strand of CAZWVD010000044.1, from coordinate 1,033 downwards.
GTGAAAGACACATCCTCACGGGTAGTGATACCTGCCGGCAAGACATTGCATTTCAATTTTGTCGGAACGAAGATATTCAGGTATGCAGTAACCGGAACAGACTCAGTATATTCGCAAGTGATTATCGGAGACGTGCAGTTGAATTACAACGAGCCAAAAGACGAAATAAATCTGGCTTATAATAACTTACTGATAGACAAAAGACATAAATATGAATATGCGATACTAAGTGACCGGAAGCAATTATTTAAGCGATATAGTTATAAAGTGTAGTATTTAAAGAATGCCGGTTAAACAACAATAATATAACTATGTCGAGCGAATTGGAGAAGGACATCAATGAAATCAAGGTATCAATGGCTCGGATAGAGCAGAAACTTGCAAATTACGAACAGCACTTTACTCTACTTACTGATTACGAAAAAAGATTAAGAGAGCTGGAAGAATTTAAATCAAGAGCAATCGGATATGCTACAGCTCTCGGAGCAATAAGCGGATTGATAACTTCATTAATAATAAAACTTATATAATAAAATGAAAAACTGGAAAACAAGTTTAGGCGGAATTCTTATAGCTATCGGCGCAAGCTTACAGTCATCTGAGGATACCACTATGAAAGCTGCGGGAACTGTCCTGATAGGTGTTGGTGGTTTGATTGTCGGGCTTTTCGGCAAAGACAATAATGTTACAGGCGCCGGCGCAAATCAAAAATCCATGTAATTAATTAAAATTATAACTAAATGAAATACGCAGGTACACTAACGGTTACTACTCATCAGGTCGGAGCGACAGTTTATTTTATCGAAGAAGACTTACCGCAGGAAGCAACTGTAGTCGAAACACAAAACACAGTTTATAAGGATGCTAATGATGCAACTGTAGAAGTCATCGAATATAAGCTATCTGGCAAGGGTAGTAAATGGTATCCGTCTTCAGAGATCTATGCAAGTGTTGCAGCAATGAAGACCGCATTCGGATCGCTCGCAGATGCTTTGTAATATAATTTAATTTTAAAAAGATGCTTTCCTCAAAA
>CAZWVD010000043.1:2625-8089 GCA_964636855.1 uncultured Gammaproteobacteria bacterium | reverse complement strand
TGTGCTTGTTGAAACTTGATTTGTACTTGTCGCTTCTTGGCCAATTTCTAAGATCTCCGTACTTGTACTAACTGGCTCTATAATAATCTCTGAACTTGACGTAGTAGAACTTGTATTTTCTAATGCTTTAATATCATTTTTAATAGGCTCTAATTGCTTTTCTTCGCTTTTTGGCAAAACTGGTTTTACCACATTGTTTGATACATAAAACATGTTTTCTTTTGATACAAAGCTTCTTGAATACCCACTTATTGCGATAACGGCCCATTTGTGACTGCCCTTATCAAGGGTATTAGACTCTACTTTGTAATAAAAGTTTCCTATACCACTATCATCTTTTTGAACAACTGCTTCACCCTGATATTCTGCATCTAGATAAACTTGAATTTTTGTGTTGTTCCATGTAAGTCCAGTAAGATAAATATCATTTTTTCCACTAAAGATATCTTTATCTGGTTCAATCAATGTTGGTATGGGTATTTGGCACTTTTTCAATGTGCAAGTTTTACCATATTCTTCATTTGTGTCAATTTCTTGAGCATTTGCAATGCCTGAGACAAATAAAAAAATGGTGAATATTGACATCGACAAAAATATTTTTTTCACCATAGACATTCTTTTAATTTTTAATTTTATTTTATCAAAAAATAATTTCAGTGTGTTTACTTTATTACATCTACAAAAAAAGTCAATATAGGCAAAAGCCCCATTTTATGGTCAATAATTCTTGTGGAATAATAATATCTCAAAAAACTAATACTCCAATAACTTTATCCTCGCCTTTTTATTTTTCCTATCAATAAACACAAACGCAAAAACAAGAGAATAATCTATATCAATATTCTTCTCCTCTAAATATCTTTGTATTGCTGATTCAAGACTTTTTAATTTGTGATTTGAAATAGAATTTTCAATTTCACCATAAAAATTATTTGTTCTTGTTTTTACTTCAATGAAAAATATCTTGTCCTCATATTTACAAACAAGATCTAGCTCTCCAATATTATATTTTTTGTTTTTATCTAGAATTTCAAAACCATCTGAGACAAATTTCTTCTCAACAATGTCCTGACCAAACTTTCCGATATCATATTTATTTAACATTTTCTATTTTTAATTTTCAATTGATTTACTATTGGTATATTTATTATTTGATTCGTTCAATGAGCCCGTAATTTTTCCAAACATTAAACAAAATTCCTGAACTTCTTGTATTAATTCTTGAATTTTTATAGATTCTTGCCCATAATGAGAAAGTAATATTAGCCAATATTTAGTTTCATTGGCCTCTTTTCTACGAATATATATCTTGTTTCTAAAATCTTTTTTGGAACTTGAATTATTTGCTTCAATATAGTTTGCCCCTATACTAGTGGCTGATCTCAATAATTGATTTATTAAAATTCTTATGGAACCATTGGACTCCAATGATTTACAGAGCCCCATTATAGACTCGCTAAATCTTGAAGTTCTTTCTTCTAATACTTTGGATTTCTCTTGTTTTGTTAAATCGCTTTTCATACGGTTTATTTATTATTTATTAATTTTAAATTTCAATTGATTTACTATTTTTCTATTTGACAATTTATTCATCTATTTATATATTCTTGCACTTCAATCATAAATAGTAAATAATAAATCATTTGAAAATTGCTAAATAGTAAATTGAAAATAATAAAAAAGCCTTACGGCCTTTTATTATTCTATTGTAAAATTTTTCTCTCAACTGATTAGCTACGAAGCTACGTAACTAACCCCCTAACTAACTAATATACTGCTCATACTTCTTAACTTTTTCATCTTGTTCACGAAGCTTTGGTACTGTTACTACATAGTGTTGTAACGTATTTATTATCCAAACGGCAATAAAGATAAACCACAAAAACAAGATAAATCTCATTTGAAAATAAGGTACTCTCAACTTTCTAAAAAAAATAAAGAAAACATTTATGATACCTAGGGTTATAAAGATATCTGACAATTTTATAATTAAAACTTTTTGATATCTGTCTATTCTTTTTCTAAACTCTGGTTTTTTTATCAAATATTCTTTTATAACAGTTCCTACTACAACAGATAATACAGAAAAAATAACGAGACCATAAAAGGTTCCACTTTTTATAATTGGTGGGTAAGCATCAAAGAAATACTGAAAGAAAATTTGTACATTCATTATATTATTGTCCCGTCTTAATATCTGACAAGATTATTCTTAATTTTTTATAAATACAAGTCCAAAATGATATTGTCCAGCTTCAAATTCTTGTTCTAATTTCATTCCAAAAACATCTGCATATTCTTTTATCTTCAAAGGATCTACTCTTTTTTCACCCTTTGGACCTATTGGAGTTCCAATGTCTTTCCAATCAATTATAAGTAGCTTACCACCTTTTTTTATAAGACGTATAGCCTCTTTAATCATCTCCGGCATATTGGTTGATTGAAATAACACATTTACGAGCATGCTTAGATCCAGTGAACTTTCTGGAATTTTGGTTGCTCCATATACTTCCAAGTTACTCCAAACGGTTCTAACGTTGTTAAAACCATTTGATTTTGCGTGACTATCCACAGAGGAAAGAATGTCTTTTAGAATATCCGCTGCATAGACAAGTCCTCTATCGCCAACAATTCTTGCCGCCTGAAAGGCAAAGTATGCCTTTGGCCCACAACCAAGTGCTCCAACATAAGAGCCATATCCTAATTTCAGTTTTTTTTCTAAAATTTCCTGTGGATTCAAAAGCTGATTTCCTCCAGCCTGTTTATCGTTCATAAAATTGTATAGTTAGGTTATTAAAAATTTAGACTTATGTCAATGGGTAGTCTTTAGTGTTTAGTGTTTAGTATTTAGAGATTTGTTCATTTATAATTCTGAAAGCTGACAGCCGATTGCTAATAGCTATTATTTATTATATTATTTACTTATAAAAGAATCAATCAAAATATGAACTTTAATTTGGGCATTTTAATAATTTCAATAACAGTTCTTGGCTATTTTAGTAATTTATTAAATGGTAGATTTTTGAATTCTTGTTTTGTAAGATGGCTATATTATGTCGGAGCAATTATACACGAACTATCCCATGCAACACTATGTGTCCTAACTGGAGCAAAAATAATAGATGCTTCTATTTTTTCTAAATCACCACACATAACACATCAAAAATCAAAAATTCCAATACTAGGACAGGCACTTATATCACTCGCCCCTATCGCAGGAGGAATATTGTTTATAATTTTAATAAATCACCTATTATTAAACGATTTTGTAGTGTTTAAAACTATAAATAACATTTCCGAAATACCAAAATACATATTAGAAATTCTCAATAAACTAAACTTTTTAAAGTGGCAGTCCCTTGTATTTATTCTACTTATTTTAAATTCAGGCGCAATGATAGGCCCGTCTTTTCAAGACTTAAAAAATATTTGGCCACTTCTTATAATATCCTTTTTTATAAAATCTCAATTTCTCTCTAGTATTCTACTTGGCGTTATTTCAATTATCATTCTAAATTTATTGCTTCAGATTTCGATGATAATTATTTCTTTCGCTTTTAAAAAAAGAAAATAGATATAAGTCATTTTTTTAATCTAAAAAAACAATAAGCGCGCCCTCTCCCCCTTCATTTATTTTTGCATCTGAAAATTTATATTCGTGATCACTCAAATAATTTTCTATATGATTTTTTAAAACTCCTTCGTTGTTTTTTGAGTGCAGCCCGCGTCCAGTAATAATTCTTACTTTATGATAATGATCTGATGCACAATCTTTAAAAAAGTGCATAACCTCTTGCACGGCCTCAGATCTCGTCATTCCATGGAGATCAATTTCTGCCTCAATGGGTAATAAATACTTGTTTTTTGAAGTTTTTATAGATTTCATAAATTTTACGTTGACGAATAAAAATATTTATGCTAATATAATATTATTCTAGTATACATCATTATACTAGTTTTTTTAAATTTTAATTACTAATGGTTAGATAGTCAGATGGTTAAGTGGTTAAGGGTTCTCCGACCCACTAGCCCAACTAATCTACTAACCCACTAAATCCATGTTTACAAATATAGAGGAAATAAAACAAGCGATACAAACAATATGTGAAGAAAAAAATATTTCTATAGAATCTGTTATCGAGGGAATAGAAGCCGCTCTAGGAGCTGCATATAGAAAAGATTTTGGTGATAAAAATCAAAACCTCAAGGTTAAATTCAATATTGACAACGGGGATGTAGAAATACATGATGTAAAAATAGTTGTAGAAGATCGTGATATAGAAAAAGAATTAGAAGAATACAATGCCGTAAAAGATGCCTTAAAAGAGGGTGAGGAAATGCCAGAGGGCGTAAATAGATTCAATCCAAAAACAGAAATAATGTTGTCTGAAGCAAAAACTCACAATAAAAAAATTAAACTTGGAGAAGAATTAATAACCCCTCTTGAAATTCCAAGTGACTTCGGAAGAATAGCAGCTCAAACAGCAAAACAAGTTATAATACAAAAAATAAGAGAGGCTGAAAGAGAAATGATTATAAGCGACTTTCAACAAAGAGAAGGCGAAGTTATAAATACAGTAGTACAACGTAGAGAGGGTCCAAATGTATTAGTTGATTTAAACAGAACCATTGGAATACTTCCTCCAGAAGAACAGGTAAAAACAGATAACTACTCGATAGGATCCAGACTCAAAGTTATGATTCTAAAAACAGATATTACTCCACGTGGTCCAAGAATATTAGTATCTCGTGCACATCCAGGAATAATAAATAAAATATTTAGTCTTGAGGTTCCAGAAATTGCCAATGGAATTGTAGAAATAAAAGCTATCGCAAGAGATCCTGGATTTAGAACAAAAATCGCAGTATCAAGCAATCAAGAAAATATAGATCCAGTTGGTTCATGTGTTGGACAAAAAGGATCCCGTGTTCAAACTATTATAGGAGAGCTCGGCGGAGAAAAAATAGACATTATAGAATGGGACAAAGATTTTCATGTATTTATAAAAAATGCTCTTTCTCCAGCAAAAATAATAAACATAGAGCTAAACAAAGAAGCACAAACTGCTGTTGTAAAGGTTGCCGAAGACCAGCTATCACTTGCAATAGGTCGTGAAGGTCAAAATGTAAAACTTGCTGCAAAATTAACTGGCTGGAAAATAGATATAGAGGGTGCTGAAGGATTCTTTGATAAAGAAACAACGGACGAAGAAAAAATCGTCAAAAATCCAGATGAAGAAGCTGAAAATATAGAAAATCACACAGCAGAAGAATAACCCCCCCCCCACCTTTAAATTGTGATATAAAATCCCGTAGAGACGTTGCATCGCAACGTCTCTTTTTATTGATATAAAACCAAAACTTAATCAAGTTTCCCTAATTATTAGGCAATTTAAAGGTGGGGGGGTCAATGTTGACATGACCAAGATTAACACTTAAAATTATGTTAGTAATCTAATTACTT
>CAZWVD010000043.1:0-2525 GCA_964636855.1 uncultured Gammaproteobacteria bacterium | reverse complement strand
TATGTTTAAAAAAGAAGATATGGGCAGTATCAAAAATACAGAAACTATTATAGGTGAATCTGTAATTTTGGAAGGTGATTTCAATGGTCATGGAAATGTCGTTGTAGAGGGAAGGTTAAATGGCTCTTTTTCAACAGATGGCCACGTATTAGTAGGAGAAAATGCCGAAATAAACGCAAATATAAATGCAAAAAGTGCTTTTATATCTGGAAGAGTTATTGGCAACATAAGCGTTGAAGAGTCTCTTGATATAGCAAAAACTGCTATTATCAAGGGTGATATCAAAGCACAGTCTATAGCAGTTGAATCTGGTTGTGAAATAAATGGTAACGTCAAAGTAGGGGATCAACAAAATAAACAAATGCAAATTGGCGCTAAAGGAAAAATTGAAAAAAAAGAAGAGCTAGAATAATCCGCTCCAAACTTTAGACTTTTCGCTTTTTTTCCGCCATATGCAAATCCGTCTCCGGCGGAAACTTTATAAACCGTTTATATCTTAATTTATGTATCTATATATATACGACTCTTGTCTAAAAGAAAAAAAATACAAAAATCTTCTAAATAAAATAGAAAATCGAATAACTGATCTTGATATAAAAGGAAAGATATATCAACTAAATCTACTCAAAAATGTTGGTAATTTCATTAAAGAAGAAATAAAAAAAGGTGCTCATACAGCAGTCGTTGTTGGTAATGACAAAACGCTTACTCATGTAATAGAGTCCTCACTTTCTCAGGGAATAACTTTTGGATTTATACCAATAGATTCAAAAAGTGCTTTTGCAAATTATTTTGGAATACCCAGCGGTGAACTAGCTTGCAATATTGTAAGTGGGAGAATAATAGAAAAAATAGATGTATGGCAAGTTAATCAAAAAATATTTATTCATGCACTAAATTTTATAAGTCATAAAAATACAGCTATAAAAATAGATAATTTCAAAATGACCATAGAAAAAGGAGATAAAATTACTATAAAAAACATAGACTTTGAGAATGATAATTCTATGTGCACCTCAAATCCAAAAGATGAAAAACTTGAAATTTGCATAGAAAAACCTGGCAAACTTTTTTCCAAAAAATCTCAACATAGCATGATTAGATCTAAAACAATAGCAATTACATCCGAGGAAGAATCTATCCCTATTGCTTTTGATAATTTTCAATCCATTAATACGCCCGTTAAAATTGACCTAGCGAATAATAAACTAAATATTATCGTTGGTGGAAATAGAAGGTTCTAGATGTCATCTATCAGTATTCGAATTTCAGATTATTAACTCCTTTTTAAAGGAGTTTTTTTATTTGTAGATGAATAAACTCTCTATAAAAACACCCCTAAGTTCAACTGGAGTGTTTTCTTTCATTCTAATCTATATTCAATTCTTATTCTTTTCCCCTTTCGCCTATTTTATATCAATTACCTCTGGTACAATATTACCATCTTTCTGGGCAACAGACTTATTTGCTAAGTATTGTTCAAATACGCTAAATAAAGTCATTACAAACCAATATAGTGCCAATCCACCTGGAAGAGACGCACTAATCACAACCGTAATAATAGGCATCATATACATCATCTGTTTATTCATCATTTCTGGAATTCCTGGCTCTTTCTTATTGTCATTTACTTTGTGTAATTTTGTTTTTGACATCAAAATTCTACTTTGCCAAAATTGTGCTGCACCAGCAAGCACCCCAAGAAATATTAATGGTTTTGATAAATTAAGCCATGGAATGCCAAACATTGTTGTATTTATTACCCCTGGATTTGCAACAAAGCCATATAATTCCTGAAAATCATTTACCTTGAGTCCACTCATAAAAACCTTATAAACTGCAATAATAATTGGAAATTGTATCAAAAGTGGCAGACATGATGAAAATGGATTTATCTTTTCTTTTTTATAAAGAAGCATTGTTTCTTTTGCTAATTTTTCTTTATCATCTTTATACTGTGCTTTCAATGCCTCTATTTTTGGTTGCATGAGTTGCAAGGCTCTTTGAGATTTTGCAGCTTTTCTAGAAAGTGGAAACAAAATTATCTTTACTATAAGAGTAATGATTATAATAGAAACACCTATATCTGGAATAAGGTTATAAAAAAATACTAATAAATTAAAAAGTGGCTGATACAAAACTACGTGAAATAAATTACCCATATTGTTTTAGCTTTCAGCTTTCAGCTATTAGCTTTCAGCAGAAAATTTTATTTTTATTAATTAATATAACTATTAATAATTATAAGATTTAAAATATATCTTTTATTCATTATTCAAAATTAAAAATTACTCATTCTACCGGGTCATATCCTCCTTTGAAAAATGGATTACACCTTAGAACTCTTTTAGTTGTCATAAATAATCCCCTTATAACACCGTATTTTGAAATAGCTTGATATCCATACTGCGAACAACTTGGATAATGTCTGCAACATCCTGCAGGATGTTTATATGCAAAAAACCCATGATCAGGAGATATGGTTTTTTGATAAATTCTTATAATCTTTAAGAGTATCTTTTTCA
>CAZWVD010000042.1:0-8193 GCA_964636855.1 uncultured Gammaproteobacteria bacterium | reverse complement strand
AATTCAATGGTTCTATTAGAGTCAGTGACGGCCAAAATAATCCTTTAACTTGGACTCTGGATACTAATAATGATGTCTGGCCAAATTGGAGTGCCGCGCCAACCCTAAAAGACACGAGCAATATTAATCAGAAGAAAGTCTATGCCCTCCGGGCTGGCGGTCCGCGCACCTATAATACCTATCTCCGGGTTTCAGATGGTCAGGGCGGAGTACTTAATACTATTCTCCCGCTAACGATAATCAATCCGAAACCGAGTGTTGAGGCAGAAGACGGCGTCTATGCCCTTAACCCTAAAATACCCTTTTCCTATTCTTTCTATTTCTCAGACGCAGCACTGGCTACGATTCCGTCGGCCGCCTATACCATCAGCAAAGTGAGCGGTCCCAGTAGTTTTGATATGCTCTCCCTTGCTCGCTCGGTAGCCACGGTTGGTACCAATCGTTATTTGGTTACCTATCATGGCACGATTGCGACTTCAAGCAAATTCTATAGCGACACCGACTACTTCTATCGCGTGACCGTGCGTGACAAATATAATGCGATGACGACCAAAGATATTAAAATTACTATCAAAATAGAGGCACCTACGCTTAACTTTAATTGTCCTCCCGCCTCACGTCTGGCACAGAGCTATACTTGTCTGCTCGGTGACACCCTGGTAAATGATCATACCATTAACTATACATCTACCAATCTGCCCGCCGGCCTTACCCTTACCAGCTCTTCTCCTAACACGACAACTGGCAACCGGACAATTTCTCTGAGCGGCACAACCAATACTCTCGGGAGTTTTGCAGTGAACATCTTGGGTACTAATGAATATGGTGCGACTTCAAGTCGGGCCTTTAATCTGAAAGTGAATAGCTATTGCGGCGACGGTCTCAAGCAAAGCCCTAACTCGGAAGGACGGGGAGGAATATACAATGACGGTTACGAAGATTGTGATGGCAGTGCCGGGGTTTCGGTAGTTAGCGGGCGTCCCGTCGTGAGCACTGACCCGACTATTCAATATGGCTGCAGTACCTATAGCAGTGGCACCCCTTACCCCATTACTAATAATAATTATTGTATCTTTAAATCAGCCATTGATGGTGGTGGTTACTGTGGCGACGGTTTTTGCCAGAGCTTAATTAACTATAATGGTACTCAATACCCTCTGGAAAATTCCACTAACTGCCTGGCTGATTGTGACTCGGACCGCGTGCCCTTAAACTATTCCAAGGGAATGAACGGTACTTTAACCGGGAGCACGAGCCAGGCCGTGGTTTTGAACGGCTCAGGCTCACCCGTAACTGTGGTCCCAAATTTTGGTTATGCTTTTTATAATTGGAGCGATGGTTCAACTGCCAACCCGCGAACCGACACTAATGTCACCGATAGTCTCTCCGTAACCGCCAGTTTTAAACCGGATCCATGCGGCTGGGGACAATGCGCTCAAGATTGTGCACAATTTTGTCCCGCTGGTTATTTTTTACCCCCCTCAATTTGTAATACTACTTGCCCTGTTGCCTGTGCAGCAAACAACGTGGTTTCCGCCGAGTGTACCGCTACTTGTACCGAAACTTGCGTGAATTTTAAATGGCAAATTCCGGGCGGTGGCGTTATCCAACCAACTTGTGGCACAGACCCTTGCTCATGTGGCTTTTGTGACTCAAGCTGTGGCTACAATTGTCCCGGTGGTTATTATTAACACAAACTATGTCAAAAATACCTCACAACTTGCCAGCTAAGATAAAGATAGCCATTCTATTTATAATGGCTACCTATATTAGTATTGGCATATTTAATTATTCTCATCCGGCGATTGCTGAAACGGCCACAAGTAGCCTTATCAAAACCAAAAGTATTAGCTCCGTCTATTATCTTGATGCTGACAGTAAGCGTCATGCTTTCCCCAGTGAATCAGTCTATTTCTCTTGGTATGAAAATTTTAGTGGGGTGAAAACTATCTCTGAGACTGAGCTATCCAACTATCCCCTAAGCACTAATGTGACCATGCGTCCGGGGACTAAATTAATTAAGATAACTACTGATCCCTCTGTCTATGCGGTTGAACCGGGAGGGGTACTGCGAAAAATACCAAGCGAAACTGAAGCGAGCACTATCTATGGCTCCACTTGGAGTACTAAAGTGGTCGATGTCTCTGACGCCTTCTTTACTAATTACACTATGGGGACGCCAATAGCCTCCTCTACCCCGCCGGCCGGTACGCTTGTTAAAAGCGCTGACACTAAATACTTCTATTTTGACGGGACTAATTATCGTCAAATCACAAGTGCGGAAACATTTAGAGCAAACCGTTTTAAATCAGAAAATATTATTAGTTTAAATACAGTTATCGACTCATCAGTAATCGGATCATCAGTCACGACCCCGGAAAATGTTTTGTCTGATATCCACGCCATTACTCTTGCTTCGGGTGTCAACCAAAAAACCTCAAATTATTCCAGTAATTCCAATACTCTTGGTACTGCCACCTTGGGAAATACTAATCATGGTGGAGGTGGAGGCGGCTCTACTGCTGGTGGCGGTGGGGGTGGTTCGGTCTCTAACGGTGGCGGCGGAGGCAGCATTAAAGACCACAAAGAACCCGACACAATAAAACCAATTATCACGGCATTTTCCCTTGCTTCCAGCTCTAATTCCTTGACTGTCCCAGTAACGAGTCTGGTTGCTTCTGACAATGTTGCCGTTACCGGTTATTTATTAACTGAGTCTTCAAGTACGCCGACTTCTATTTTTTCCCAAACTATTCCGAGCTCGTATGTCTTTTCGTCAGAAGGAGCAAAGACCCTCTACGCCTGGGCGATAGACGCCGCCGGTAATATTTCTCTATTCTCGAACGGCACTACAACAATTTCTATTCCCGTTGACGCAACGGCGACAACCTATATCTTAACTGGTCCGAGTTCTGGGAACATTAATAGTTTTTCCACAAATTTTAGTATTACTCCAAATAACAATTATACCGGCACGATTACTATAACTCCGTCGGGCACGGGCGCTACCGGTCTATCACCCATCACCAAGACATTTACTAATTCTTCTCTCACCCAAACCTTTAGCATCCTGCCGACTGTAGCTGGGCCCATTACTCTTACGGCCACAAATAATAAATCATTAATTAATCCGATTAATTTAACTTATACTGCCCTGACCGTGCCAGGCGCGCCGAGTTCAATTACGGCCACAGCCGGAAATGCCAGCGCCGTAGTTTCTTTTAGCGCTCCCGCGAGTAACGGGGGCAGCGCTATTACCGGCTATACGGTTAGTTCTCTACCGGCCGGCGGCGTTGATGCCAACGCAAACTCTACCCTGCTCACTCATTCTATTACCGGACTGACCAATGGCACTTCATATACTTTCACGGTTAGAGCGCTTAACGGCGTCGGCACAAGTCTGGCCTCAGTCTCTTCAAATGCGGTCACCCCGCAAGCGCCAGTTGACACCACTAAACCGATAATTACCGCCTTTACTATCCCTTCTTCTTCGAGCGCTCTTACTATTTCAATAAGCAGCTTAACAGCGACTGACAATCTATCGGTCACAGGTTATTTACTGACTGAGACAGCGACCGCTCCCGCGGCTGGCGCCACTGGCTGGACAGCGAGTGCCCCCACCACTTATACATTCTCGGCCGCTGACTCTAAGACTCTTTATGCTTGGGCGAAAGACGCCGCGGGGAATGTTTCGCTGTCTACCAGCCGGACTGTTGTGGTGACACTTAGTACTTCTACAGGCAAAACATATTATGTATCTCAATCAACTGGCAGTGATTCTTATACTGCGGCTCAGGCGCAAAATCCAACTACCCCTTGGAAAACGATTGCGAAAGTGAATGCCCAAACATTTCTGCCTGGAGACTCCATTCTCTTCAAGCGCGGGGATATTTGGAATAATGAAACAATCACCGTGAGTTCGTCTGGCAATTCCACTGCCCCAATTACTTATGGCGCTTACGGCTCAGGCAATCAACCGCTTATCTCCGGATTTACAACTATCACTGGTTGGACAAATGAGGGCAATGGGATTTATTCAAAAATTATTTCGCCGCAATCGTTTCCTAACGTCGTCGCCGTCGATGGCGTTAATACTGGCATGGGCAGGTGGCCAAATGCGGGAACCGCAAATGGCGGATATTTAACTTTTGAGTCTAATACTGGCGCGACCTCAATAACTGACAATCAATTAACATCACTTACTTCTAATAATTGGGCTGGAGCAGAAATTGTCACCAGAACAAATAATTGGTGGATAGACAAAGGTAAAGTGGCGAGCCAAGTCGGCAATGTCATAACCTATGCGACACCGATAAGATACGACGCGATACCTGGCTATGGCTACTTTATTCAAAATGATTTGAGAACTCTCGATCAAGTGGGTGAATGGTATTACAATAGTACTACCAAAAAGTTTTCGATGTATTTTGGTACCAATACCCCGGGCTACTATGTTGTGCAAGTTAGCACAACGGATGAATTATTTTCCTCCTCAGCTAAAAATTATATTACGCTTGATGGTCTTAGTTTTGCCGGGGCTAATACGAGCGCAGTAAGATTCCGGGCGACAGTGGCCGCTAACCACGTGACAGTAAATAATTGTAATATAGATCTTTCAGGACTTGATGGTATATATATCGACGGTGGCACAAGCAACATTACAATAAGTAACTGCAATATAAACAATAGCCATGATCATGCTATTTATATTGGCGTTTGGGCTGGGACTGCAAACACAGCCACTGTTTCCAATAACAATATAAGTAATATTGGTCTTATGCCGGGAATGGGTGGCGCAAATGACCCTGATAATTCAATGATAATATCTTGCGACAATAGTTTGATTGAAAATAATCTTATTAGTTTTTCAGGATATAATGGCATGAGCATCAGAGCACAAAGAAGTAATGTAACTATAAAAAATAATTTTATTACCGATTCTTGCAAAATTAAAGATGATTGTGCTGGAATATATTTGTACACAAATACCTACAATAATCATCCAACTAATTATATCCAAAATAATATTGTTTTAAATAGTATAAGTAATCATGAAGGCGTGAAGACTGGCGCCACCGTTATTTCTCATGGTATTTATCTTGATAACAATACTGAAAATACAGTAATTGCAAATAACACAGTTGCGAATAATGCAGGAAGCGGTATCTTTTTAGGCTACCAAACAAAAAACGATATAATAACTCAAAATACATCTTATAATAATGGCCATCAATTATGGTCACTGAGAGGCGCCGGGGTCTTAAACCCAGCATTTACCATTACCGATAACATATTTTTTGCAAAAGATGCTGCTAAGGACTTAGTATTTATTGATGGTTCTGACCCAACTTTTCTTGGCACAATGAATAATAATTATTACGACCGACCAATAAATGATGATAATGTTTTTTACATTGCGACGGCCCCAATATATCCGAGATACAAGTTAAGTGAATGGCAAACAGTCTACAATCAAGATTTGGATTCCCGTATTTCGCCAGTATCAATTACCGACCCCAACAACATCCTCTTCGACTACAACGCGACCGCTTCAAATAAGGTTGTCCCCCTCGGATCATCTACCTACGTAGACGTCGCTGGGGCGACGCATACTGGCAGCGTAACACTTCTTCCTTATACTTCCATTATTCTCATAAAAGTAATCAATTAAAACATGTATATTCTCGGAATTGAAACCAGCTGCGACGAAACTGCCGCGTCCGTAATAAAAGCCGACCCAAAAAGTGGCCGGATTTTAGTTTTAGCAAACATAATTTCTTCACAAATTGAAATTCATAAGAAATATGGCGGTGTCGTACCCGAAGTCGCAGCGCGTGAGCATGTTCTTAATATTCTCCCGGTTATTAATGAGGCACTAATAAAAGCCAAAATTGACCATAACAAAATCGATCTGTTTGCGGTTACCAAAGGGCCCGGCCTCATAACCTCGCTTATTACTGGGATAGAGACTGTCCGTGCTCTATCTTTTGCTTGGAATAAACCCGTCATCGAAATAAACCACGTGGAAGGACATATTTATTCGAATTTTATTAACCCCAAAACACCAATTAAATTTCCTACTTTAATTTTAACGGTTTCCGGCGGGCACACGAATTTAGTTTCCATGGATAAAAGTAATAGAATAAAAATAATTGGCGAAACCATGGATGATGCGGCCGGAGAGGCCTTCGACAAAGGCGCGAAGATGATGAGTCTTGGTTATCCGGGTGGACCGATTGTCTCTCAATATGCAAACGATTATAAAAAATCGTTCCCTGCTAATGTAGTCCCGTCGAGTACTCTTAATTTCCCTCGACCCATGCTTAATTCAAATAACTCAAATTTTTCCTTTTCAGGCTTAAAAACCGCCCTGCTCTATCAATTAAAAAAAGATCCGAAGTGGAAAACCAGAATTCCTGAATATTGCTTCGCTTACCAACAAGCCATAATCGATATTTTAATTGCCAAGACGATCAAAGCGGCAAAAAAAATGGAGGCTAAAACAGTGATGCTCTCGGGCGGCGTCAGTGCCAATCGAGAATTAAGAGATAGTCTGGCACTGGCGGTTAAAAAAAATCTGCCGGGACGTAATTTTCTGGTACCGGCACAAGAATACACAACCGATAATGCCGCCATGATTGCCGCGGCTGCAGTATTCAAGCTCAAACACAAAAAAACGACTACCTTTAGCAAATTACGGGTCGATCCCAGTTTACAACTTAAATAAGATAGGCTAAAATTCAAGTGAACTTAAAGGGATAATCGGCTTGGTGGCGAAGTGGTCTAACGCTGCAGTTTGCAAAACTGCCATTCGTGGGTTCAAATCCCACCCAAGCCTCAATTAACAAAAGCCCCAATCGGGGCTTTTGTTTTAGCTATAAGCCAGAAATAAACAACATAATTTGCCTAATCTGTGGATAACTTGTGTTTTAGGTGTATAAAAATATTATTTAAGTCTAAGCTAACATAGACTTAAAACTGATTATTAATCATATTTAACACAAATTTTTGCTTATTTTAGACAAATTGCCTCATTTTTTTCCTCCACATTAATTTAAGTCCACATTAGTTGACCCCTAAAATATAAAGTGCTATAATAGTAATAGATCTTTAACTAGCTTTTCTTGGCAATGTCGACGTGCCAATTGTAAGTAGATTATCACAGGTAATCAAACAAGATAAAAATTAATAAGAAACAAAAAGAATTCTTACTAATTCTCATCTTTTTACCTAAAATAATAAATAATATTTAATTTACTAAGAGCTGGTTTAAATAAGCTCTAAAGTCGACAAGAGTCTTCATTTTTCCTTGGTCATCTAAATCAAGGAATGAGGCTCACTCGGCGCATACTATTATATTCATTTCTTTTATATAAAAACTGCCCGTTGTGGGCCTCTTTTTTTATTCTCAAAGTATGCTATATTAAGCCCATATGTCATTATCAATCGGAATCGTTGGTCTGCCGAACGTCGGCAAATCAACCTTATTTAATCTATTAACTAAAAAAGGCGTCGAAGCGGCGAATTACCCTTTTTGTACTATCGACCCCAATGTCGGCGTTGTTAAGGTGCCCGATTTTCGCTTAGACAAACTCGCCGCCGTTTCCAAACCGCTTAAAGTCATTCCCACGACGATTGAGTTTGTTGATATTGCCGGCCTGGTTGCCGGGGCGAGTAAGGGTGAGGGGCTGGGCAATAAATTTTTAGCTCATATTCGCGAATGCGACGCTATTTGCGAGGTTATTCGCGATTTTAAAGACAAGAATATTATCCATGTTGACGGTCGGATTGATCCGGTAAGCGACCGAGAAACAATCAATACCGAGTTAATATTAGCCGACCTGGCAACAATCGAAAAACGCCTGGACAAAACCAAGCGCGAGGCAAAAAGCGGCGATAAAGAATTAATTAAAGAAGCGCGAATCTTAGATAAAATATTTCAGCATCTCGCCGCGGGCACGGCGGCTCGAACTTTAGAGTTCGGCGAAGAGGATTTGCTTTTCGTCAAAACGCTTAATCTCTTAACGATTAAGCCGATTCTTTACTTATTAAACATCGACGAGACGCATACTGGCGATGTTCTCCCGGGAACAAATGACCTAATTATTAAGATTAATGTAAAATTAGAGGAAGAAATCGTTAATTTGCCAGAAGAAGACCAGGCGGAATACATTAAAGAATTGGGACTTGAGC
>CAZWVD010000041.1:6511-8287 GCA_964636855.1 uncultured Gammaproteobacteria bacterium | reverse complement strand
TGATTTAACTGGCAGATGGTTTGACGAAGCTGTATTCACCGGATGCACGATGCCGTCAAACGCAGACACTAAAGCGGAGTTTAAAGCTTTGGTAGGCAGCTGGGATGCAGCGACCACAATATGGACTGACGGATTGCCGATCGGCGCATAAAATTTTATTTTAATTATATTTATTATGGACAAAATCAAAATCGGTAAAAAAGAATTCTTCATTGCGAAACCTGTATTTATAACACTTGACAGTCTTAAAGCGCAGACAGGAATAGATTTTGCGCTTGGCATAGATGACGAGAAGACAAAACAACTTCTTGCGGATTTTAAGAAAGTCCCGAAAGCTATTGCACTTATGACAGCTGACAGCCAGGACGAAGATTATGACGAAGCTAAATTGAAAACCAGGGAAGATTATTTATATAAGAATTCCGAAATGTCGGACTTTGTAAAGTGCTTAAGTTTTTTTTTCAAGAGGTTGAATCCGAAAGAAGCAGATACTTCCGGACCGTCGAAAAAAGAACCGGAGATAAAGACAAAAATGAAGCTTTTGAAAAAGGATTAAATGAGGGTTTAAACTACGTTCAGATAGCGACTGAAATCTCGGATTACGATGTACTGAAATACAGACAAGTTTATAGAAGCGTTCTTCTCGGGGACGCTTTAATTGTATATACCCGGAAGCTGGAAGAAAAAAATAAAGTAAATTCAGAAAAATTCAGAACAGAACTTATGAAACTTCAGATGCTTGGTAAAATGATAACCGGTGATGACCTGAATCTCTTAGAAAAATATGATGAGACGGTAGAGAAAAAAGAAAAGAAATTAAACCATAATATACTGCATAAGGCAGGATTCGAAATTATATAGATCATGGCAGAAAACATCGGTAGCGCACAGATAGCATTTACGGTAGCTCTGGAAGACCTGCGAAAACAAATGAAGCAGGCTCAGAATGAAGTGGAGCAGATTCTTAACCAGACAAAGAAAGACATCACGCTGAATGTAAATACGAATATAAAAGGTCAGCTCGATACACAATTATCAAAGATCACTGACTCTTTTAAATCCGCACAGAAAGAAGTAGAGATCCTCGGAGACTCTACACAGGAGTCTATTAACAAAATGACTGACTTCAGCAGGGTCGGAAATGTAGTGAAAGAAGTATCGGATAAGTTTCTCGGATTCGGAACTACATCCGCAACCGCAATGGGAGAAGTCACATCCGCTACAGCGACTATGGCTGGCGGTCTTTCCGCAGCGGGACCGGTACTATTTACTGTGGCTCTTGCAGCTGCAGAGCTTGCAGCGGCTATAGCTGCTGTGGTGAAATTTACAGGTGATGTCATAGATAAAGTTAAACTGTATATCGGACAGAATGAAGATCTTTCCAATGCAATAGAAAGTGTTAAGAATATAGCAAAAGAACTCTGGCAAGGACTTGTAGACATCTATGATGCACTTGTTGACAAAGTAGCAAATGGTATAGTCGCTGCAATCAAAGGTTTCAAAGATACATGGGACGAGATGAACAGAGTGACCGGCTCCGGAGATAATCTTCTTGGTACTTTAAAAAATCTTATGAAAGTCGGATTCGAAGCCGTGATGCGAGTCGTTGATTCCGTCATTAAAATCTTCTCAAGCTTCTCAGGTGAATCTGATAATTCGAAAGATAAAGTGCAGCAGCTAAGCGGAGTCCTGAATGCAATGGCGGGAATATTCAACGGCATAGCTTTTGTGGTCAGCAATGTTGCTAAAGGATTTGAGATACTTGCTAATGCAGCA
>CAZWVD010000041.1:0-6411 GCA_964636855.1 uncultured Gammaproteobacteria bacterium | reverse complement strand
AAAAGCAAAGGCGGAAGCTCCTCGACATCCGGAAAGAAAGAAGAAGTTGATCTTGAAAAGCAGGAAAAAGAAATACTCGATGAGATAATAAAATCAAGAGAGCTGGAGCTGGACATAATCGAAAAGAAACTGAAGCTCGGTGAAGCGGATATACAGCAAAGAAGTGATCTGCTGAGAACATTAATTTCAGAGATTGAGAATAAGAAAACTTCTTTAACATTTTCCGAAAACATACAATCAGCCGAGAATAAAATATTAGAATTAAGAGTCAGACAGAAACAGACGATTGATGAGATCAATAAAGCTCACGATGAATCCCATAAGAAGCTTATAGATAATTCAGGAAAAGAAGCGCAGGATATAAAGCAGACTTTGTCTGCAAATATAGAAGCGCTCAATAAAATCAAAGGACTGAAGCTGCAATATGAAGGAGAAGATCTGAAGCTGGCGCTCTTTAATATTGAAGAAAAGTACAGGAAAGAAATTCAGGGAATTAATAATTCGAAAGTAGCAGAAGAAATTAAGATCAAGTATATAAAACAACTTGAGACTAACAAATCAAAAGACTTAGAAAATATAAACCTTCAATCAAATCAGAAGATACTCCAGTTTGTGCAGACAGGTTTTAATTCTGTCGTCAGTGCAATTGGTCAGGGATTTTCAAACATGTGGAATAAAGTATTCGGTGAAGCAAATTCGCTTTTTGAAATTCTTATGCAAAGCATATATCAACAACTTATAGAATTAGCAGCATCGGCAATATTTAAAACTATTATTAAAGCATTGTCCGGGGGCGGCGGATTTCTATCATTCTTATTCGGTGACGGCGGATATACCGGTGACGGTAATGATAACGAACCTGCAGGAATAGTACACAGGAATGAATTTGTGGTGTCTGCTGCAGGAACTTCCATACCGGCGAACAGAGATCTGCTCGAAGCAATGAACAGAGGAGAGGATGTGGCAAGTCTGATCGGGAGAGCTGAGAGAAGTTACGCAAGCTCTGAGAGTATCAGATCAGGTGCAATCTCGCAGATCAGCTCTACAGGCATAGCAAGCGCAGACAGATCTGTGAATATCAATATTGACGGGCTGAATGTAAATACTAAGATACAAAAGCTTACAGGACTGAATGAGAATGACTGGATGGACATTGTGGATAATGAAATAATTCCGCAATTGTCAAAAGGATTAAAGAGAGCAGGAAAAGAAGTATTGGATTCTACAATAAATTAATATGAGAAAAATAAATTACATAGTGCTTCACTGCACAGCAGGACCGCAGACACAGACAGTAGAGAATATTCTTGATTTTTGGAAGCGTAAACTCGGCTGGTCACATGTCGGTTATCACCACCTTATCAGACCTGACGGATCAGTCGCTGATCTGCAACCGATAGAACTTCCGACAAACGGAGTAGCCGGCTATAATCACAACAGCATTCACATTAGCTACATCGGCGGTGTGGATAAGAATAATGTGCCGAATGATAACAGAACGGAAGAACAGAAGCAAGCGCAGATTATTTTATTAAAAAAATATCATGCAATGTTTCCGGACGCGATTATACAGGGTCACAGAGATTTCCCGGGAGTGAAAAAAGCTTGTCCGAGCTTTGACGTTAAGCAATGGCTGAATGAAATCGAATTTTATAAATAAAATTAAACAAAGATGAAAAATATAATGAAGTACAAATTACTATTGATATTATTACTTGTAGCTATAGTCCTGATAGCTCAGGATGAACCGACCGGTTATACTAATAACTACGGACTCAGGATGTGGGATGAAGGAGATCACCCGGGAGCAGACTCTGTTAATCAGAATCTGATTGACATAGATCAGCATATTTACAATAAAGATCTGAGAATTGATTCTCTTAAGACTGCTTATTCCTGGATGTTTAATTTTCCTTCCGGAACGTTTAAAAGATACAACTCAAACGAGTTTGACAATGATACACTTAAAGTAAAAACAGGAATATTCCCGAAGCTTGCAGACACAAATATATTTACCGGGATAAATAAATTTTCGGATATGAGGACTGATTTCGGAAATAATACTTCAGGTGTTTTAAATTTCAATATCGCCAATGATCTCGGAGCAATAACAATTAAAAAGAACAACACAACGGATATTCTGACCTGGGACGAGTCAGACGGAAATTACTGGCAGTTTCTATACCCGATAGTTGTGACAGGATCAATTGATGCAAGTTCGTATTATCTTAACGGCGTTCCATTCAGTGGCGGAGGCGGAGACGTATATCTCGGCAATAGGCAGACATTTACAAGCCGGAACGTATTTAGTGATACACTGAAAGCAGACGGATTGAGTCTGATTGACAATGCGAGAATAACAAGCCAGTTGAAAGTGACTGGAGATGTGACTTCGGATTTGAATTTTTTGCAAGGAGCAAGAACAAGGATCGGGACGATAAATAGTTACGGAGTTGCCTTAATGACAGCTGATACAAACCGATTTGCAATTGATAGTCTTGGATTTGCAACTTTCAATAAATCCTTGACAGTTGGAGAATTTATAATTGCAACGGATTCGGTGATTTCAGCAAGTCTGACAACTGATAATTTATACATAAATAATTTCAGCAACGGAATTATTTTCAGAGGTTATAATTCACAAATATCGGAAGATGTGAATCAGCTAAAATATACTTCGAGACAGCATAATTTTTTAACAAAAGGAGGATATAATTTTATAGCAAATTTAGATTCAAGCACAGGTATGAATCTTATTTACGGAGACTATTATAAAAACGGAGTATTGCTTTTTGACAGTTCCAAATTTGCAAGGACAGAATCAAGTATTTCCGAACTGTTTAATTCAGTGGTGACCTTTGCCTCAGCGGTTTATTTTTCCGCTGCTGCAACATTTAATTCTACATTGACGGCGGCAGGTGATTTCATACCTACATGGGTAAAGAATAATTCATCTCGCGCTGCTGACCAGTATGAAAAAATAAAGATAGTAGCGGGAAAAATGCCTGCGAATGTATCGACGTCGGGAAACTATGCACATGGTTTGAACTTTAATCAAATTCGCTCTTGGACGGCAATGGTTAAAGATGACACAACAAACATTTTAGTCAATCCATCACAATTCTACGGTCCGGGAATATTGTATTATGCTAAAATAGACTCTTTAAATTGTTATGTTGAGACTGGATCGGCTTGCTATACAATCCTGAATGATTCAATATTCATCCGAATTGTTTATACTGATTTTAACAGATAAAACTTGAAGCAACTCGACTCAAATATCGAACCATTTCAGGAAGGAACTCAGGTTCCTTCTATTGCCTGGAAGGTAATATTAAGAATTCCGGAAATATCTGATACAGAAACATTATTAAATGATGTGGATGTCTCAGAGCGACTGATGAACGAACCTAACATTACTGATACAGCTGATTACCGTGAGAATCTGACCTATACAAATGAGATCGGGATCAAGCTGAATAATGAAGATCGGTATTTTACGAATGATGCGGGTACAGGAATACTTGATACTGATGAGCCGATCAAAGTTACTTTACAGGGATACTTTGATGTAGAGACCGGCAGCAGTTATCCTATAAATAAATTCACCGGCTGGCTTGACAGAGGAAGAATGAAAGTTGATAATGTGAAGTTGAACTGTGAGCCGATTGCATATTCGACTTTCGGAAAGTCGGAAAGAGTAAGCGCTCTGAATGTTACCAAGAGGTATCTTGATGAAAACGGACTAAGATTATACACAGCAAAAGTCTGGGTGAGAGATGCTAATATAACAGGGTATGAGCTTCAGAAAGGCGTACATTATATCACTACTTTTTTTGATACAAATCCAAAAGCAAAGCTCGATGACGGTCCGGAAACAATCCTGACAGCTGATGCGGAGACTGTACTCAGCAATGCAGATGATACAGAGAGAGTGAAGATATTTTATACAGGATTTGATCATGCAGATGAGAGAGTCTCAACATTGATCGTTAAAAATATTTCACAGTATCCGGAGACTTATTTTTATTACGGGACTGTGGCTGAGATTGTGAAGAAATGTTTTGAATCAATAGGAGTAACTGATACAGTTATTCAGAGCTATGAGATTGATACTCATGACGGAAGACAAATACTGAGCGGACTGAACAGAGTTGACAATACTCTTGAATCATTTATTCCTGTTGCTATTGAATTTAATGGAGTCGACAAGTTTTATATATCCGGAGCGAATACGGGATCACCTAATAAAAATCAGATCTGGGAATTTGATAAAAGTACCGGTATTATAAGACTGATTTACGAGACTACTCTGAATAATCATACTCATTACAAGCTGGTGTATGATGAGAATGAAGAATTATTATTAGCTTTCATGGATTCTCCTGAATTTGATACACCCGGATGTATTCAGAAAATCACTATAAATGAATCAGGAGCAAGCTGGACTTCAATATTGAATGACTCACAGTTTGATTTAGTAAATTCTTATTACAGGTTTCACTATTCTAAGTATCTGACCAAGTTTTTATTTCTCGGTCTTAATGGAGCGAATAAAGTAATTTACGATCTGGATTTATACGGTACAAAAACCATTATTGCGACAGACAGCAATCTGGAACTTAACGGCTGTAGTTTCATTTATGAGTCAGGTTCGGAAGTTGTATTTTACTATATAAAAAATGTCTCAGGAACACGTAAACTATTTAAAAGAACTTACAGCAGCGGCTGGACGGAAGCATTAGTCGAGACATGGTTTGATGCGGGTGATTATAATAACTGGTATGGTTATAAGTTTGTAGGGGAAGAAAAAGTATTTCTGACAAACCGGACTAAAAGCAGATTTCTGGATATTAATACAGAGACATTTACTTCTGATCTTAACCCTGCCGGTGTAGAGATATTTTCTCCGTTTGAAAGCAATGGGAAATTGTTTGTAATGACTTATGATTCAGGAGACGATATTCAGAGATTAGCTTCTTTTCAGTCAGATACTTTAAGTTATGAATGTGAAAATATTCTACCGTACGATATTATTAAGAACCCTGTAGCTTACGGCTTTCAGCATATCTGTACTTATTACAGTAACGAATTAGCAGTACTTTCTAAATATCCGGCATTGATGCTGAGGTTTGCAAACAAGTTTGTTCCATTCATTGAGGGAGAGTATGATACCTCAGGGAAGACAATCAGGGAAGTGCTGCAGGAGATCAGTAATAATTTTCTCGGATACGTAAAAGTAAATGCGGATGATGTCGGATATTATGTGAGCAGGGATGACTATGACTCAGGGGATACTTTGACATTTAACAAGAACTATAATAAGGAAAGACTTACTGAGAGAATATATAATGAAGTCTTTGACCGAGTAGAGATAACGAACGGAAGGACAAGTGATGAGTATGGAGAGAATGGAATTGATGTTAGGATTAAAAGCTTAGAGCTTGCATTCCTTCCGGACGGATTTCTGAAGGACTATGCTAAATATTTTCTTGACTATTACTCAACAAGAAGAAAGATCGTGAAGATCAAATATCCTCCTACATTTTACAATTATGAGAATTTAGATCAGGCAGATCTGAGCAGCTTCGGGCTTGGCACAGGAAAGATACATAAGGTCTCTCCAAAGAAGTCTGTATGTGAATTTGAAATTTTAATTTAAACCATGTCAACTATATATGAGGGTATTGGAAAGCCGAAGTTAATATTCACTGACGGGAGCTTCCATGTCTTACCTGAACCTGTTGGAGCCGGTAAGGAAGGACTGAGAGTATATGACTTCGAACTCTTTACCAGGGATCAGTACTGGTCAGAGGGCGGCAAGAAGAATAATATAGGCAAGAAATTTATATTTAAAGCAAATCTGAACTGGGTATCGATCTCGAAGGAGTCTCTGAAGAAACTTTGGAAGGCGCAAAAAGATAATAATTTTACATTCATACTGAACATAGATAAGGAAGATATTAATTATAAATGCGAGGTTTCAAACATCGATTATAAGTTCTTTAAAGGCGCTTCAAACCACCGTGCAGGATATAGTGTAAGCATCCAATTGAAGGGAACAGAGCTGCTCAGCGGTCCCGGGTATTCAACTGAAATAACCGACTCAGGATATGGCACAAACTGGGGAGAAAATACAGAGAATCAGGGTATGTAATGACAGGAATGTCATAAATATTTTGTGACATAAATGTCAAAAGTGCAAAAATTCGTGCGATTTTCTGAAAAAATTCGTGAGCGGGGTTAATTGTAAATATGTTGAGGCAATTCAAGACTTTAAAACGACAATTTTTTTAAATCCGTTATGCCTTAGTGGATATTATTCTTGTGCACTTTCATATTTCAAACTTGAAAATTATGAGGAAGCACTTTTGATGTTAAATAAACTATTAGAAATTGAAACAACAAGTT
>CAZWVD010000040.1:0-8349 GCA_964636855.1 uncultured Gammaproteobacteria bacterium | reverse complement strand
CCCAAAGCTTTAAAAACTATAGTCCATCGTTTGCTCATAGTTTTATATCTCCTTTTTTAAATTATATCACTCTTCTTTGCGACTGGACAATTCGCGCGAATTGTCCAGTCGGGCAATAAGTGGATTAAGTGATGTATCTTTATGTCCTTGTTTCCTAAATCTTAAATCTTACATCCCATATCTTTTCAGGTCTTGTTTGGCCTTCTTAATGAACTTCCCGAACTTTTTATTTTTTTCTCTTTTTTCCAAAGCCGTAAGTTTGTTAAACTCGGTTTCTTTTTTTAGATTGAGATAGTTGTTATATTTGTCCTTGTCTAAAATCCCGTCATTTACCGCGGTCAAAACTGCGCACCCGGGTTCGTGAGTGTGTGTGCAATCTGAATATTTACATTCTCGGGCAAGCGCAGTAATTTCCTCAAACACTGCGTCTATGCTGGCCGTAGTTTCCGTTACCCCCACTTCCCGCATACCAGGGTTGTCTATTACGATGCCTGCTCCGATCATAGCATCGGAGCCTGCCCCGATCGAAGCATCGGGGGCGACACCAAATAAAAAATACATTTCCCTGGAAGTGGTTATGTGTTTGCCTCTGCCGGAGTAAAGGCTAATGTCTTCTGTTCTTAAAGTATTAACGCCAAGCAGTTTGTTTATTAAAGATGATTTTCCTACACCCGAAGACCCTAAGAAACTATAAGTTACACCTTTTTTTATAAACTCTTTAAGTTCTTTAAGTCCTGTGTCCGAAATGTTGCTGGTGGTAATTACCACTACCCCGGGAAACCTCAAGTTTAGTTCCGTAAGTTTCTTTTCCAAATCTTCTTTGGAAATTAAATCTATTTTATTTAAAATAATTACCACCTCAATATTGCTGGTGCTGGCTATGGCAAAATATCTTTCCAAACGGTTTAAATTATAGTCCCGGTCCACGGCTTCCACAATAAACGCTGTGTCTATATTGGAAGCAATGATTTGAATTTCACTTTTCCCGGTCTGTTGTCTTTTAATAATAGTTTTTCTGGGCAACACTGCATTTATAACCGCGCGTTCAGAGTCTAATATAGTAACTGCTACCCAGTCCCCCACGGCCGGATAGTCTTCGCGGGATTTGGCGTTAAAGACTTGCTTGCCCGTAACTTTGGCCATATATTCGCCATTTTCATTTTTTACTCTGTAAGAGCCTTTGTGCTCAGCAATTACCCGCGCAACCAAAAAGCCTTCCAAACCCAAAGCCTTGCGCCCTGTTTCAAAAAACTCCGTAAACCCTAAATCTTCTAATGTAATCTGTTCCATACCTATATATTACCATAGCTAAAAAACAAAAAACATCCTGATTTATAGGATGCTTTTTCTCGACTGGACAATTCGCGCGAATTGTCCAGTCACACGAATTACGTAATTAAATATGTAATTGTCTAACCAAGGTTATTTTTCAAACAAATATCCGTTTTCTTTATTAAATTCTCTTACTCTTTTTATTCTCCACCATTGCCACGGTTTCAAATGTCTTTTCCAGTGCCTCGTCAAATATTCCGCATAATTACACGCTTGACAAGCATGTATAATTTTTTCTGTTGGATTATACCTTAAGTGATACTCAACTCTAATATTTTTGTCTGTGTAAGACCTCTGACATATTGGGCAGGTTTCAAGATTGTTCATGATTTATATAATTTCGTCCCATTAAATTTAAATAACTTAAACGGGATAAATAATTTAATATGTAATTAATGGGTCATGTCCCCATTTGTTCATACATTTTGCTTCAAGTTTTATTTTAAAATCAATACTAACTTTTTAAAAAACTTAAAAAAATCAAGACTACCCCAATGAATGTAAATAACATACTTGATACCACCCCATATAACCAAATTCTTTCTATAAACCCATATTGTTCACCAACATATTTCATCAATGAGATCATTTTTAGATCAGCCTTAATTTGATTTTCCATTCTTTTAGCCTCAATAAAATCACCTTTCTTTACAAAATCTATTTTCTTTAATTTGTACTCATTTATTTTAACTTTTAAATTTAATACTATTGCCTTCCTAATATCTCCACCTGAATCCGGGTGGTCATATAATTTGTAAGGATTACTTGTTGTTAGATAGTGTTGAGCTTGTTGCCATCTTCTTTCTAAATAAAAATAAATATTTATTATCGTAAACCCAATAAGTAGTCCTCCCAAAGCAATTGTAATACCAAATAATAATTGTTGATCTTTAAAAGTACCTTGCTTTAAAATACCAGTCCCAGTTATTAACGCAAGTACAAGGGTATAGTATTTATACAAATAATCTCTCCACCTTGAAAAATTATCGACTGATTTTTTATCTATATCTTCAGCCTGGGTATGCAACTTTTCCATGCGATACCGACTATCGTCATCCAATTTTCTTTGGAGTTCATTAATTTCATTACTAAAGACCGTGGTCATATTTTTATATTACTATTTAAAAAAATTTTCTGGCCTTATAGAATCAACAATTTTTTTCACCCATTTCCACCTTGCAACAAAACTTCCCATCCAACCGAACACAAATCCAAAAGATGAAAACCAAAGAGTATACGCATACGGACTAGTTTTAAATTGCTCTTGATGTGGTAAGTATTTTAAAATAAACCCGGTCAGGCTGACTAATATAATTCCCCAAACAAAACTTAATCCAGCATATTCAAACTCGCCGACTGGTTTAGGTTTTGCAAAAAACCTATAAGTCCACACAACCACAAAACCAGGAATTATAAAAAGTAAATATTGGATATCACTTAGACCAAAAGAAACATTTTCCATAAATTGCGTAATTAAATATTTAATTTTTTATAGCTTTTTTAGTTCATTTAATACCTGCTCAATGTTTCCGTTATGCACAAGGAAAAAGTGTAATTTTCCTTTTCCTAAATTTTGCCATGCTTCCGCTAAAGCAACTTTGTAGGCAGTGTCTTCATTACTTATTCTATCTTCGCCTTTCCATTCCAAAACAATTATATTGTCCTTTTTAGTAAGCGCAACAAAATCAGGATAGAACTTATTTTTCTGCCACCCTTGTAAATAAAAATCCAGTTTTTCTCTATTCCTAATCCAAAATTCAACATTGGGCAAAGTATCTAAATCCAGCCTTGAAACAAAATTTTCCTCTTCTTTATTTAATTTTCCAACTTGAGGATAATAATTTTTGTTAAAATCTTTAGGTAAAACTTTGTCCACAGTTATTGTTTCCGGGAATGTTTTAAAAGGCTTAGTTGAAACTTTTTTCTTTTTTAGAAGATCGTCAAAATGCTTTTTAGCATAATCCTTCAAAATACCTTCAATGACTTCGCTCAATTTGTCACACAAAACATACCTGTTTATAGATAGCTCAGTTAATGAACGTGTCTTTAATAAATGACTAATTGCTTTGTCTAAAAATTTTACTTTGTCCGACTGTTCAAGTAAAGTAAAACGAAGTTTCTTGTCTAGCCACTGCACCAGTTCCTTTTGTGTGGCGTTCTTTAAACGATAGGGTAAATTTAAGACTTGTTGATGCCCCTGTTTCCAATGATCGCCTTCAATATCTATAATTGCTCGGCCATCATTGTCAAAATGCACATCAAAATTAAATTCAGCCTCTTGTTTAGCTAAAGAAAAATCAGCGCCAATTAACTCCTCAAAAGTTAAAGGTTCGCCATCTAAAGCCATCATAGGCACGGCGAAATCTTGCTTGAACGTACGACTGATTTCCAGCGGATCTTTTTGGTCTTTGTCAGAGCCATTTATTAAATCAGCCTTGCTAAAGCCATTGGAAACCAAACCCTTAATAATTTCATCTGCGGCTTCGTTAAAGTTTCGGGCAGAAGCAAAAACAAAGCTTCTGTTTAAATCTTCAACCTCTTTTCTTTTAGCATAAGGCATTCGGATAATGCGGCCAATAATTTGTTCAACCGCAATTCTAGCTCCAATGTTTGCCAAAGAAATAAGCACGTAGGCAAAAGAACAGTCCCAGCCTTCAGCTAAGGCATTGACTGTAATAATATATTTGATTGGGCATTTATTACTGAATAAATTTACACCTTCCAGTTCGTTCTTGCCCGAAATCTTAATAGCAATTTGATCTTCAGGAATTTTCATTTTCAGTAACTGCTCTTTAACCACTTCAACAGTTACATTGTTTTGTGTTTGGCTATTCGATTGTGCCTGAATTAAAGCAATAGGACGAATATATTCGCCTTTGTTTTTTTTGGTAAGTTTTTCTAATTCTTCTCGCTTATCTAACCCCCTGGTTAATGACTGCTCCCAGTGATTGGAACTTTCCAAAACTATCGGAATTTTAACCATCTGCTCAGTTTTTAAATCAGCGGCAGAAATATCTACCAATATATTACTGCCGTCCCTAGGAGTAGCGGTATATTCTATAATAAAGCTTGGGTTAAGTTCTTTTAGAAAATCAACAGACAGCGGGGTTTGTGTTCTATGACCCTCATCAATAACAATTAACGGATTATACATCCTAATTACATTAGCCAAAGATATAATTACCCCAGACTCGTCTTTTTCCAACAAACTGTCATCACCAATGTTTTCAAAAAAATTCAAAAGCTGTCCGTTTTCCTGATAAACTTTGTATTTCTTTTGCAAAGACTTCTCTTTCCTAAAAGCATCAAGGGAGGAAATTACAATACACAAATTATCTTCCACATCTTCCTTGCGTATCCGCAGTGCTTCTTCATTAGAAAAAATTCTCACACCATTTTCAAATGATTCATCCAAAATCTGTCTGTGCCAATCTTTGCGGTCTTTAAGTTTATTTAGTGTTTGGGTCTTAATGGCTTCAGACGGCACAAACCACATAACAATACCTCTATCCATTTTATGCTTTAATATCGTGCTATAAATTAAACCAATAGAATTAGCGGCAACAACTGTTTTACCACCGCCTGTGGGGATT
This sequence comes from uncultured Gammaproteobacteria bacterium, assembly GCA_964636855.1. GTDB lineage: Bacteria > Patescibacteriota > Patescibacteriia > UBA1558 > S5-K13 > S5-K13. Next base: position 3,424 of record CAZWVD010000040.1, on the reverse strand, counting down.
TTTACACACACAAAAGGGATTTCATCAAAAGAGGTAGATTTATATGGTTCTTCCACTACACTCATAAAAGCCATCTTCGGGCCAAATTTCTCTAGAAGTTTTAGATACTCTTTAAGTTTTTCTAGTGCAGTTTGTTGATATTTTTTTAGTTCCATAAATAATTTTAGTAATTGTGGATAACTTGACGCATCCTAAAGTATGTTATAATATAAGTAATCAATAAGTAGGCCTCTTATAAGCGAAAGTCGGCTCCATGCCGTGCGTTGGGAAACCAACCTAGCTATAAGGGGCTTATTTTATTTATTGAGAAGGGGTTACCTCTACTGTAAAAATTATTGGGATATTTATCTGTATCATAAACGTCACAAACGAATTTTACTTTACTTTCAATAAATTTATAATAACGGTCCTCGCCTCTTACAAAAGCTCTTTGAATAGCCCAATTCATATAATCAACTATTTGCAAACATGCTTCTCCATATGGACTTTGTGGGAGAATGGCTATTTTTGAATCAATTTTCATTTTATGCTCAGTTTCAAATGAATTTTTTGCGGTTTGGATAGCTTCCTCCAAAGGAGTCTGGCGAGTTTTATTACCCCTAACGGCAAAGTAAATAAAAATTTGCTCAGCAACGTGTAATTTATTTTTGAACAACTTAATTATTAAATCGTCATAGAACAAATTTTCTTTCCCTTTATGACGCACCTTAAAAATATTTTCAATTTTTCTTGCAACAATGAATTCTGCTTTAAAATCTAAACCCAAAATGGTTTTATAGACTTTCTCTCTAATTTCCGGCGTATCGTCTTTAGCATGAAACGCTAAATGACTTTTCTTTAGCGAAGGGATATCTTTAAGATACTCATCGTTCTTTATCTCCTCATGAAGTTTGAATATTGCATTTCTTAAAGGCTCTGGGTTAGTTGTTTTAATGAAGCCAAGTAATAAAATTTTTGAACAGCCCTCTTTGCCAACAATGCATTTACCATATCTATCATAAAAAGTAGAGTCGCCGGCCTCATCCACGAAAAAATATTGGGTTTTTACATCATTCAACTTCATATTAGTAAACCCTTACCTCATAAGGAATTTGCTTAAAAATCAAATTGTATTTTTCTAAATCCGCATTATCTAATAAGCACTTGTCGGCATAGATGACTTTCTTGCTTCCGTCTTTTTTCAACTTCTTTAAAAATGACTTGTCTAAAATATTGTTACCTTTTTCTCTGAATAATAAATAAAATTCGGTATCGCCAAAAGTTCCAATAAAATTATTGCTAATATCTTTTGGGTCAATGTTGGTCTGGGTTTCAGTAAAATAAATATATGTCGCTAGTTGATTGAATTCACATTCTTCTTCTATTTGGCCTTCTTCGTTAAACAAAGGCTGACTAAGTTCGCAATATTCAAACCCGTCATTGTAATCATATTTTTTTATAGCACGTTTAACACGCTCGGCTGTTATGTCTTTAGCCACATTGTCTTCCATCTCTATCATAATAAACTTCCTGTTACCGCCGTCTTCCTTATTCAAATCCAAAACCGCATGCCCTGTTGTACCGGAGCCTGCGTATGAGTCTAAAATAATACTGTTTTCGCCACAAGATAGCTGAATAATTCTTTTTAATAAATTGACGGGTTTGGGAGATTCAAATGGATTGTTGTCAAACAAATTTTTTATTGACCGCTTTGCATCATCATTACTACCAACCTCATCATATAACCAAATTGTTTTTGGAATTACGCCGTCCTTCATTTCAGCAAGATATTTTTTTAATCTCGGTACAGCGTCGCCTTTTTTCCCAAACCAAATTCGATTTTCTTCCTCAGACTTTTGCAAAGTTTCTTTACTATATCTAGGAAAAGTTCCCGCTGGAGGATTCCAAACTACTCCATTTTTGAAAGTATAAGAGTAAGTTTTATCAGTTCCACTTTTTGCATGAAGAGGTTGTGTCATCCAAACACCGCGTGGGTCATTATCAGGATTTAGATATCTTGCATTTTGTTCCTCAGTCCTTTTTAACGGTCGAACCGAAAAAGAATCAAGATTTTTAGCAAAAGCTAAAATAAAATCATGCGTATCTGAGAAATATTTGGCGTCATTACTTTGAGTATATTTTTTCTGCCAAATGATATTTGTAATAAAATTTTCTTCACCAAAAACTTCTTCTAGTATATTTCTCAAATGGTGTTGTTCATTATCGTCAATGGAAATAAAAATTGCACCGTCGTTGGCGAGTAAATCCTTTAAAAGCTTAAGCCTCGGCAACATCATACAGAGCCATTTATCATGTCGGTTTAAATCTTCTGATTCTCCACCCACGACTTTGCCAAGCCACTTTTTTATTTTTGGAGAATTAACTTTGTCATTATAAACCCAGCCCTCATTGCCAGTGTTGTACGGGGGATCTATGTAAATACATTTAACCTTACCGGCATAGTAAGGCATTAAAGCTTTTAGAGCTTCTAGGTTATCACCATGTATAATTAAATTTTTTGAGCGGTCCCCGACAGAAGCGCTTTTAACTTTTTTTAAAAGTCTAAAAGATACTTCTTTGTCGTGGTTTGCAACTGCTTCTTTTCCTATCCAATTTAATGTGGGCATTATTACTTTTTCCAATCTTTAATTGATAACCCTCCCCTAACCTTTTTCACCTTAACCTTTTGCTTTTCTCTCCACCCTAATTTTTCCACCAATTCCACCGGCAGGGTTACGGCTAAAGATTTACCACCAACTTTAGTTAGTTTTCTTATATTTTGCTCGCTTTGTTTTCTTACGCCCATAGAATCGTATTTAAAAATTGAAGATTTAAAATTGAAAGATTAATTACGCTTTGTAAATATTTCCTTCGCTAAAAGAATTCTTAACTCCCTCTGGGTTTTCTTTTAACTCTTTTCTGGTTTGAAACCACTCAATCATTCTCTTGGTTAACATATTCAATTCTGCCTTTGTTAGCTCAGTTGCCTTAATAGGGATATCAAGGCTCTCCGCCAACCCCCATCTGCGGTTCCACAAATTTTCAATTTCATTCTCAGCTTCTTGTTCGTCGGGAGATAAATCATCATCCACGAATCTTTGTCTTGCCAGAGCCAGCAATTGAACGTCCGTTGAGGAGGCGAGTAATATTTCTTGCAGCTCATTTTTCTTTTGGACCTCTGACATCTCATCTCCTGAAATATAAACTGTGTCCCGATACTCCTCTAAAAAATCCTCGGGGCTTAAACCCTTAATCTTTGTGGCTAAAATTTGTATATTGTCTTTTGAATAGCTCATACTTTTTTAGCTATTAGTTATTAGCTTGTAGCTTGTAGCTTTTAGCTTTTAGGTGACTGCATGGATCCCGGATCGGAGTCCGGGATGACACACTGGAATTACCCCAGTAGAATATGCTCCGCATCTCTACGGGGCAAGCATATTTAATT
>CAZWVD010000039.1:2456-8390 GCA_964636855.1 uncultured Gammaproteobacteria bacterium | reverse complement strand
ATGATTTTTAAAACAAAAACAAGGATAAACTTTTTTGATTTTTCAAAGATAACCGCTACTTACTTTATTTTTTTAGTAGCGGTTATTTTTTTATTACCACTTATTTCTTTAGCACAGGTTGACTTGACTCAAACACAGAACGTTGCTGTTAATGCCGGACTTGGAACAGTAGATGGCAAGGTTGCTATAGGTAATGTTATAAAAATTGCACTAGGTTTCTTAGGACTTATTGGTCTTGTTATTGTTCTTATAGCAGGATTTAAATGGATGACAAGTGCTGGCCATGAAGAAAAAATAAAAAGTGCCAAGAAAATGCTTATAGCAGGATTAGCAGGAATGCTCATAATTTTGTTTTCATACCTAATAGTAAATTTTATAATAAATAAAGTTCAAGAAGGGGGCAATAATCCAGGGGGATCAAATCAGGATCAAAACAATGATTATCTAGGTGGTTTTGGAGCAGGAGCTCTTGGAGGGGGAGTTATTGAATATCACTATCCAGCAAGAGACGCAAATAATGTTGCAAGAAATACCATGATAATGATTACCCTCAAGGTACCGGTTGCAACATCAAGTGTCGTAGATGGAGACTTTGATTCTGGAATAGGGCAGCAGTTATGTAGTGCTTATGGAGTCGCTGGTGCTGTTTGTGGAAAATTATCCAATAAAATAACAATAAGAGACAATGGAGATTTAAAGCCCAATAGCAATTTTATAGCAGTGCTTAGCGCTGATGGAAAAAATATTTTGATAGATCCTATAGAGCACCTAGGAAATCCTCAGAACAATACAAATGCAGTTGTGCATCTTACAGGAGATATGAAAAATGCATTGGGTCAATATATGTTTGCAGGGCTAGAAAATGGTTATTCTTGGACTTTTGAAGTAAGCACGTTTTTGGATGTTACACCACCAAAAGTAGGTTTTGTTTGGCCCAAAGATGATACATTTCATAGAAATGCAATAGTTCAAATAAATTTTTCAGAGCCAATTAATATAATGAGTATAAATAATAATACGATTGTATTGAAAATAGGACAGACAAGTATTTCTGGAACCCTTAAAATTAGTAATGGTTATAAAACCGTAGAATTTTTATCAAGCACTCCTTGTGGCGAGCAAACTAGAAATTCTTGTGGCGAGCAAGTTTTTTGTTTGCCCGGAGATTCTTTTTTTGATGCTAGTGCAAAATCTTCAACAGGTGCAAATTTGCTTCTTGGTATAAACGATGCAAGCGGAAACTTTCTTGATGGAAATAGCGATGGAACATCAGGAGATGATTTTTCTTGGAGTTTTGATACTGATAATGAGCTTGATTTAACAGCTCCAAAAGTCTCAAGCATTACACCTAGCAATGATTCAGAAAATAATAATATAAAAACAGATGTCTCAGCAACTTTTAATGAGATTATCTCTCCATCATCACTTAGTTCAGATAATTTTTATATATATAAATTTGATTCTAATGTACCACCCGTATCATTGTGTAATATTGATGCACCAGAGGGCAAAAAAACAGATATCACAGAGATTAGTTGTTTTCCAAATTATACGGTTTTTACTAATAATGGAAATAGAACAACAAATATAGAAATTTACTCACCATTTTTACAGGCAAGTAGCACTGTATATAGACCAAGACTTACTTCAAATATTAAAGATAGCTACGGAAATTGTTTTTATGATGCACTCGGAATTGGAAGAAATAGCACAACTTCACCAAAACAACAATAATTTAACAATATATGAAATCCATTAGATAGTTATATTATATAAATAATATATTATTTATGGATCCTAAAATAAAAATGATATGGTAAATGATGGCAAAAAAATATCTAACGGATTGAAAAAAATATTTAAGCATTTTTTTAGTCCACTTATTTTTTTAACGGCAATAATTTTTTTATTACCGTTTATTTCTTTAGCACAAGTTGATCTGAGTCAAGTGCAAGGAGTTGCAGGTAGTGCAGGATTAGGAACGGTAGAAGGAAAGATTGTAATAGGTCAGATAATAAAGATTGCATTAGGTTTTTTGGGGCTTATTGGTCTTGTTATTGTTCTTATTGCAGGATTTAAATGGATGACAAGTGGCGGTAATGAAGAAAAAATAAAAAGCGCTAAAAAAATGCTTATGGCAGGATTAGCAGGAATGTTAATAATTTTGTTTTCATATCTAATAGTGAATTTTATAATAAATAAAGTCCAAGAAGGGAGCAATAATCCAGGACCTGGTCCAGTCGATCCAGAACCCCCTATATCTTGTAGTATCGAAGGACAATGTATGGGTTGTAATTCTATTTGTCTAGATGGTTTTATAGAATTTACTAGTGATTGTAATGACTCATGCTCTGACGAGCAGAGGCTCTCTATATTATCAAATACGCCAAGGGGCAATAACGTGAAATTATGTCAGGCTATGCAACTTAGATTTGGTGATAGCATTGATGAAACAACGGTTGACGGCAATGTAAATATTTATAAATGTAATAATACAGATTGTTCTGATAAAAGTAGCATAAACGAGGATGGAGAATTTACTGTATTAGAAAATATAGTTAGGTTTTCTGTGAACTCTTATGAAGCAAATACTACTTATAGAGTAGAAGCACTTGCAAGTGGAATCGAAAGTGTTAATGGTAAAAAATTATTAAGAGATTTTTCTTGGCAATTTAAGACGGGTACGGAGGGGGATAGCGTACCACCGAAGGTTACAAATATTTTCCCCGTCGGTAATGATATTTGTCTCAAGTCCCATATAAGTGCAGAGTTTTCTGAAGAAATGGATCAGATTTCTTTACTTCAAGCAGATAATTTTAAATTATTTAAAGAAAACAACGTTTTATCAACTTTTGTGTTCAATCATAGTGCTTCGGATAATAAATTGATATTAAAAGTAAATAATAATTTTGATGCCAACACACAATATTTCCCACTATTAGATGGGTCTAAAATAATGGACTCTTGTGGAAATAAGCTGGATGGAAATGGAGATGGAGTAAGGGTAGATAGTGTTGTAGATAATTATCCTACAAATGGGCCATCTGATAGCTGGTCATTTACAAGTGGTTTAAACGATAAATGTGAACCAACAATAACTAGTATTTCCCCAGACAAAACTTATTATGATGGAAGCAAAATTACTATATCTGGTCAATATTTGGATGATGCTGTTGTTATTTTTGATAATAAAATAGTTGTTGATGAATCAACAGCTCTTTGTATTGCAGAGGCAGAAAACAAGTGGCCAGATCAAATATGTAAAGATGGAGATTGGGATGGTGATAGCATTTCTTTGTTTATTCCAGCAACGGGCGGAGATTTAAATGGAATAAGAAATGGCTCTATAAAAGTACAAACACTACAGGGCTCTGCAATTACACAAATTGGTTTATTGAGTCCTAGAATAGAGAGTATTTCCCCAGAAGATGGTGGTAGGGGACAGTTTGTAACGATAAGAGGAACTGGTTTTGGTGATACTAAAGGACAAAGCAAGATAATACTAAGACCCAATTCAGAAATTGAAGGTACTGAACTAGAGCTTTCTTGTGGAAATGATAGTTGGCACGATACTTATATAATAGCTTCTATACCAGAAAACTTGAATTTAGGAGATTATTATTTTCAAGTTGTTAAAAAAAATCTTTTACAAGAAAGATGGAGTAATATTTATAAATTTATATTAAATAGTGATATTGCTGGTCCAGGACTTTGTAGTGTATCTCCTAATACAGTAAAATATAATGAAAATTTTACAGTGACGGGTGTTAGACTTGGAGACAGCTCATATATTAGAAATGTTTATTTGGGTGGTTTATATAACGCAGTTACTTCTAGTGTTATATCTTGGTCAGATGCAGTAAGTGGACAAGATACAAAAGTTACCGTTCAAACACCAAATCTTAGAAAGGGGGAGGTTGGAGTAAGGGTAGTGACTAAGAAAAATAATGCTACAAAATTTAGTAATATTATCCCTCTTAATATAGATGAAGATCTTGCAAATCAATTTAAGATTACATATATTTCTCCTGCATCTAGCACTGTGGGGTCATATATTACAATATATGGATCTGGATTTGGAAACGAAAAAGGATCTAGTAGAGTAGTATTTAAAAATGGAAACAGCAACAATTGGTTTGATGGAAATTTTGAATTTCCAAGCGTTTGTTCTACTGATTATTGGAAAAACGATAGGGTAATAGTAAAAGTTCCAGATAATTTTAGTGGTATAGCTGGAAATGTAAATTCTCAAATAAAAATAATAAAAGGCGAGCAAGAAACAAATATAGTAGGCTTTAATGTTATAAGTGGTAATCCAGCCCCATCTATATGTAGTATTAATCCTGCAAATGGAGTAAGTGGTGATAGGATAACTGTGTATGGTGAAGATTTTAAGAATCCAGTTATAGACAAAGCAACCTTTAGTTATGGTCAAGACGAGGACGAGACAACTATTTTTGGTCATACAGCAAATACAGCAGTAGTTGTTGTTCCAAATACAAAAACAGGCTTATTGGCACTCCATAGTGCAAGCGGCTATGGAAACACAGTTAATTTTGAATATAGAGGAGGTAGTATAACCCCACCAACAGAAAACTGGGACTTTTATGGATGGCATTTTGCAACATGTGCTACTTGTAAAACACCTAGAGTAAAAGTGTCTGCATGTACAGACGGTATATCTTCTCCAAGTCCAAGCTCAGGATCAAGTGTTGTCCCAAGAGATGCTCAAATATATTTTGAGTTTGAATATTCAGATGGAAATCCTACAAGACTTGATGTTAGTACTCTGGTAAATGGAAATTTTGAATTATTAGATTGTGGAAACGCTACAAATCCAGTTTGTTCTACTCTTACAAAATCTTTTAATAGAGAATCTGTTGGTGAGTCGTCTATAGAATTTTCATCAAATTTTGAGTCAGGTCATTGGTATCAATTTAGTATAAAACCAGATAGCATATATGACATAGATAATCGTTTATTGTCAGAAGATCACAACACTATTATTTTTAGGATAGATAGTGGTGGAAGAGTATGTCAGGTAGATACCATGAGAGTTAATCCAAGAAGTTATATAGCTGATTATGAATCTTCAAAAAAAATACCTTATTATGCCAATCTTTGGGATAGCAATGGTTGCTATTCCTGCAATGGAAATGCCTATAGCTATACTTGGACAAAGAATCCAAACAATTCAGATTTACTTTCAACATTGATTTCTTTAGGAAACAACAAAGCAACCGCAACATTAAATGACGCGTTTAGAACGGGTACAGTAACTATAGAGTCGGTTGTATCTACAACTTTGGGTTTGAATTTATTTGCTAGTTCAAGTCTTAGAATAAATCTAGGATGTTCTATTTTTAATTCTGAGCCAGTTTTAAGCACAAGACAATTAAAATGTATCGATGAATCTGGAACAAATCATCCGGGATTAATTTGTTGTTGGAACTCTTCTTCAAATACATGTATCAATGATGGAAACCCCATTTGTTCTCAGCCGTCTTTAAAATTAAAATCTTGTCAAAAAGACGATGGTGTAATTATTTCACTTGGTTCTCCGTCTCCAATTATAGACATAATAAATGCCCCAACGGACGCTATTATTCATGCAGAGTTTGGTGGTAGGGGAGATAATTTCTCCATGAATCAAAACACCTATGCCGGCGGAGTAGAGGTTTATTCTTGTGGAAAAATATCTACTAGTAGCTGTACATTATCTAATATTGGAATTAGAGTTTTGGGCGATAGCGGGAATGATTTTGTAAATTATGGACATACCAATAATTTTATTCCAAATAATTGGTATAAAATTAAATTAAAAGAATCGATTAAGGACAATAATGGAAATAGTCTTCAATCAGCACAATGGTATTTTAAGACAGCTTCAAGTACGTGTCATATCACGCAAGTAAATGTTGTTCCAAATCCTGT
>CAZWVD010000039.1:0-2356 GCA_964636855.1 uncultured Gammaproteobacteria bacterium | reverse complement strand
GCACTTAAACAACAAAATAAATATAGAGTTAGATTTTTAAGATCTATAAAATCTATAGATGGAAAAAATTTAGTTTGTGATGGTTCAGAATGTTCTTGGGAATTTAAAACAACCAGTAGTCCATGTGAATTATCTTATGTAAATATTGTAGATCCAGCAAGTCATTTTTATGAATACACTCAGCCTAATATAGAGAAAAATTTTATTGTTGAAGCATTAGATTCATTTGGTAATCCTATGGTCAAGGTGGATGGATTTTATTCATGGGATTGGCAATGGAGTTCGCAGGACAATACACTTGTAAATATTGTTGGGGCAAATACAAATTTTTCAGGAATATTTAAATCTAATAATAAAAATGGAAATACAACAGTTACTATAAAAGCAAAAAAGAAGACCCCAGCAGTAGGTTATGCTGGTGAAGATATAACAGATGAAGCAAATATTAGCTTATTTATGTGTACTAATCCATGGACTTTTGAAGATTATGGTTTTAGACTTAGATACTGTATGGATGGCGGACTTCCCGAACTAGAAGATGGTCATGACGCCGTTGTCACAACTACACAGACCCCAGGAAGCGGTCTAATACGAGAATATATATTTAAATATAAAGAAGCAAGTCCAGTTGCATATTCTAGCTCAGATTCTAAATCTAAAAAAGGGTTCTTATCTATTGCAACTGATAATAGACTGGGAGCAAAAATGTTTGCTCAGGTCTTTGGAAGCATATTTAATAATTTTGTTAGCAGAGTTTTGGCACAAAATTTATCATATCAAGATGATTTGATAGGTATAAGAGTATATACAAATGATGATCATTTATCTCCTCGTGATTGGTATAGAAAAACAAATGAATTTGATTTCAAAGGAAGTCCACAGGCAAAGAAAGTAGGTTTTTATGATGGTCTTATCGATGGTAGGACAACTTATATAAATGCTGGAAAAAAATCAATCAATACAAATGGACAAATCAATATTCGTACAGAAATTTATTTGATTTCAAAGAATCAGGACTCTTCTCCGTTTACAAACAATATTTATAGCCAGTTATTAGATGGTTGGAAATTTAATGCGCAAGAAACTTCTGTTGATCAAGAAAAAATAGCTCAAGATGTAAAAAGATGGCAAGATTTAAGGACAATAGAAAATTCTTTGGAGTCTTATGCTAATTCAAATAAGTTTTGTGCAAAAGAATTAGATATAACTACTTGCCCTACTTGTGCGGACGGAAATCTTAATTGTGATAATTCGATTATTAGAATCGGAGGAGCGTGTTTCTCTGTGTCTAATGTGAGTTGTACTTCGGATAGCGATTGTATTTCAAGCCAGTTATCTTTTGATAAATGCTTAAGAACTTATCCAGAACTTACAAGCGGTACATATATAAGAGGATTGACTAATTCATTGTGGGGTTCTTGGGATTCAAATTTGGGAGCAGCTTTAAAAACAACCCTACCAAAAGATCCAGAAAATAAATTTGGAAATTGTCAGGTAAATTGTCCTACTTGTGATGAAACAACATGTTTTGATGACAGGAATAAGATTTTTAATTGTCCTACAGGTTCAAAGGTGTATTATTATAAGGTGGGTACATATCAGTCTGGTGCAAAAAAGTCATTGAATTATTCTATATATTCTTTGTTTAATTATCCAGAAAAATCAATGTGGTCTGGTAATAATGAAGCCAAGCTTGGTAATAATAAAATAGAAATATCAAATGAGGGGGTATGTTCTGGAGATTCTGAAACAGATAATAATTACTAAAATTTATATTTTATCAAATGTTTAATTTGTGTTATAATAAAATCACCTAAATGGGTGATTTTATGTTTTAAGAATTAAATCAAGATTAATACAGATTGAACAATAAAATAGTTCAAGATAATATGGATAACTTTTCTATAGATCAAAACTCTTTATTAAAAGATGAGGCGCAAAAGAATGAAGCTGATGATATTTTTTTAGATACAGATTATTCTTCATCTTCTAATGTTATAAAACCAGGAGGTATTGCACCAAAATCCCCAATTACAAATTATCAAGAATTGGTTAGTGAAATAGATAATTCTCAAACAGATAAAATTAGACCAAAATATTTTTTTATAGGACTTATTGTCTTAATTTTAATTTTTGTATCAGTAGGGTTTTATATATATAGTAAGTTTTTTACAAAGAAAAATGATTCTGGTGAAATATTTATAGATAATAATTCTCAGGTAGAAAGTCTTTTAGGTAAAGAGGCAACAAGTAGTTTGTCTTTTGAGTCTAATTCAAGTCAGATTATTATAAATGAAGATTCAGATGGTGATGGACTTAGTGATCAAGAAGAAAATATTTTTAAAACAGATAAGAT
>CAZWVD010000038.1:0-8911 GCA_964636855.1 uncultured Gammaproteobacteria bacterium | reverse complement strand
AACTTTATTAAATATCAAAAAAACACTGATTATATCAATGCTTTTTCATGGCAGGGGAGGAAGGTGTCGAACCCTCATCTTAGGTTTTGGAGACCCGTATTCTACCGTTGAACTACTCCCCCACACATACCTTATCTTAATTCTAGCTTACTCCATAAAAATAAATTCCCTGAACTCAAATAGCTCAAAGAATTTATATAACAATCTATCAAAAGAACTATTTAGTTTCTTTATGAGGAGTATGTTTTTTACACCATTTACAGTGCTTCTTCATTTCTAATTTGTTCTTAAGAGTTTTCTTATTTTTATACATAAAATAATTCACCCTATGACATTCGCTACATTCCATTTTTATCAAATTATCTTGTGACATATTATTATAATTATTTAATTATGAATTTAGAATTTTGAATAAATTATAGAATTTTTTAATTTTGAATTTTAATTCAAAATTCGTCATTCATCATTCAAAATTGTTTAGTGGAGCCATCTGTCGGATTCGAACCGACGACCCACAGTTTACAAAACTGTTGCTCTACCAACTGAGCTAAGATGGCGAAATATGTTAATCTTTATCAAATTGTCAATAATAGCACTTGTGCAACCGTCGAAACGTAGTGGAGATCCCACAAAAATGAAACGTTTGCGAGAAACTAAGATGGCGCATTTTAATTTCTAATGACAAATGTCGAATGACAAAAACATCATAGCTACTATCAATAAAACAATACGAATATTCTACACTAAAACATCCAAAATTTCAAGGTTACTAAATACAACACTTTCTCATGTCCTTCGACTTCGCTCAGGACACTCGATTAACGTAAATATATCTACGCTTGGTTGAAAACGAGACACTCGATTAACGCGCTATTTAATCAAGAATGAATTATGTTAAAATATTTATCTCGTGCCCCTCGACAAACTCGGGGCATTCGCCTCGCTATTTGCTGGTGGCGGAACACCATGAACGAGCGAAGCGAGTCGAATGGTGGGCCGGGTAGGATTCGGACCTACGAAGGCATACGCCAGCAGATTTACAGTCTGCCCCAGTTGACCACTTTGGTACCGACCCAAATTTAATTTTCTAATTTTGAATTAAAATTCAAAATTCATCATTCATCAATCAAAATTGTTTAATGGAGCCGTTGCGCGGATTTGAACCGCGGACTTACTCCTTACCATGGAGTTACTCTACCAACTGAGTTACAACGGCATATTTATTAAATTGGCAAGTAGCTCAACTAATAGCACTCATGCAACTGTCAAAGTGAAACGGAGACCCTGAGCGAAAGTCAAGGGAGTTACAACGGCATGGCTTGATTAAATTAACAAGCAACTCAACTAATAACACCACCCATATCGAATGGGGTTACAACGAGTTGATCCTCTGTTGTCACAATATCATAACCCTAAAAACCAATTCCTGAAAGCTGACAATTATATATTATTAATCTTATCTTGAATTTCTATAAGTTTATTATTATCTGGATTTGCGTCTTTTAATCTCAAAAAGGTCTTATTCGCCAGGTCTTTATCTTTCATAATTATACTTAAATCTAGCAGAAAGTCAAGGAATTTAGGATTATCTGTCTCAATATTTAAAGCTTTGTTTATATTACTTAAACTATCCTCTATTTGTTCTAATTTTAAGTTGATTTTTGCAAGATTATAATAATGCATTGGATTATTAGAGTCTATCGCAACGGACCTAGAATAATTATTTACAGCCTGATTTAAATCACCCCTATTCTTTGAAATATCCCCTAATCTACTATATGAATGATCATCTTCTTTAATCTTCAAAATATATTCATAAGTCTCTTTTGCCTTGTCATAGTACTTATTCTGAAAATACAAATCTGCCAATTTTTTATAAACATCTAAATTATGAACATCTATTTTAAGAGCATCTACATACTCTGACTCTGCTTTATTGAACTCTTTTTTTTGTAAAAAATCTTCTGCTCTTTCTATGTGGACAAGTATTTGAGATTCTAGTGAAATCTTATCATCAAAATAAGTCTTTACCAACTTTGCTCTATATTTATGTTCTAGACCATGCAAACGTTTATATAATTTGCTTATTTTTTTTGAAAAAAATTCAGACACAGGCTTTATAAACCTTATTCCTTCTTTATAAAAAGAGTTTACATCTCTTTTCAATTTCTCGTTTAAAATATTTTTCTTAATTTTTTCTTCTTTATAAATATCCAGCTCTTCTGGTTCTATTATTTTTAATTGTGGAATCTTTTTCAAATAAATAAAAAGCATCACAGACAAACTCGCAACAACTAGAATAATTAAAATTATATTTAATAACATAAATTTTTTATAAATTATTTACTATATTTAATAAATTGATAAAACTATCAACCTTCAAACTTGCCCCACCAACCAAGACACCCGATATATTTTCTTGATTCATAAAATCGGCTATATTCGTACTATCGACACTTCCACCATAAAGAAGTTGTAATTTTTCATTTATTTCATCTCGTCTTACATTTTTTCCTTCTACTAAAAAAGCCTCTAGCACAGCTTCTTTGATAATTAAATTAGTATGTTCAGCCTCTATTGGATCTATCGCTTGACCAGATCCTATTACCCACACTGGTTCATATGCTATAAAAATCTTTGTAACATCCCTAAACTCAATACCCTTAAAAGCATTTCTCACTTGACTAATTATTACAAAATCCTTTTGATCATTTCTCCTTTGTTCAAAACTTTCTCCTACACATAAAATTGGCACAATTCCATTTTTTATGCAAGACTTCATTTTTTGATTTATCATATCATCACTTTCTTGAAGCAATTGCCTTCTTTCACTATGACCCACTATTGAATATCTGACATCAAAATATTTCAAATTAGCTGGAGAAACTTCTCCTGTAAAAGCACCTTTGTCTTCCCAAAAAATATCCTGGGATCCCAAACAAAACTCAGTTCCTAAAATAGCATCTCTTATACCTGGAATAGACAAAAAATCTGGGCAAATAATCAAATTTATATTATCCAAATTTAATCTTTCTATTCTCTTGCACAACGCACTCACCAAAACATTAGATTCTTCTATGCTCAGTTGCATTTTCCAATTAGCTATTATAGTCGATTTATTCATATTTTTATTTTTAATAATATAATTTAAATTAATTAATTTTCCATTCATAATTATCAAAAACCCATCCCGATAAAGATTTCATATCAAAAAACCTATCTCCGTGAGAACCACTTCCCAAAACAACAGCTATTATAGGTCCCTTGCCCATATAACTAATTTCTGAAACCAGACAATATCCAGCATCATCAGTAGTTCCTGTTTTTCCAGCTTCTATTTTAAGATAACTACTTAGAAGCTCATTTGTATTTTTTACACTAATTTCTCTTTTTGAATTAAGTATTGGAAAAGAAAATATTTTCTTAGATGTAGCTTCTCTAACCTTATCATAAGAAAATGCAGAACTAGCAAAAATAAGCACCTCTTTTGCAGTAGATACATTTTCACTACTTAGTCCAGTTGCATCCTTAAAAAATGTATTACTAAGACCAAGTAGTCTAGATTCATTGTTCATTTTTTTCACAAAATCATCTTGAGATATTCCCAAATTTTTTATAAGAATTTCTATTCCTTTATTAGAGGATGCTATAAGACTTGCTTTAAACAAATCTTCAAATCTTATTTTATCACCACCCAAAATTTTTAATTTATTAAAATCACCCGTCAAATCATCACTTGTTATTTCTATTTCCTTATTCCAATCTATATTATCCGATTTTAAAATAACTATTGCACTCATTAATTTGGTTATACTTGCAATTGATCTTTTTTTATCTGCATTTTTTGCCCACAATACCTTATCCGTTTTAATATCTTTGACCAAAGCCGATTCTGCACTTATAGAAACTCCCAATGAATCATTAATCTTTTTTATTGGATAATAATTATTATTTTTTTGAGAAATTACATTAAAATAATTTTTATCATTGCTAAAATTTTCAAAATAAAGACTATCCGCTTTATTGGTGGAAAAATTAAATATAGAAAATATTGCTGATGCTAAAAATAGTAAAGACATTTATTTAAAAATTTCTAATTTTTTTAATAATTCTTGATCATTTATTATATCTGTATATCCAAGTTCGATACTTTGTCTAATTTTGTTTTTATCATTTTCAAACCTAGACAACAAAAACTTGGAAGGAGATATCGTGATTATATTTGAATTTTTATTTAATTCACTTTGATAATTAATATTTTCAAACAAAATATACTTAGCAATCTTTGCTATAGCAGGATTAAAAGTATAAAACAACCTTTCTATTAGAACTTCTTTCCAATTTGCAAAATCTTTTATTGTACCATTATTTACCAAAATCAAAATCTTTGAATATCCATCACTTATTATTTTATTTAATATTACTTGATCTGCTATTCCTGGATCTACATACTTATCACCATCTATTTCATAAAACTTTTTTGTAAGCCATGGAATAGACATAGTAGCCTTCATAAGATCAAAAATATTATAACTATTTACATCTACATATTTAATATCTCCTGTTTTATAATGCATCACTGGAATAATAAACTCTTTTCCTGAATTTTTTATATTTTCAATATTAAGAGGAAAACTCTTTTTCACAACATCATCTATCAAATAATCTAGATTTAAAATAGGTTTTTTTGGAACCAAAAGATTCATGGGATTATATAATTCTTTTTTAGGAACATACTCCTGCCAAATCTTTGCTATATGATCTAATTGTCCAGATAAAAAATATGCTAAGATAGGAGATCCTGAAGAAATCCCAAAATAAGTATCGAAGTTTTTAGCTACTCCAATCTCATCTAACGCACGAAGAGCACCTGAATAATAAGTGGATCTATATGCACCACCAACTATAATAAGAGCACTTTTACCACTTTTGTCATTATTCATCTTGATTGATATTTAATTCTTCTTGACTATTAACAATATCATTTATAACTTCACTATTGTTCAATTTTTTAAAATCAGGCAATTGTTCGACATTACTTATGCCCAAATATCTAAGAAAATCATTCGTAATAAAATAAACATCGGACATCTTTTCCTTGTCATATTCTTTTTCTACAAGACCCTTAATAAGTAAATTCCTTAGTATTAAACTACAATTTACCCCCCTTATTTGTTCTATTTCTGATTTTGTAATGGGTCCACGATATGCTATTACAGTGAGAGTTTCCAGTGATGCGTCTGTGAGATTGCTATTTAATTCTTGCTTTGTAAAATTCTTTACAACAGACTCACAAATTGGATTACTTGTAAATTGAATTTTGTCGTGACTTATGGATAAATGAATTCCACTATCTTCTTTATTATACTTCTCTTCCAATAATTTAATAAGGTCTTTAATATCAGACGTTTTTATTTCCAATGCTTCTGCCAACATTTTTACAGACACCGCCTTATCTGATACAAGCAAAATACTTTCTAAATAAACTAAATTTTTATCCATTTTTTAATATGTTAAATATTTTTATTAATTATATCTAATCCATTAAATCGCGCTATCATTGTGCAACTTCTACTAAATAATTCATTTCATTAAACCATCTAATAAATTAAATCCCTCACGCTATTTTATTGTTTTTCAGTCAGGGACTGATCCGCCTTTGGCGGAAATGATAATTTCTTCAAATAAATAATCTTGATTTACACTTAGTGTGCGTTGTTTTATAAGTTCAAGCATTGCTAAAAATGATACAATTATTTCCGTTTTATTTCCTTTATCTTTTATAAATTCTGAAAATCTAACACTTTCTCCCCTACTTAATAATTCTTGAATATGGTCTATTTTTTCTTTTATATTTATTGTTTTATCTATTAATTTCTTTGGAAGCTGTAATATTGGCTTAATAGATGATATTAATTTTTCCATTGTTAATTTTAAATCATTAGCGCTAATATTTTTTGGTGGGACAAATTCTTTTTTAATTTTGACAAGTGGAACAATTCTTGAATAAGTAAAATTATTTTTGTTTATTATTTTCTGTATCACTTTTTTGGCATCATGATATTCTTTGTAAATCTTGAGCTGTCTAGCAAGATCTTGTTCATCGTCATCCTCTACGCCAGACAAAAATGCTTCTGGAAGAATTAATTTTGACTTAATATACAACAGACGAGCCGAGATAATAAGAAAATCCGCAATTTCTTCCATTGAAAGAGTTTGGTTGTTTTTTACATAATCCAAATATTGATCTGTAATTTTTGCAAGAGAAATGTCACTAACATCAAGCTTACTTTCATCAATGAGTGAAAGTAATAGGTCTAGCGGTCCTTCAAAATTTTCTAAACTAAAACTATATGAGGACATATATTATTTTTTTGATTTTTTAATAATCTTTTTTGTAGTTTTCTTTTTTGGAATATTTTTCTTTGTTATTTTCTTGATTGTCTTTTTCTTAGGCGTAACTTTCATTGCTGTTTTTTTTACAATCTTTTTATTACCTACTTTCTTAATATCTTTTACGCCTTTTTTAATAACTTTCTTAACTTTTTTAGAAACTGAAACTGCTTTCTTAAATTTTTTAGCAATTCCAAATTGTGAAACTTTCGCTTCTTGATGTTTTATGAAATCAGTTAATTTTATTTTCAAACTTTCCGTAAGGGTTCCTGAAGAAAAAATTGCATCCTTTAATTGTGCTAAATCCTTCTCTACTATAACTGGAATTTTATAAATATCACCAAAAACATGCGCTGTTCCTGGCTTGATGCCTAATTTTTCCATTAACACTTTTTCTTTTGGAATTTTTATATCAATTTCCTTAGCATTGAATTGTTTTGCTAGTTTCTTAAAATCAATATTCTTGTCAGCAGATAATAAAATTAGTGCAAAATTATTTTTTACTTTCACTATTAGTGACTTTACAATTTGCTTTGGATGAACCTTTAAAGTTTGAGATGCATCGTATGCTGTATAAACTTTTTTATGATTTATAACCTCATGACTAAGATTTGTTTTTTGTAAATGATTTAGAATTTTTTTGTCCATATGATTTTAATTAATAGTCGAAAGTAAAAAGTCGTAAGACGCAAGAGTATTTATTCTTGTCTTTCGCCTTTCACCTTGCGTTCTTTGTACTTGATTGGTAAATGCTCTTGTATACCCAATAATTGCTTTGCTAATTTTTTACCCTGACTCGTTAAAATGATACTCTCTATAAATAATTTTGTCTTTGTTTTTTTACAATACGCAATTACTAAATCTCGCTTAATCAACTTATTAATACTTGAGGTAATAATTTTTTCCAAGTCATGTGGCTTAACTTTTTTATCTTTATAAAATAAAGCAAAAGTATTCTTGTTTGTTTCTAAACTGGAAAGTGATTTTGTAAGAATGAATATTTGTAGTCTGGATAGTTTTTGCATATACGAATGATGACATAATGCTAATATACTAATTGTACTAATGATACGAATTTAATACGAATTATTAATACGAATAAGAAATATTAGACTCTCTTATTTCTTAGAAAACAAACCTTTTTTCTTTGTTTTTACTTCAATACCCAAATCATCTAACTGATTTTTTGCAATCTCAGAAGGACTTTCCATCATTGGATCTCTACCGTCGCTTGTAAGTGGAAATGCTGTTACTTCTTTTAGATTTTTTTCATTTAAGAGAACCATAAGTAACCTATCTATTCCAGGTGCAATTCCACCGTGTGGTGGTACACCATATTTGAATGCTTCAAAATAATGCTTGAATTCTTCTTTTTGAGTCTCAGTAAATCCAATAAGATCCCAAATTTTTTCCTGTAAAGCCATATCATGAATTCTTATTGCTCCTCCACCCACTTCATATCCATTTAGAACTAAGTCGTGCTGATATGATCGTGCTTTTCCAGGGTCTGTATCTAAAAATTTGATATCTTCTTCATGAGGCGCAGTAAACATATTATGACATGGTGCCCATTTTCCTTTTCCTGAACCATAAAAAAAATCTTCTTCAGATTGCTTATTGAATAATGGAAAATTTATTACCCATGCAAATCCTAATTCATTCTCATCGTTCTTGTCTTTTCGAATATCTGGTTTATCTGTTTTGTATTTTTCCATTACCTCACTATAATCAAGTCTTGGCCATGGAGAAAATGTAAAATGTTTTTCTGGAAATAATTTCTCTACCATTTCACTTATCATTTTTTCAACTATTACCAAGATATCTTCTTGATTTACAAATGACATTTCCATATCAAGTTGATAAAATTCTCCTGGTGACCTATCAGCTCTCGCATCCTCATCACGAAAACATGGCGCTACTTGAAAATAACGCTCTAGTCCCGCAATCATAAGCAATTGTTTATATTGCTGAGGCGCTTGAGGAAGTGCAAAAAATTTACCTTTGTGCATACGGGAAGGCACGACATAATCTCTTGCTCCCTCTGGAGTAGATTTTGTAAGAATGGGGGTCTGAACTTCTGTAAAACCATAGTCTGTCAAGAAATTTCTAAAATAATGAATAACACTGTGTCTCATTTTAATATTTCTAGCCATTCTCTCATGACGAAGATCTAGATAACGATATTTGAGTCGTAATTCTTCATTTGCTTGCCTATCTTCATTTTCTATTTCAAATGGTGGCACTTCTGATTTACTTAAAATTTTTAAATCTTTTGCGAGTAATTCTATTTTACCTGTAAGCATTTCAGAGTTGATTTGTTTTTCACCTCTCTCTTGCACAATTCCAGATATTTCAACAACTGTTTCGCACCCCAAATCCTTTAAGATTTCACCATCAGTCATTTCGCTAGGGACGCAAACCACTTGTAATATTCCCGTTGAGTCTCGTAAGTCGAAAAAAACAAGTTTGCCCATTTTTCTAAGTCTGTGAATCCAGCCAGCAACAATAATTTCTTTGC
>CAZWVD010000037.1:7909-9350 GCA_964636855.1 uncultured Gammaproteobacteria bacterium | reverse complement strand
TAGACTTCATGAAAGAGAGAGAAATTGAGTGCGGTGTCCATTTTCAGCCTTTACACATGATGAAAGCATTTAAGAAAGTTTTATTTGTTGAAGATCCAAAAATTGTAGAGGAGGCTTATAAGCATACCGTTTCCTTACCATTGTTTGATTTGATGACTGATGAACAGATTAATTGGGTTATTAATTCAGTAAAAGAATATGGGTTGGAAAGACTGGTACGGTAGGGCTAGACAGAAACAACAATATAAGGATCAGTTGGATGAGTTATGTCAAGTTATTAAGACTCACGTTCCTAAATTTGAATCTATCTTGGACGTTGGGTGTGGTGATTGTAGATTAAAAGACCGTTATCCGCATATTAAGTACGATGGCATTGATAAAGAGTGGAATGATTTTGATTTGGTGACCGATAATTGGGAAGATATTGAGTGTGCTGATTTAGGTATCTCTAATTTAGTATTAATGTTATTTAATAAAGAGGAAGCCAAAGAGATTTTTGAAAAAATGCTAGATAGGTGTAAGTGGGTTGTTTTGTATGAGGAAAACAAGGATGAAGTGGAAGAGCAACACGAGGAAGATAAATGGTATCACGAGTATTCACTTTGGAATAAAAATATTATAGTTTGGGGTGATAGTTATAATCCTGCATGGAAATGGTATGTTTTTAAAGGGAGGATACAATGATTGTAGACGGTTTCATGTGCATAACAAATCCCGAAAAAGGTCATTATCCTTATTTAGAGTCTATTGAATCTCATTTGCAATTCTTGGATAAACTTTACATTATTGATGGCGGTTCTACTGATGGAAGTATTAAAAAAATCAAAGATAAGTTTAAAGAAGAAATTGAAGATGAAAAATTGGAAATTCAAGTTTTAACTTGGCCACAGGGAAAAGGAAAATGGACATGGGAAGAGTTTAGTCATCACTGGAATTACGGATTAAACTTATGCAAAGGTGACTGTGCTGACTGGGTTTGTGCTGCGGAGTGTGACCACGTTTTCCACGAGAAAGATGCTTTGTTAATAAAAGAAAGATTAGAACTTCATGGAAAAGGAAAAATGGTTTGTTACGTTGATAAAATGGTGTCATCTACTTGGCATAAATGGATATCTAAAAGTAAATTTGCTTATTTTCTTAATGTTGGTGAGTTTAATAATTTAGGTTATGGAATGGATAGAACTTTTGAAGGTGGTCAAGATTTGGCTAACCCTATCCAAGTTGTTAACAGAAGAGGTGAATTTGGCATCCCTGAGGGTTTTATGGTCACCAATGACATGGGCAAGGCTTTAGGTCTTTATTTTTGGAATTATGATAAAACTTTCCAAACAAAAGAGGATATTACTAGGGGCAGAGATGCCGCTAATTGGGCATGGAATAATGGTTGTCTAGTAAAATTGGGTATTATGCCACCATGGGAAAAACGTGACGTTTTAGGGGA
>CAZWVD010000037.1:0-7809 GCA_964636855.1 uncultured Gammaproteobacteria bacterium | reverse complement strand
CTGATTTAATTGATTTTCAGTATTGGAAGTCAGCTAACATGCTACTTGGTGGTTTTCCTTTCCTAAAAGATAAAAAGAAAATATTAACCCATCATAATCCTTACGATTGTGAGATTGAAGATTGGTGGGATAAGTACGATGAAGTGGTGGTAAAAAATCAAACCCAACAAAAAACAATGCAGATTAAGTTTAATAAAACACCTGTCTTAATCCCCCACTCAATAGACTTAGAAAAGTTTAAATTTCAACGTGAGTATCCTGAAGATAATGTTTTTAAGGCAATAATGGTGGCTGCTAGAATTGAAAGCAGTAAAGGAGTCTTAGAGGTGGCCAAGGCATGTAAAGAAACAAGGACTAGATTGATTTTAGTTGGCAGGATATCTGATATGGATTATATGCAACAGGTCATGTCAGAGGGCGGTGACTATATTGATTTTAGACAAAATTTATCCGATGAAGAGTTATTAAAATCTTATTATGAGGCTCACATTCATATCTGTAATTCTAAAGATAATTTTGAGAGTGGTACATTGCCTATCCTAGAAAGTATGGCCTGTGGAGTTCCAGTTTTAACTAGGTCAGTTGGTTTAGTACCTGATATCTATAATAAGAAAAACATGGTGGTTAGGACTGGGGTAAAAGAAGATTGGCAAGATTTAGCCAATGAAATTGAAAAATTAAAAAATGACCGAGAATTACGTAAGTCTATCCGAGAGGAGGCTTTCAGTTCTATTGTTGACCGAGATGATGAGTACACCGCTAGAAAATACTACGCTCTTTATAGACAGGTTTTATTTGGTGAGAAACCCTTGGTCAGTGTTATCATCCCTACTTATAACCGTAAGGATATTTTACAGTTGGGTTTAACGTCTATTGTTGCTCAGCATTATCCAAATATTGAAGTTATTGTTGTTGATGACGGTTCTGATGACGGTACAAAGGAAATGGTAGAAGAGTTTAAGGAGTCTACCGACATGGTTATTAAGTATATTTATTTCAAAAATGAAGGCTATGGACTTGCTAGGTCTAGAAATGCTGGTCTAGTTGAGGCTAATGGTGAAATTGTTTGCTTTATGGATGACCGATACATGATGAGTAGAAATGCTGTTGAAGTTTTTGTATCTAAACTTGAACCTAAGACTTGGGTTTTTGGTAATAAGGAAGCCAATAAATCATCATTTGTTGAGAACTTCAGTGCCATTCATAAACGTGATTTAATCAGTATTGGTGGCTTTAATGAAAGGATTAATTTTTGGGGTGGAATGACTAGAGATATAACTCTGAAAATGCGTTATAATAATATTAAGTCTTTATACTGTCCTAATGCTGAAGCTAAAGTTTTGATCAGTAGTAAGAGCAAATATAGTAAAAAAGATGATTTAATTAAAGCAAAATTATTATTATGGAAATTATGGAGGTAAATTATGGTAAATAAAGAAAAAGAAATAGTTTATGAATCAAAAGATTGTGAGCATAAACACTTAGAAAAGATACAACCCCTTTGGTATTGGTGTACTGACTGTGGAAAGATATTTATGATTCCTTTTACAATGCAGTATTCAAAAGAGATGGCTATTGAGTATCTTGGAAATGTTTTATTAACTATCAAGGATAAAATTGACAAGATTTCCAGTGCTGAAACTAAAAACCAAAAGCGTGAGTCCGATATTGAGAAAAAAGAGATTGAAAAGTTTGAAAAAAACGAAAAGATTAAAAATTCAAAGGGTGAAGCATGAAGAAATATAATGTCATTGGAGTTCCTTGGCATGTAGGCCACCAGTATGAACTGGCTCACCTACCTTTTATTGAACAGTATGATTTGTTAATCAATCCTTATAGGGTTTGGGGTGATAAGTCTAGACCAATGCCTGATAATATGAAATACGTTACCCACTACGAAAAAGGTAAGTATGATTTTGCTATTTTACACTTTGACCAGCAATGTATTGATGACAGGATTGGAAAAGGTCTTTTATATAGAGAAGTAAATGAGTTAATCAAAGACATTCCCAAGATTGTTATTAACCACTCAGTTCCCCTGCATGATGATTTATCTAAAGAGGAAACTATCCAAAAAACTAGAGAGTTAATTGGTGATAATTTCATGATTGTTAATACTTTTGAGGCAGAGAAAATGTGGGGATGGGGACATCCTGTTATTCATGGAATGGACGTTGATGAGTGGTACAGTGAGCCAAAAGAGCCAAGGGCTACCATATTTGTCAGTGCTGCCGGTATGGAAAAAGTCTACCGTAGAGAAATATTAAGAAATACTATCAATTTACTTAATGATTGGGGGTTAAAGTTTCACTGGATTGGTATGGATGTCAAGTTCCCTAATTTTGATGAGTATAGAAATTGGTTATCTAGAAGTTTAATCTATCTTAATTTGACTCACGAAAGTCC
This sequence comes from uncultured Gammaproteobacteria bacterium, assembly GCA_964636855.1. GTDB lineage: Bacteria > Patescibacteriota > Patescibacteriia > UBA1558 > S5-K13 > S5-K13. The sequence goes on along the minus strand of CAZWVD010000037.1, from coordinate 5,403 downwards.
ACGTCCACGTTCACGCACCGAGGCTATGCTTTCAGGTTGTTGTGTTGTTACTAACCGTCATCAGGATGCTGACAAATTTATAGTTAATGGTGAAAATGGATTTTTAGTTAGTGAAGATCCAGTTGAAGTGGCCACCCTAGTTTCTAGGCTTTTAACGACTGACTGTGACTTGGCCAAGAGAATTGGTGAAAATGGAAGGAAGTTTGCTAGAGAAGAGTTCACTCAGGAAAAGTTTGCCAAACAGTGGGAAGAGGTATTAAAAATTAATGGTATTTGGAGGGATCAATGAAAATAGGATTTATAAGTATGGAGTTTTTTGATAACCGTAAGAAAGGAACTGTTGGAAGTTCACGTATCCGTTCTGATTGGGTTGTTGAAAACTCTAATGGGCTATTTGAAAGATATAAAATTGGTGAAAAATATGATTGTTTAGTTTTTCAAAAGGCTTATTGGGAAGAAATGGTTAAAAACTTTGACGGACTTAAGATTTTTGATTTGTGTGATCCTGATTGGTTAGACAGTAGACCTATTGTTGAAATGATTAGGCAGTGTGATGGTGTAATTACTTCTACTGAAAGACTAGCAGAACAGATTAGATTGTTTGATATTGGCGGAGTTTCAGTTAAATGTATTCCTGATAGATTAGATTTCAAGTGGAGTGAGCCAGTGAAACCGTTGCACGAGGGACGTGCCACTAGTGTTGTTTGGTTTGGTTATGGTCAGAACTCTTATGTTTTAGATCCCTGTGTTGACGGATTGGCTAGACGTGGACTTAAATTGACCGTTATCTCTGATAAGTCATATCATTCAAATGATTTTTACGTTCCTTATAACGAGGAAACCGTTAATCAAGAGATTGTTAAGCATGATATTGTGCTTTTACCTAAAGCTGGGAGTGCTGATTACCGTTTCCAGTTTAAATCTAACAATAAAACTATTCAGTCTTGGGCTTTGGGAATGCCTGTGGCCACCAGTGGTGAAGAATTAGACAGATTTTTAAGTGCTGATGAACGTAATAAAGAACGAGAATTACGTTTGAAAGAAGTCCACGAAAAATGGGACATCAAAGTTAGTGTTGAAGAATATAAAAACTTTATTAATTCTTTGAAAAAATAACTACTTCAGTGAGGTTAACGAAGTGATAATGACATAAAAAACATTATTTATGCCCCACCTTGTTAGCCTGACTGAGTTAATTATTATTTATAAAAAATGAAAGAAATAGGAAAACCTGAATCAAATAGTGATGTTTTAAATAAACATCCAACAACTTTATTAATAGGTTATGGCTGGGTTGGCCAGTTTATTGGAAAGTATTTCACTGAGGCTCACTGGGTTGATGAGAGTGGTAAGTTCCACCGAGTATCTGACAACGAAGAGGTTGAAGGACTTGGTCATTACAGTTTGGCTTTTATTGGCGTTCCTACACCAATGTTAGAAAGTGGCCAATGTGATACTTCTATTGTTGAATCTGTTGTGGAAAAGTATTGTGGATTAGTGGATTACTTTTGTTGTAAGTCTACTATTGAAATTGGAACTGTTGATAGGTTATCCGAGAAATATAAGACAAAGATTTGTATGAGTCCTGAGTATGTTGGTGAAACTCTTGGCCATCCGCTTTTAGGAGCTAACCCTGAGACTTTTGTTATTTTGGGCGGTGAAAAGAAAGTCACCAATGTTTTTGCTGAGGCTTGGACTCTAGTAACCAACGCTTGTACTAAAATCTATCAGGTAAGTGGTAAAACCGCAGAGTTATGTAAATTGATGGAAAATTCTTTTATTGCTACTAAGGTAATGTTTATGAATGAGTTTTTTGCCTTGGCTGAAAAGATTGACGTTGACTATAATGAATTGAGAGAGATTTTCTTAGCTGATCCAAGGATGTCTAGATACTTTACTTATGTCTACCGTAATAACAGAGGATTTTCAGGCAAGTGTCTACCAAAAGATTTGAATAATTTGGCTCACCATTTCAGATTTGTTGAGGGTGAACCTGCTTATTTGATAGAGTTTCTATTAAAACGTAATGCAGAGTTAAGAAAAGATTATAATAATTCAGTTCCCCTATTGGGTGAACATTTAAAGGAGTCAAATGAATAATACAGCAGAAGTAGTCAGTGCATGGCATCCCGACAAGATTTGTGACCAAATCTCGGATGCTATTTTAGATGAGTGTCTTAAACAAGATCCTAATTCTAGGGTTGCAGTTGAGACCATGGGTGGTCATGGTCAGATTCACTTGACAGGTGAAATCACTACCACCGCAGTTGTTGATTATTGTAAGGTGGCCAAGGATGTCTATAAAGACTTATTGGGCATTGATATTGAGGTTGATTGTAATATCTCAAAGCAATCCCCTGACATTGCTCTTGGTGTGGATACTGGCGGTGCAGGTGATCAAGGCATGATGGTCGGTTACGCTTGTACCGAAACCCCTGAAATGATGCCAACTGAAATGGCATTATCTAGACGGTTATTGAAGCCTTTTAAATCTGATGCTAAAAGTCAGTTTACTATTAAGGATGGAATTGTTACAGACATTGTCTTATCAGTGTCAGGTAAAACCCCTGAAGAGTTAATTGATTACGTTGTTAAATTTTGCAGTGAAAACATCAACCAAGAGAAAGTTCCTGATATTTATTGTAATTGGACGGGTGCATTTGAGACCTGTGGCTTTGATGCTGATGCCGGTGTCACTGGTAGAAAGATTGTTGTTGATCAGTACGGTGCTAGAGTTCCAGTTGGTGGTGGTGCATTCAGTGGGAAAGATCCTACTAAGGTTGACCGTTCAGCTGCTTATATGGCTAGATGGGTGGCCATCCAGTTATTAAAGAAATATAAGGCCAGTGAAGTCTTAGTTAAATTGGCTTATGTTATTGGTAAGAAAGATCCAGTTGAGGCTACCGCTTTTGGAGTGATTGAAGGTAAGCCTTTTTTGCTTGATATCTCTAATTTGTACAATTTTACCGTTAAAGGAATCATTGACAAATTTGACCTTAGGAAACCTATCTACCGAGACTTGGCTAAAAATGGCCACTTCGGGAGGCCTGAGTTACCTTGGGAAAAATGATAATTACCGCACATTATGGGCTTAACCCCACTCCCCTGCTGGGAAGTAAGGCTAAATACCCCACTCTTAGGTTCAGAATAGGGGGGGGACAGACGGAGTGGGGGAGGGGAGTAATGCGGAGAATAAAGGTTTATAATAGTATATATGGATATAAAAAAAATAAGAATAAATGACCAAAATCCTAGGTTAATTAAGGATAATAAGTTTAAGAAGCTTTGTAACTCTATCCAAGATTTCCCTAATATGTTGGAGTTAAGGCCTATCATTGTTGATTCTGATGGGATGATATTGGGTGGAAACATGAGGTTTAGAGCCTTGAAAGAATTGGGCATGGAGTTAAAAGAAGAATGGTTTAAGGTTGCTGATAAATTGACCGATGAGGAAAAACGCAGATTTATTGTTGAGGATAACGTTGGCTTTGGTGAGTGGGATTGGGAAAAACTATCTAGTCAGTTTGATGCTGAAGAGCTTAAAGAATGGGGATTGGATGAGGTTGAGAAGTTGTATGCTGATGAAATTACCGAGGATGAGCCACCTGCTTTAAGTGATGAACCTGCTATCTCTAAGGATGGTGAGGTCTATCAGTTGGGAGAGCATAGATTGATTTGTGGTGATTCTACTAAGGTTGAAGTCATTGAAAAATTAATGGCCGGTGAAAAAGCGGATTGTATCTTTACTGATCCACCTTATAACGTCAATTATGGCAACACCATGAAAGATGCTCTAAGACATAAAGTATCGGGTGCTAATGCTGGAAAGACTATCTTGAACGATCACTTTGATGACCATGCTGGTTTTGAGTTGTTTTTAACTGATGCTCTAATTGCTTTGAGTCCTTTTGTTTGTGGTGACGTTTATGTTTGCATGTCCAGTTCTGAATTGCACACACTCTATAATGCCTTTATTAAAGCGGGAGGTCATTGGTCTACATTTATCATTTGGGTAAAAAATACCTTTACTATTGGCCGTTCTAATTATCAAAGACAATATGAGCCTATTCTTTATGGATGGTTTGATAAGACTACTCATTATTGGTCAGGTGCTAGGAATCTATCTGATGTTTATAAGAGTGAAATAAAAGAAGATATTGACGGTTCTAAATGGCTAAAATTGGATGGAGGTATTGAAACCGATATCATGGAGTTCCCTAAGCCTACAAAGTCCAAGGAACATCCAACTATGAAACCTATTGCTTTGTGTGTTAGGTGTATTAAGAATTCAACAGTGAGGGGGGGGGTTGTGCTTGATTCATTTGGAGGTAGCGGTTCTACATTAATTGCCTGTGAAGAAATTGGTAGAAAATGTAGGATTGCTGAATTAGATCCTAAGTATTGTGATGTCATTAGGAAACGTTATGCTAAGTTTATTGATAAGGAGGAATCATGGGAGACAGTGACACCAAAGATTTGACTTCAGACCTAGCCAAGTCTAATAACAAAAATAATAATCCTGATGGTAAAGGTGGATTTGGGGAACATCCTGAGCATAGAAGTAATGGGACATGGGATTCTAAGAATACCTTTAGCTATCAAATAAGTAGATTTAAGAACATGAATGTAACTGAATTTTTGGCATGGCCAACAAAAACACCTGAGGCAGAGAGGACTATGGCTGAGGAGTTAGCATGGAAGAGAGTATTTGAATCACGAAAGTCATTGAAAGATTTTAAGGAAATTGCTAACCGAACAGAGGGTATGCCTAAGCAGTCAATTGAAGGTAAATTTGACGGTCTTGGAATTGATGTTGCTAGTTTAGTTAAAACAGTTAAGGAGATTGTAGATGACACCAGCAGAGATAATAGCGAGAGCAGTTTGTAGCTCTAAGACTTTTGTTAATGAGGTATTTAGTCAAAGTTTTGAGAACTTTATAAGGGGTGATTATGTAAATAAAACGGCCATCTTTTTGAGACGTAATTTGAAAACGTGTCGGGTATCAGCACGTGACCATTTTAAGAGTGCTGGTTTCTATTGTCATTTCATGGAAGAGTTATTAAGGTATGCTGATTGTGACTTTAATCGGGAGTATCATTATTTTTCTTTTGGTGATGACATGGCTAGATACCACGTTGGAAAGATTAAGCACTTGATTAAATGTAATCCTTTATATGAGGGATTGATTGACTTAAAGGGTACGGCTGAGGGTGTTATCTCTTATAGGTGGGCTGGTAAGCAAAGCGTTTTTACTCTTGAGCCCCATGGTATGACTTCATTTAAACGAGGACTTCATTGTAATGGGGGAATATACGTTGATGATCCGTTTCAAGATCCAGCCAGTAAGTTAGATCCGAAAGTCATTCATAAGGTCAACGACATCATGAAAACTCAGATTGTTGA
>CAZWVD010000036.1:0-9403 GCA_964636855.1 uncultured Gammaproteobacteria bacterium | reverse complement strand
TTTAGTGTTTAGTATTTAGTGTTTAGTATTTAGTGTTTAGAAATTACTTATTCCCACTTTATTCTATTAATATTATCCCTTGCTCTCCCTGAGATATTCCACAAGCATTTGCTTCATCTAAATCAATATGCGCTCGTGAATTAAACTTTTCATCAACTCTTACTACGACATTATCAAATACAACACCTCTTTCTCTGCCAGCTTTTAATTTTACAGTTGCTCTATGTTCTATTCCTAGACTTTGAGCCTCTAAATTAGATATATGAATATGTCTCTTTGCAACTATAACACCACTTTCCAAATCAACCTCATCCATTGGACCAACAACTTTTAATCCTGGGGTATTATCTATATCTCCAGAAATTCTAATTGGAGCTTTTATTCCTAATTTAAAAACGTCTGATAATAATATTTCTATTTGCGTTTTTTCTCTCTCTGGTCCTATAATTCTAACATTTTCTATAGATCCATTTGGTCCTACTAATTGGACTACTTCTTGTGCGGCAAAATCATCTCCTTGAGATAATTTTTTTTCACTTTGGAGTTCATATCCTTCTCCAAATAATTTTTCAACTAATTCTCGACTAGGGTGTATGTGTCTATTTGAATATTCAACTTCAATATTAAATTCTTTTGCCATATTTTTGAGTTATATTTTAAATTTTGTTAGTTGTTTTTTTCTTAGAAGACCTATCTGTGCTCCAACTTTTGTAATTACGTTACAGCTTCTTATCATGGCTAATCTTAAACTTTTTTTGATATCATAATTCAAAATAAGCCCGGCAACAAAACTGGAACCAAATGCATCTCCCGCACCCGTTGTATTTATACTTTTTACTTTTAGTATTTTTTCATGAATCACCTCTTTGCCATCATAAACATACGCACCTCTATGACCACATGTAATGCTAACAATCTTAGGTCCCCAAGAATAAATAGTTTCTAATAAAATATCTATTTCGTTGACTTTTTTAGAGTCTGATCCACATAAAGCCCTTGCTTCCTCTATATTTATATTAAAAAATTCTATTTGCTTTAAGTATTTTTTGAAATATTTACTACCCTTTTCTAATTGTAATATACCCGGATTCCATGCTATCTTAATTTTTTTCTTTTTTGCATATGCCAAAATAGTTTTGATATTTTTTTCAATTAGTGAATCTTTACCACTAAGAGACGCAATATAAAACCATTTTGCATCAATACCTTTCAAGTCGTATGGCGCGATGCTTAAAACTGAATTAGCTCCACGATGTGTAAAAAGAACGTGTTCATGATAATTTCCATAATTTACAATAAAAGAAAACCCGGAGTGTATTCCTGTAAAAATCTGTAAATTATTTGTATCAATATTGTTTTTCTTAAGTTCTTTTACTATAGAACTGGCAAACCAATCATCTCCCAAGCTAATAATAGACGATGTTTTTAAACCCATCAAAGAAAAACTTATAGCCGTATTCATTCCACCGCCCCCAAACGTAAAACTCACGTCCTCTGAAGAAATCTTTGAACCATACTTAAAAGCCAAAAATTCTTCTAGATTTTTACCATGTTTTATAAGCTTAGCATCATCAGTGTAATACATTATATCTTGGGTTGCTCCACCAAATGTTATAACATCAAATTTAGGCATAAATAATACAAAAAATGTTAATAAATTATTTATCAATACTATATTATTATATCAAAAAATAGACAATAAATAAAACGGGTAAAATTACCTTTGCCCGTCTATATAATAAGCTTAAAATTGGGTCAATTCTTTAAAAACCACTGCATCGTGTAACCATTTGGGGCATCACTTACAAAATCTTTATTTGGACAATTTCCAGAACCATGATTATCACTCTTTTTTTCAAAAGTAGATACTTGAAATATAGCAAAACTGTTTTCACAACCATATTCTCCGGCATTAAATTTATGATATCTATAATAATATTTATGATCATTTATTGGATCAAAAACAGGAGAATCAAAAATACTTTTTTCAAACAAATCATACAAGACAAATTTTGACTCTTTTTTTAACTTATACCCATAATCCCAAAGATCTGAGCTAATATTATCTGGCAACATATTAGAGTCTTGAATATACATACTTACTGCCATTTGTATATTTGAAATATCCGTACTTCTTCTAATATCTCTTATGTGCTTCCATTGATTAGTCATATAAATACCCATAACAATAGACCAAAAAGCGATCATAAAAACCAAAAAAGTTGTAGTAAAAAATGGATTTGTCTTTTTTTCTATCATGGTATTATTATATCTAAATATGTCTTTAAATACAAAATAACCCCCCCCCACCCATAGAAAAGATTATAATAAAAAAACACAGTTCACTATAATAAACTGTGTTTTTTTATCTTTCAACTTTTTGTTTGTTGAAATATTTCTATGGATGGGGGATTATTTTTTATCTTCTACTTTATCTTCTACTTTTTCTTCCTTAGGAGCTTCTGTGCTTACAAGAGTTTCTTCAACAACAACCTTTTCTTCTTCATAAGGAACAGCTGATGCAATCGCTTGATCTTCTGGATTTAATATCTTAACCCCCTTTGGAATCTTGATACTTGATACAAAAATAATATCATTTATATTTTCAAGCAAAGAAAGGTCTATTTCTATTTCATGAAGCATGTCTTCTGGAAGACACTCAATTTCTATGTGATCTATGTCCTTACTAAGTATAGCTCCAAGCTCTTTTACAGCCTTTGATTCTCCAATAAATTTCAAAGGAATTTCTGACTTAAGTTTATGTAACTTACTAAATTCATAAAAATCTGCATGCAAGATCTTGCCTGTTCTTGGATCTCTAAAAACATCATGAATAAAAACAGGAACAACCTTATCTTCTAAATTAATACTTATTATAGTGTTTTCACCGGCATCAGAAAGTGATTTCAAAAAATCATGCATTTTGATCTTTATGGTCTTGGTTTCTTTCTGAGGTCCATATATAACTCCTGGCAAATATCCTTCTTCAATTAAATGTTTTGCCTTTTTATCTGTTTTAATGTCTCTTATTTCTGCTTTTAATGTTAGTTCTGTCATGTGGTTAGGGTTTAGTGATTAGGGTTTAGGATTTAGGAGGCTATTAATAAACCATTTAAAATCCAAAACTAATATACTCTTAATAATTGTTAGTTATATCATTGTAAAACAAGTTTGATTTTATGTCAAGCTAAAATAAATCATTCTAAAACTTACCCACCTTTATAGATGTCCTTATTTTTTTCATCATTTCAAGATAAAATTCAATATTATTTAAGGTAGAAAGACGAAGAGCTAGTGGATCTTGAACTCTAAAAATATGATGTAAATAAGCCTTTGAATAAATTCTTAACTCTTCTATTTTGGAATTACTATTTATAGAGCTTTTGTCATTTGCAAATTTTGCATTAGTTATATTTATTGTTTTATAAAAATCTTTGTTTAAATTATCATTCTTAAAAAAATACATTCTTCCATGTCTTGCTTCGCGACTTGGTATAACGCAGTCAAACATATCAACTCCATTTTTTACAGCTTCAATAATATTTTCTGGATATCCTACCCCCATTAGATATCTTGGACTTTGTTCAGGGATTTCTTTTACTATGTGATTTAGAATTTCATACATTTCATCATTGGTTTCTCCGACTGCAAGTCCTCCAATTGCATAACCATCAAAATCAATATCGACAAGCTCCCTAAGACTTTTAGATCTTAATTCTTTGTTTAGCCCTCCCTGAATTATTCCAAAAAGAAAGTTTTTATTCTTTGGATCTAATTTTTTCTTAGCAACCTTGCACCTTTTTGCCCAAAGACTTGTTATCCTAAGCGCTTCTTCTAATTTCTTTTTATCTGATTTTGAATCCAAACAAACGTCTAGCACCATCTGAATATCTGAATCCAGCACACTTTGAGTTTTCATAACCGACTCTGGTGTAAAAAAATGCTTTGAGCCATCATATGTTGACTGAAATTCTACACCGCCTTCCATTAATTTCCTTATTTTTGAAAGAGAAAAAACCTGAAAACCACCTGAGTCTGTCAGCATTGGTTTTTTATAATTCATAAAATTCCTAATTGATCCAAATTTTTTAATGATTTGAAGTCCTGGTCTTAGGTACAAATGATACGTGTTTGCCAAAATAATTTCTGGATTTAATTTTTTTATATCCAAATAGCTAAGAGATTTTATCACCCCTCGAGTAGCAATTGGCATAAAAACAGGCGTATGAATTTCGCCTGATTTTGTTTTGAGTATTCCAAGTCTTGCCCTACTAATTTTTGATTTTTTTAAAACTTTATACATATTCAATTTAATTTACAATCTTTCCTTTCGGAGAAGCTTTCTTATCAGAAAAACACTCTGTTGTTAATGGATTCTTTTTTATAATAACTGGGGAATTAGAAAATACATCTGTTGCTGAAAAATAAATAATTGAACTAAGTGGAGCAAATTTAGAAACGTCTCCCTTAGCAGGAGTAAGCATCAAATTAAATATTGCTATATTATCCTTGCCCTTGTCTGAATTAGAAACCTGCCAACTTAATTGCCTATTGTTTTCATCAAATTTGATATTTTGACCATCTTGTATATTCACGCTTTCAAAATCAACATTTGCTGGAAGAGTTGTCTTTATTAAGACATCTTTAATGTTATTCAATTTTGAATTAAATTTCCAAGCAACCCTATAGCCAGTGAGCTCTCCAACCATTGGCGGAAGTGGTCCCGAACCAACCTGAACACCTGATTCATCATAATATCTACAATCACTGAAAAAATCAACTGGCGTATTAATCTTGCTACTTATTATATTTGATTGAACTTGAGACCCACTACCTCCATAATATAAAGAAGACATAGACTGAATTGTGTAATTGTTTTTATCTATGAAATCTGTTTTAAATCCCAAGATTTTTATCTTGAAGCTAAGTCGAGATTCTTGACCTGGCTTTATTTGAGCAAGTGATGCAACGGAATTTTCGTCCCAAGTTATTGTTTTATTTTCTTTATCTATTACTGCATTATAATTATTAGAAACCAAATCGAAATCAACATACTGCGAGTCTATTTTAGTAACTATTCTAACATTATTCATAACATCTTCTCCTGAATTTCTATAAATAATTTGATAGCTCAACTCATCTCCAAAATTATATGCCTCATCTGTAAATTTTTCATTTATAAGTGTTTTCAAATTAATTTTATTTGCAATAAGATTAATTTGTTTTTTTACGTCTTTGTAAGGAATCCACGTAGAATTATCACTACCATTAACTGATATTTCTTGAGCTAATGATTTTATCTCCAATATTGCCTTTATACTAGAAGAACTACTTAAATCGGAATTAAAAAATCCAGAAATTGTGATATTTTTTTCTTCGTTGCTTTTTAAGTTATCTATAGACCAAGTATTATCTGATATCAGTTTAGCATCGCCACCTGATTCTATTGCTATAAAATTATCTCCATAATCTAATTTAATACGAAAATTATCAAGACTATTTTTAGAAATATTTTTATATTTTATTTTATATTCAACTTTATTATTGCTTTGAACTTGTTCTGGGGCTTCTAATGAAAAATCCATTAGTGTGTCTGATATAGAAACCTCTCTAGAAGCTTTGCTTTCTAAAATAGAACTAAAATTGGCAGGCTCATAATAAAGAACTGCATCTAATAAAAGTTTTTGATCCTTGTCTCCTATAAGCTGTGCGTATAAATCTATTTCTCCCGACTGACCTGGGCGCAAATCTTTCAATTTCCAAACATTCAAAGATAAGGTGCTTGCACTTGGATCTGCTTTTATATAATTGAAACCACTTGGATAGCTAATTCTAAGCTCTAAATTTTTTATTTTTATGTTTTGTTTATTATGATATTTAATTTTATATTTTGCTTGAGTTCCTGAAACAAAACTATCATCAGATGTAATTTCTACAATAACTCCTTCACCCTCAACGGTTTTTGTATTATTAAGATAAACTATAGTAAAAAATATCCCTGCAAATATTGCCATAAAAATTAAAAAGGAAATAAGCCTCCCCTTGCTTTTTTTTGGTGTTTCAAAATTTTCAAGACTTGTCTTGTTTTTCCAAATATTATCTATATCTTCTGTAAAATTAACCCTGTCTTTATTGAAATCCCTTATGTTTTCAGTCTTTTTTCTTATTGGAATACGGGGCTTTATATCATAATTTTTCCTTTGAGTTTTTTCAATCTTGATAACATTGACCCCCTCACTTAAATTTGGCTTAGCATCTCGAAGATTTAATACGTGGTCTTTTTTTAATCCATCAGATGTTCCTTTGTTTTTTATTTCTAGCATATAATTTTTGTTTTTGTATATTTTGAAGATAATTTACAGATAATAATTATCTAACGGACTTAACTAAAGCTATTTAATTTGTGCTCCAAAATAGATTCAAAATAATGTCTCAACCATTTTTTTATTAATATCAAATCACTAGTCTCTATGTTTAATTTTAGCATGAGCTCAATGTTTTTTAAATAGTCATTTTCTGCAAATACACTTAATTCATTTCCATATTTTTCAATACCAAAAAAATTATTTGGCATAAATCCAAAATGCTTTAAAATAGAAAAAAAATAAACTATTTGAAGTTTTAATTTATCTATTAATTCTCTATGCGAGATAAAATCTTCTAAGAAAATAATCGTATCATTATATAGGTCCAATTCATAAGAATCTTGCTTTAAAAATCCTAATAAAATTTCAGATACCTGTGAAAAAAATTTATAATCAATATTATCAGAAAAATCTGCCAAATAGCTTTTTATAGTTTTTACTTGGGCAACTTTATCTATATCATTTCCCCGCGCCAACATAAAAATACATACATTTCCAGGCATCAAAAATCCAGATAACTTGCTCTTAACAGAAGAAACGGATTTAGCAATTGCAACTACAAGACCCCTATCATAAGAAAAAATATTATAAAGTTTATCTTCATTTCTTATTTTCTTTGATTGCAAAATAATTCCTTGAGCTACATATTCCATGGGGGTGATTAGGAAATTAAAAAATTAGTAAGGTACACGGTACCGACATAGATACATACTACGGATTATTAATCGTTCAACATCTTATTTTAAGCCTATTATTAAACTTATATCATTAATCTTGACCTCTTTGCTTATAAGTAAATCATCACTAGAACCCTCAAAAATAAATTCCTTTGCAAGTACATCCTTCTTAAGTGATTCTATATTATTATTTATAAGTTGAACAAAATTATTGTTCATGTTATTTACATATACAATCACTTCATCTTTTGGAGTAAGAGATACTTCTTTTCTAAGAGAGTTAATATTTCTTACAAATTCTCTCAAATCTCCCTTGCCTTTTAGCTCTAATGTTATCTCCTTTTCTAAAAATACCTCTCTAGTTCCAAGGTCAAAAATAATTGATTCTACATTCACCTCATCTCTAATAATGTTTTCAATTTCTTCACTTAACGCCTTGTCTCCCATTCCATATTTTACATATGACAATACTTGTCTTACCTTGATTCCCGCTAAATCCCTTTCTTTATGAGTTTTTTCAACTATTAGCCTTGCTCTTTCCATATCAGATAATAATATCTCTTCGTCTTTGCTTAGTTTTTCAGACTTTGGCCAGTCTAATAAATGAACTGACTCCTCTTTTCCAAATACCTCTTTGTATAAACCCTCTGCTGTAAAAGGGATAAATGGAGCTATTATTTTACTAAATTCTAATAGTACCAAATTCATGGTCTTAGGAGCATCTATATCTCCATCTTTGAATCTATCTCTTGACCTTCGCAAATACCATGTTGAAAGCTCTAGTATAAAATCAGAAATAAAGTCAGATGCCTTTTTCAGATCATAAGATTCTAAAGCTAAGGTCACATTTATCTTTAATTCTTTTAACTTAGCAATTATCCACTTATCTAATATATTTTTACTTTTAACATAGTCTACGTCGCTTTCTTTTTTATACATATTATAAAAAGATACTATATTTGAAAGCGTCAAAAAATACCTTGCATAAATACCACTCAAATCTTTTTCGCTAAAACACAAATCTCCACCACGCACAACTGGTGAAGTAAGAAGATAAAATCTCAAAACATCTGCGCAGTATTTCTTAATTAAATAATTTGGTTCTGGATAATTTTTTAATCTCTTTGACATTTTCTTTCCGTCTTCAGCCAAGACCATTCCATTTACAACAACATTTAAAAATGCGGGTTTATTGAATAATGCGGTAGCTAGCACCATAAGCGTATAAAACCAACCACGTGTCTGATCTTGTCCTTCTGCTATAAATTGAGCTGGAAAATTATCTTCAAACCACTTTTTATTCTCAAATGGGTAGTGAACTGATGCGTAAGGCATAGACCCTGACTCAAACCAACAATCAAATACTTCTGAAATTCTACTTGCCATACCATCACACTTTGGACAAGTTACCTTAATATCATCTATAAAATGCTTGTGTAAATCATTTATCTCTTTCCCGCTAGCTGTTTCCAACTCTTTTTTTGAACCATATACAATTACTTCTCCACAGGAACATTTCCAAACAGGAATAGGCGTGCCCCAAAAACGATTACGAGATATTGACCAATCTCTTGCACCTTCAAGCCATTTTCCAAATCTTCCTTCTTTGAAACTGTCTGGGATCCAATTTGTTTTTTTGTTTGCTTTTACTAAATTATCTTTAATTTTTGTAACCTCTACAAACCAAGACCCTGTAGCATAATTTAGTAGTGGCGAGTCACATCTCCAACAATGTGGATATGAATGCTCGTATTTTTCCTTTGAAAAAACAAGGCCTTTGAGAGATAAATATTTCAAAATTTCTATGTCAGCTCCTTGATGATCATCTTTTTTCTTTACATCCATCCCTGCAAAATCCATTACATCGCTAGTAAATTTTCCCTCTGGCGAAACGTGTTGAATAAATGGAAGATGTTTTTCTTTTGCAAGATTCATGTCATCCTCACCAAATGCAGGTGCAATATGTACAATCCCTGTTCCATCTTCCGTATTAACAAAATCTGCTCCATAAATATGATAAATATTTTCATAGTTATCTAATTTTTTATCCACAAAATAATCAAACAATGGCTTGTATGATTTTCCTATTAATTCTTTTCCCTTGAATTCATCAATTATCTCTCCGCCTTCAAAATTATTTTTCAAAGATTCATATCTTTCCTTTGCAATAATATAATTTAAGTCATTTAACTTTATTTTTACATATTGAATTTTTTCGTTTACAGCAAGCGCAACATTCCCAGGAAGTGTCCATGGTGTTGTGGTCCATGCAAGCACATAAGTGCCAGGATCGTCAACAAGCTCAAACTTTGCAGTGACTGAAATATCTTTTATGTCTTTATATCCTTGAGCTACTTCAAA
>CAZWVD010000035.1:0-9539 GCA_964636855.1 uncultured Gammaproteobacteria bacterium | reverse complement strand
CAGCAGGATTCATCTTGGGTGCCATACGAAGACTTTTCTTTGGCGGTATTCGCACTATGAATCAACAACATAACCCTGCTAATGAACAGACCGATTTCTCAAATGGGCAAAAACAAGTCCTCTACTCCGACGGAAAAACTACCGTCTTGCGCGGCGACAATCAACATTCTGACTCTTAATTATCCAAACCATGAACGATACCTCTAAACTTATAGCCGCAATTGATGTTGGTACCAATTCCTTCCACATGATTATCGCATCGGTATCGGAAAAAGGTATCATCAAAATCCATCAACGTTCCAAAGAACCCGTTCGGCTCGGCTCAAGTGCTAAAGACATGAAACACATCGAAGCAGAAGCTATGAAACGTGGCATTGCTACGCTCAAACGTTTTGCAACTCTCGCCAATGAAGCCAATGCTCAAATCAGAGCCGTCGGTACAAGTGCCGTCCGTGAAGCACTCAACAGAGAACAATTCGTAGAAGCCGTCGAAGAAAAAACAGGCATCTCCATCGAAGTCGTATCTGGACTCGAAGAAGCAAGACTCATCTATCTCGGTGCCATTCATGCACTACCCATTCACAATAAACAATCCTTAATCTTTGACATCGGCGGAGGAAGCACCGAATTCATCATCGGAAAAAACGGAGAACGACTCTTCACACACAGTGCAAAAATCGGGCATATCAGAATGACTCAACGCTTCTTCCCCGATGGGAAAATCACTCCCAAAGCTCTCAAAGACTGCCGCGACTATATTCGTGGTGATCTCATTTCTACCTTCGACACCATCAAAACTACATCTTTCGATGTCGCTGTGGCATGCTCCGGAACCGTACAAGCTATCGCCGCTGCCATTGCATTCAAAAAAACCAATAAAGTTCCCGAACAATTCAATGGAATAACTCTCTCAAAAAAAGACCTTACCGGCGCAATCAACGATATTCTCACTGCAATAAATTCAAAACAACGCTCTCTCATTCCGGGAATGGACATCAATAGAAGTGATGTCATCGTCGGGGGCGCACTTATTCTCGAGCAAATCATAGAAGCTCTCAATATTGACAAACTCACTTTCTCTGCCTATGCACTGCGCGAAGGCATTCTCTTCGACACTCTCCAAAAACAAAAAGCTATTCAAGAATTTCATCATCTAAGTAATCTCCGTTATGAATCCGTACTCCATGTATGCAATGAATACCGCGTCATAATGAAACATGCTCTTCATGTCAAACAACTTTCTTCCGACCTCTTCGATGCTCTCCAACCAATCCACCAACTCGGAGACAATGAAAAAGAACTGCTCGAAGCCGCTGCTCTACTCCACGATGTCGGCTATCATATCTCACCCGAACAACATCACAAACACACTTACTATCTCATAAAAAATTGCGTTCTACCCGGATTCACCAATGACGAAACCGAAATCATTGCCAACATCGCCAGATACCATCGCAAGAGCTTACCAAAAAGAAAACACGATAACTTTATTCACCTCTCCCCACAAGAACAAAAAACCGTACGCATTCTATCCGGCATACTACGCATCACAGAAGCATTAGACCGTCGCTTAATTGCCGCCGTCGCCTCTGTAAAAGCAATAACAGACAAAAAAAACATCACCATCCAACTCCAATTACAACAACAGGACTATATACCCGACATAGAAATATGGGGAGCAGAACGAAGAAAAGATTTACTCGAACAAACACTTGATATTACTCTCAACTTCCAATAAATACCAACTATCAACACTTACACGCCTATGACCTTTGTGACCTCACGTATTCACTTATTTACAAAAGGTACAATCATGAAACATCTAACAATCACAGCATTAGTCATAACTGCACTACTGCTCAACTCATGTGGCGAAGACCAACAAACACAACAACCCGACACCACCCCATCAATCGCCATGATAACCATACCCGCAGGCACATTCGCCATGGGAACATGGTACCATGACGGAGATGAAAGACCCGTCCGCAATGTCACAATCTCGCGCTCCTTTCTCATCAGCAAGTATGAAGTAACCCAACATCTCTGGAAAAAAGTCATGGGCGACAATCCCTCATACTTCCTCGGAGACTCCTTACCCGTCGAAAGCATCAACTGGTTCCATGCCATCACATTTTGCAATAAACTCTCCCAAAAAGTAGGACTCACACCCGTCTATACAATCATCAATGACACCACCATACTATGGAACAACCAAGCCGACGGATACCGACTCCCCACCGAAGCCGAATGGGAATATGCCTGCCGTGCCGGAACAACCACCGAATTCTACACCGGACCATTCAGCAATACACTCATTGATTCCGCACTTGACAAAGCGGGATGGTATTGTGGCAATGCGCAAAACAAAACACATCCCGTCGGAAAAAAAATACCAAACAACTTCGGACTATATGACATGCACGGAAATGTATGGGAATGGGTTTGGGACTGGTTTGCATACTACACACCCAATGACACCACCGATTGGGTCGTATCGCAAAGGCAGCCCATCTATCAAGAACCATATTACAAAAAAATGCAACGCGGAGGCAGCTATGATTGCGAAGGACCAAACCATTATGGACGCTCGCCCCATCGCCATCTCACCTTCCCCGAAATAAAAGCACCATCCTTTGGGCTAAGAGTAGCAAGGAACATTCAAACAACACAAACAACCAAATAACAATACAAGGACTAAACCAATGTACAATGCAATAGCAATCATACCCGCCCGATTCGCCTCAACACGCTTCCCGGGCAAACCGCTCGCCGACATCAACGGCAAAACACTCATCCAAAGGGTCTATGAACAAACACAAAAAGCAAAAAACATCCGACGAACAATCATAGCAACCGACGACCACCGCATAGAACAAGAATGTCAACGCATCGGAGCAGAATACATACTCACTGACCCCGCATTACCCTCCGGCACCGACCGCATAGCGCAAGCATACCAAAAACTTGGCGACACTGCCGACTTCGTACTCAATGTGCAAGGCGACGAACCCATCGTCCCCCCCCAACTGCTCGACGATTTAATCAGCGCAGCATACAACAACAACAGCCATATCACTACGCCCATCACACCAATACGCACAACCGAAGAATTGCTCAATCCAACCATCGTCACAGTGGCAATGAACCAACACCAACAAGCGCTCTACTTCTCACGAAGCCCCATACCCCATCTGCAAGGCAAGTCAATATACCAATGGCTCGACAATCAGACATACTGGAAACACATCGGACTCTACTGTTACAAAGCCGAAATGCTCCGAACATTCGCCGAGCTGCCCCCATCGCCCTTAGAAAAAAGCGAATCCTTAGAACAGCTCCGCCTTCTCGAAAACGGAGCCATCATCCATTGCGTCAAAACAAACGCAACACTCATTGCCGTGGACACGCCCGACGACGCACAAAAAGTACGCGATTATCTCAACCACCATAATCTCGAATAAATTATTTCTCTATAGATTAACTAAAATTCTCTAATAATTCAATGTGATTAATCAATCTTGCAGAAGTAGGGTGATGTCTTGGATCATCAAAACAGTTATTATATTTTGTACGATACTTCTGAAATGCATCATTTATGTCATCCTGAGAGTTTTTATAAGCGACATAAAGAGTTCCGTATTTTTGAGCATCTTCTGATATGTTAAATTTAACATCAGCACATTTAGTTTGGGTATTTGTGTACATCCATAATAATAGTTTAAACCCTTCTAACGAAACTTCACTCACCCCCAAATGGGTATTTGGCTTGAATAAAAAATCATACAACTTAATACCAATAATACCTGCATTAAATTTACTTTGTTTAATCTCATTATATAAATCGCGATTAAACATCTTAATAAAAAGTAGTAGTAGTAATGCCTCAATATACTTATGATAATCTACTCCCAAGGATTTAATAGAAAGAATCATCTGAATAACAATCTTTTCAGTCTTCCTTAATGTTGGCTGAAAGACATATGAATAATATCCAAAAATATTAATTAAATAATTAGAAAAATCTGTAGTTTTAGACAACAAATCAACACGATGTTTTTCAAACAAAGAACTTGCAAAACTGACAGGGGAAGGTTCGGGCAAGGTATATTCAAGGTCAATAAAACGTCGTAAATACTCATCTGTGTTTATATGTTCACTGCCATAATATCCCTTAATGCTACTGGCAAGATGTTTTTTATCAATAGAAAGAACAAAAACAATTCCATCAATATTAAAAAGATGCTTCACGGCTTCCAAAACTTCAACGGCATAATCCGGACGACATCTATCTAATTCATCAATAAAAATTACCAAAGGTTTATTGCCACTTATATTCTCAACAAATTCTTTTAAGACTCTTCGAAATTCACCAATGCTTGATTTTTTTATATTATACTCCTTCACTAACTCCTCGACAACCTCAATACTTCCTTTAACGCCAGCTTCAACTGCGTCCTCGATATACTCAACATCTACATAACGCTTCATAAAACCTTTTGCTAAAGCCGGAGTAAGACTTTTCATAACAATACCTGCTTTTGACATGACTTTTTTAAAGTCTGTAGTTAATCTGGGAGTTTCTAAGACTTGCAATTCAGCAAGCAAAGCTATCAGAGCATTATTGTCGAAATCATTTTCCCAAGCATTAAAGTATATAGTATTAATTGGTGGATGTTTAGTATCAACTGGCGGACATTTTAAATACTCTTTCCATCGTTTAACAAAAAAGGTTTTTCCCGTACCCCAATC
Source organism: uncultured Gammaproteobacteria bacterium (assembly GCA_964636855.1). Classification (GTDB taxonomy): domain Bacteria; phylum Patescibacteriota; class Patescibacteriia; order UBA1558; family S5-K13; genus S5-K13. The sequence continues at coordinate 4,787 of CAZWVD010000035.1, read as the reverse complement.
ACTGCTTAATGCAAGCACAAAACCTCTATGATATGTAAGAACAATCTTTGTCAATATCTCCGCATACTTTTTTCTATCTAAAAGACAATCTGAAAAAGGGTCACCACTATCTAGCGATGCTTCGAGTGAGCGTAAAGCTAAGGGATTTGTTTTTTGTGAATTCATCATAATCTTTTGCAATAATGTGATTAATAATTACAGACAATATACAAAACTACATATTCTCCCCCGCATCGCTTTTGGTATTATTCTCAGGCATTGCGGGTGCGGACTTGGGCTTAGTATGGTATATCACATAATCCTCATATTTCGCCGGATTCACATCAGCCCACAACAGCTTCCCTATCGTACAAAAACCAACCATCGTTTCATAAATCTCATTCAGCGCATCTGCCCGACGAAGCGTCATTTCCATCCGCTCACGCTGCGCATCCGTCACCACATCCGCCAAAACCATCAACTCCGCACGTGCCGCCGCCAACTCATCCACCATGGGCTGCGTCAGACCAAATACCGATAATGCCGCAAAATTTTCCGACAGCACCGCAAGCGCATTTTGGCAACTCTCAAGCAATTCCGATGTGTTTTTTTGTGACAAATTATGACAATCCATCACCCCAATCAATGGCGTTTGCGCCCCAAAACACAACCGCACACGCAGCACCATGCCCTCTATTTTTGCTCGAATTTGCTCTTGTTTTTTATCACGCGCCGCCACCGCTTCGGACACATACCAACGGCTTATCACATCATCCGCAAGAGCATCCGCCACCGCTATTGCCTCCGCAAAATTCTGCCTTTGCTCCGCTGTCACCCCATATTGCTCCAACAAATCCGCATCGCGCTCCATAGCCGACGATACTTTCCTTGCTTTGCTCATCATTTGTTGTGCGGATAATCGAAAGTGAAATATTCGCATGGATTTTACCCTTTCTGCTTGGTGTTTGTCTGTAAAAAACACGAACTGTACTTTAACATTTTATGCTTATTGAGTTATATGCTTTTTCTTTCTTTTATGAGAATTTTGGGTTGATTCGACTAACTCACAATTGTCCGCCAGAGTCTTGTTCGTGCCTATACCCAAAGTTGAGGAAAGAGCTTCGAGATTAAATTTTGAACCATTATTGCTGCCACAGCCCTCCAATTATATGCTTTTTATGGGTTACGATGACGAATAAAGTTCCATTGAACGAACGGTTTGGTTGAAGAACCTACTCAAATGCACTGCTAAGCGACTTTTTTGGGGTGTCTATTCCCACAATAGTACTTCATAATGGGGTTTGCGGCTATTAGATTCTGTTTATTGCATTTAGATACGGCTTTTGTAATGTTCATTTTTAGTTATTGTCTGTTTATTGTTTGTCAATATGCTTGCAATATTAGCAATTTTTAGATAATATTGGTTCATTTTGCATGTTGATGCAGTGCGTCTATAATTTTAAATGCTGCGTCTTTTATACAATATACTTTGTATATAAAAACATATACTGCGTCTTTTAGCGTAGTTACTGCGTCTATAATTTACTATAATGCGTTATTAAATATTAGTCCTGCGTCTATAGATATATGCACTGCGTCTATGGTTATATGTACTGCGTCTATGGTTATATGCACTGCGTCTATAATATTTTACGCTCAATACATAAGACGATGGAGTATATATGATGTTATGGGAATGCGATATTGATGGAGATATTGATAGCGAAGGAATTGAGCAAGCGATTGAGGATTTCGATGAGAACGAAAAAAACCCCAAATGTCTTCGATTTGAGGTTTTAAGTGTTTGTACAAAGGGCGTAACAGTTAGTTTTTGAGTGCTTCAGCTCCGCCAACGATTTCGAGCATTTCTTTAGTGATTGCTGCTTGTCGAAGATTGTTGAATTTGAGTTGAAGAGATTTTGTAAGGTCTTTGGAATTTTTGGTTGCTGCTTCCATAGCAACCATACGCGCTGCGTTTTCGGCTGCGTTTGAATCGAGAAGCGAGCGCCATAGTTGATTCGTTAGGTATTTTGGTAAGAGTATGTCCATGATGTCTCCGCGTGACGGCTCGAAGATATAGTCAGATTGCTCGCCTACTCCGGCTGATTTGTTTTGTTGTTGATTTTTGCGTTCGATGGGTAAGAGTTGCTCGGTTGTGACTTCTTGCCTCATGACGGAACGGAATTGATTGCCGATGACTTCTACGTGGTCGAATTTTTCTTCTGAGAAGCCATTGAGAACGATTTCAGCAAGCTCTTGTGCGGTATCGAAGCGCAATTTTTGGAATATGTCCGGAAAAGCCGCAATGACGGGAATGCTCTGGCGTTGGAAGAATTGCACGGAGCGTTTTCCGACAGCAATGACGGAAACTTGGGCATCGGGAAATTCTTGTTGGATACCGGCTTTTACCCTTTGAGCTGCTATTCGCAAGACATTGGTGTTGAAGCTGCCGCATAAACCACGGTCGGAACTGATGACGATGACCGCCACAGAACGTATTTTTTGCGGGCGACGCAGTAATGGATGGTAATAGTCCTCTTCGACGGAGGAAGCCAAATTGCCGAGAATCTCGGAGAGTTTTTTGGAATAAGGTCGTGCAGCTAAGATAGCTTCTTGGGCTCTTCGGAGCTTCGCCGCCGCCACCATACGCATAGCGGAAGTGATTTTGGAAGTGTTTTTAATAGCTACGATACGCTGTTTTATGTCTCTGAGAGTTGCCATAGTCTATAAGAAAAGAAAAGAATTACCAATATTGCCAAGAGTTGTCAAGATGTTGGCGCACATAATCTTGCACCGCATCTTCGAGTGAACTGAATTGCGTTTGAGGGAAGCATTTTATAACAGAAGTCATATCCGCTTCGGTAAAGTTTTGATATTGCGATTGGAGCGATTGAGGCATTTCGACGTATTCTATGTTTGGCTCGATGCCGGTTGCACTGAATACAGCGTTGGCTAAATCATTCCAAGAGCGTGCTTTGCCTGTTCCAAGGTTGTAAAGTCCGAATATGTCACGGTTGTTTATCCAATGCCAGAGAATGTTGCAACAATCCTTGACATAGACAAAATCCCTCATTTGTCCGCCGTCAATGTAATCGGGCGTTGTTGATTGGAAGAGTTTGACTTTACCCGATTGCTTGATCTGGTTGTATGATTTGTAGATCATACTTGCCATATCGTTTTTGTGGTATTCATTCGGACCAAAGACATTGAAAAATTTGATTCCGAGAATATTATTGAGAATATGCATATCATTCGCCCATTGATCGAAGAGCTGCTTGGAGTATCCGTACATATTGAGCGGACGTAAGCCATAAACCATCGCATCAGAGTAGCCATTTTCACCAAGTCCGTAAGTAGCCGCACTAGAAGCATAGATGAACCGGATGTCATTGTCGAGAGCATGCACAGCGAGGTCACGGGTATAGTGGAAGTTGTTAGAAAGCAATAAGTCGGCGTTTCTTTCGGTGGTTGAGGTAGTGGCTCCAAGATGGACGATAGTTTCGATAGAGTTTTCGTAATCGCCTTGTTGAAGCTCTTCGAGGAATTGATTTGGATGAATGATGTCAGTAAATCTTTTTCCGACAAGGTTTTTCCATTTATCGCCACTCTCTAAATAGTCAACGACGAGAACATCGAAGACGCCCTCGTCGTTAAGTTTTTTGAGTAAGCAACTACCGATGAAACCGGCTGCACCTGTGATGACAATCATGGAACCATGCTCGATGAAAGTGTTACTTATTTAGGTAAAGAAGCTTTGAATTTAGCCGCGAAAGATTCTAAGGCATTTTTGAGAGCCGTAGCGGTTTCGGGTATTAATTCCTTGTGTTCAGCGATTGAAGATAAGATATTTCTGTGCCCAAGTTCAAGGAAGTTCATGTATTCTTCTTCGAATTGTTTGAGTTTATTGAGAGGGATATCGTCAATAACGCCGGAAGTAGCCGCAATAATTAAGCATACTTGTTTTTCAACGGGTATGGGACTGAATTGCGGTTGTTTCAAGATTTCAGTTAAGATTTGCCCACGCAAAAGTTGTTGTTGAGTTGATTTATCTAAGTCAGAGCCGAATTTGGCAAAGGCTTCGAGTTCTCGGAACATAGCAAGCTCGAGTTTGAGTGGACCGGCAACTTTTTTCATTGCTTTGATCTGGGCACTACCACCAACACGCGACACGGATATACCAACATTCAAGGCAGGACGAATACCGGCATTGAAGAGGTTTGATTCGAGGTAAATCTGACCATCGGTAATGGAGATTACGTTAGTTGGGATGTAAGCAGATACGTCACCTGCTTGTGTTTCAATAACAGGAAGCGCCGTAAGCGATCCTCCACCGAGCTCTTTCGATAGTTTTGAAGCGCGTTCAAGTAAGCGGCTATGGAGATAGAAAATATCACCCGGATATGCTTCACGTCCCGGCGGGCGACGCAATAAAAGCGACACTTGGCGATATGCGGCAGCTTGTTTGGTCAAATCATCATAAATAATGAGCGCATGACGACCGGAATCGCGGAAGTATTCACCCATGGATGTACCACAGTAAGGCGCAATGAACTGTAAAGGAGCGGGATCGGATGCATTTGCAGCAACGATGATAGTATATTCCAAAGCTCCTTGTTCTTCGAGAGTTGCCACCACGTTTGCAACAGTGGAACCTTTTTGTCCGATAGCGACATAGATACAAAATACGGGTTCAATCCCCTGTTTTTTTGCTTCTTCGGTGTGTGTATATTTCTGATTGATAATTGTGTCAATCGCAACGACGGTTTTTCCTGTTGAGCGATCACCAATGATAAGCTCGCGTTGTCCCC